>JBOGIW010000325.1:0-14516 GCA_050748045.1 Vicinamibacterales bacterium | reverse complement strand
CCCTGCACGTGCACGGTCTCTGGAACCGCGTCGTGTGGGCGGCGGCCCGCGAAGCCGCGCGTGCCGGCGTGCCCTACGTGCTGTCGCCGCGCGGCATGCTCGAGCCCGCGGCGCGCGCGCATCGCCGGTGGCGCAAGCGGGCGGGATGGGCCCTGTACGATCGGCGGGTCGTCCATGGGGCGAGCCTGCTGCACGCCACCTCGGAGACGGAGCGCGAGACGCTCCTCGCGCTGGGGACCGGCGCGCCGGTGGCGTGCATTCCCAATGGCATCGACCTCGGGCCGCCGAGGCGGGCCGTCGCCGGTGGATCGCCGCTCGTGCTCTTCATCGGCCGTGTGCACCCGATCAAACGCCTCGATCTCCTGATCGATGCGTTCGCGTCGGTGCGCGCGCGGTGTCCCGATGCGCGCCTCGTCATCGCGGGACCGGACGACCCGGCCTCGAGGCGACGGCTCACGGCGCGCGCCGGACGCCACGCCGGCGCGGTGGCATGGACGGGCCCGGTTGACGCCGCCGGGCGGCAGTCGCTCCTCGCCAGGGCCTCGACGCTCGTGATGTGCTCCGACTCCGAGAGCTTCGGGATGAGCGTGCTCGAGGCCATGGCCGCGGGTGTGCCCGTGGTCGTGACACGCACGTGCCCGTGGGCCGACGTCGAACGGCACCAGGCGGGGTGCTGGGTGGAGCAGAGCGTGCCCGCGATCGCTGATGCGATTCTTCGCCTCGTCGAGGATCCGCGCCAGGCGCAAGCGATGGGCAATCGCGGCCGCACGCTGGCCGCATCGAGGTACGAGTGGAACGGCATCGCGGCCGCCGTTGCCGCGAGGTACCTCGCGTTGCCGAGGCCGCGGCTGCAGGCGGCTGCCGTTCCCGCCACGCCGTGAGCGCCGGCTGGTCGCGCGCGATCATCATGACCCCCCGCGTCGGCGGGAAGGACGGCGTCTCGGCCGTCACGCGGCTGTACGCGGCGACGCTGGCCGAGCGACTTGGCACGGGCGTGGACGCGCTGGAGATCTGGTCCCTGGACGACGAGCGGCAAGCCGCGTGGCCCGGCGACGCGCGCGTCGTCTTTCGGGGAGCGGCCGGACGACGGCTGCGCTTCGCGGCGCTTGCCGCCGTCGCCGCGCGCGTGGACGAGCGGACGCTCGTCATCGTGCAGCACCTCCACCTGCTGCCCGTGGCGCTGCCGCTCGCGTGGCGCGGCGCGCATGTCGTGCTGCTGCTGCACGGCGTGGAAGCCTGGAAGCCGCTCCGCGTCCTCGAGCGCGCGGGCTGCCACGCGGCCTGGAAGATTGCCGCTGTGTCCGCCCACACGGCGGCCCGGTTCCGGCAGGCCAACCCCGCGCTCGCGGGCCGGACCGTGGAAGTCTGTGCGCCCGGCCTTCCGGGTCTGCCGGTCGCCGGCAATTACCGCGGCGCAGCGCCGTACGCGCTCATCGTCGGACGCATGGCTGCCGCGGAGCGATACAAGGGACACGACCTGCTCATCGACGTGTGGCCGGGCGTCTGCCGCGCCGTTCCGCACGCCCGCCTGGTCGTTGTCGGAGGCGGCGACGACGAGGCGAGGCTTGCCGCGAAAGCCGCCGGGCTCGGCCTCGACGGGGCCGTGCGGTTCGAGGGCGTCGTGGGTGACGAGCGTCTCGCGGCGCTCTATCGGGAGGCCACGCTCTTCGTGATGCCGAGCCCCGGCGAAGGATTCGGACTCGTCTACGTCGAGGCGATGTCGGCGGGCATCCCGTGCATCGTGGCCGCGGGCGCCGCCGAGGAGATCGTCGAGCACGGCAGAACGGGCGTGGTCGTGCCTGCCGGCGACGGCGCGGCGCTCGAGCGGGCGATCGTCAGGCTGCTGACGGGTCGCGACGAGCGCAACCGCATGGGCGCTGCGGCCGCCGAAACCGCGCGGCGCCGCTTCGGCGCCGACGCGTTCGCACGCCGCCTGCAGCATCTGCTCCGGCTTCCTCCCGCTTGCGCCTCATGCTGATCCTCGGACTCAACGCCTATCACGGCGACGTCGCGGCCGTGCTCGTCGATGACGGGCGGCTCCTCGCGGCGGTGGAGGAGGAGCGGTTCCGCCGCGTCAAGCACTGGGCGGGGTTTCCCGACGAGGCCATCGCGTCATGCCTGGCGATCGCAGGCGCACGGCCTGAAGACATCGACGCCTTTGCCGTCTCGCGTGATCCGCGCGCCCACCTGTGGCGCAAGGCGCTGTTCACGCTCCGGGCGCGGCCCGGCCGCGGGCTGATCCGCGACCGCGCACGCAACGCCGCGACCGTGCAGGCGATTGATCGACGGCTCGCTTCGACGCTCGGGCTCCCCGTCGAGCGGGTGCGGCGCCGGCTTCGTCATGTCGAGCATCATCCGGCGCACCTGGCCAGCAGCTTCTTCGCGGGTCCGTTCGACGAAGCCGCGGTCTGCGCCATCGACGGATTCGGCGACTTCGTGAGCACGTCGTGGGCCGTCGGCCGCGGCGCAGACCTCGACGTGCAACGGCGCGTCTTTTTCCCACATTCGCTCGGCCTGCTCTACCTGGCCGTGACGCAGTTCCTGGGCTTTCCGCAGTACGGCGATGAATTCAAGGTGATGGGGCTCGCGCCGTACGGCGAGCCCCGTTACGTGCGCGAGCTGCGCCAGGTCGTCCAGGTCGATGATGACGGGGAGGTCCGGCTCGATCTCTCGTACTTCAGCCACGCGTCGGATGGCGTTGCCATGACGTGGGGCGACGGCGAGCCTGTCCTTGGGCCGGTCTTCACGCAGAAGCTGGAGGTGCTGCTCGGTCCGAGACGCCGCGGCGCGGACGCGCTGGACGAGCGGCACGAAGCGATCGCCGCCTCGCTCCAGGTCGTGTACGAGGAGGCCGCGTTCGCCGTGCTGCGGGCCCTTCACGCGCGCACGAGGCTGCCGCGGCTGTGCCTGGCGGGAGGCTGCGCGATGAACAGCGTCGCCAACGGGAAGATCCGCGCCCGCACGCCGTTCCGCGACGTGTACATCCAGCCGGCGTCGGGCGACAACGGCACGGCGCTCGGCGCGGCGCTCGCCGTGTGGCACCGCCTCGGCGGCCGGCGCGACTTCGTCATGACCCATGGCTATTGGGGCCCCGAGTTCGACGAGGCGTCCATCGAGCGGGCGATCGCGGCGCGAACGGGCGAGGTCGACGGCCTCGTCGCGCGGCGGAGGATCGCGGGCGACGAAGCGCTGTGCGACTGGACCGCGTCACGCATCGCCGCCGGCTGCGTCGTCGGCTGGTTCCAGGGGCGCATGGAGTGGGGCGCCCGCGCGCTGGGCAACCGCAGCATCCTCGCCGATCCGCGGCGTGCCGACATGCGGGCCGTCATCAACGCCCGGATCAAGTTCCGCGAGAAGTTCCGTCCGTTCGCTCCGTCGGTTGCGGTCGAGGCGCTCGACGACTACTTCGAGAACGCCGTACCCGATCCGTTCATGGTGCAGGTCTATCCCGTGCGGCGGGACAGGCGTGGCGTCATCCCGGCCGTGACGCACGTCGACGGGTCGGGCCGGCTCCAGACCGTGAGCCGCGAGACCAATCCACGGTACTGGACGCTCATCGACGCGTTCCGTGCACAGACCGGCGTGCCCGTCCTGCTGAACACTTCCTTCAACGAGAACGAACCCATCGTCCACCAGCCGTCCGAGGCGCTCGACTGCTTCCTCCGCACCGACATGGACGTGCTGGTCATGGGGAATCAGGTGCTCGAGAAGGTGCGAGCCTGAATGCGCGTCTGCTTCTTCAACCGATCGTACTGGCCCGACTTCGGCGCCACGGGCCAGCTGCTGACCGAGCTTGCCGAGGATCTGGTCGCGCGTCACGGTTGCGAGGTCACAGTCGTGACTGGGTACCCGTTGCGGGGCGCCGATGACGTGCCCGCGCGCGAGGTCCGGCATGGCGTCGAGATCGTTCGCGCGGCGGGCACGACCCTCAGTACCCGGCGCTTCACCGGCCGCGCGACGAACTACCTGACCTACTTCGCGTCAGCGTCGGCGAAGGGGCTCCGCGTTCCCGCGCCCGATGTCGTGGTGTCGCTGACCGACCCGCCCATCGTTGGCCTCGCGGCGCTCGTCGCCGCGCGCCGCCACGGCGCGCGGTTCGTGTTTCTCTGCCAGGACATCTTCCCGGAGGTAGCGGCGCTCGTCGAGGACTTTCACAGCCGCGGCGTCAACAAGGGATTGGAGCTCGTGAACCGCTTCCTCGTGGGGCAGGCGGATGCGATTATCGCCCTCGGCGACACCATGAAGCGGCGGCTCGTGGAAGGCAAGGGCGCCGATCCCGGTCGGGTCACGGTGATCCACAACTGGGCCGACTGTGCGGCGCTGGCACCGGGGCCGAAGGACAACCCGTTCGCCCGTGCGCACGGGCTGCACGACCGGTTCGTGGTGATGCACGCCGGCAACATCGGCCTCTCCCAGAACCTCGAGGTCCTCGTCGACGCGGCCGAGCGGCTCCGCGCGCACGACGGCATTCGCTTCGTGCTGGTCGGCGACGGCTCCCGCCGGGCGGCGCTCGAGGCGCGTGCCCGGGAGCGCGCGCTTCACAACGTGATGTTCGTGCCGTACCAGCCGCGCGAGGCGATGTCGTCGGCCTATGCGACCGCCGACCTCTTCCTCGTCTCGTTGAAGCCCGGGCTCGCCGGGTACATCGTACCGAGCAAGCTGTACGGCATCCTGGCGGCGGGGCGTCCCTACGTGGCCGCCGTGGAGGAGGCCTGCGAGGTGGCGGACATCACCGGCCGCCACGCGTGCGGGTTCCTCGTGCGCCCGGGCGATGCCGGCGCCCTGGCATCGCGCATCCTCGACGTGTACCGCAACGCGCCGCTCGCGGCCGAGCTCGGGCGCCGGGCGCGCGCCGCCGCGCGTGGTTTCGATCGACACCGCCAGACGGCGGCGTACGCCGCGCTCCTGCGGCAGGTCGCGGGCCGGGCGACGGGATGCTGAAACGCGCGTTCGACGTGACCCTCGCCTCGCTGGGGCTCGTCGTGTCGGCGCCGCTCTGGGCCCTCATCGCGCTGGCGATCCGGATCGAGGACGGCGGTCCGGTGTTCTTCACGCAGGCTCGTGTCGGGCAAGGCGGCGCGCCGTTCCGCGCCTTCAAGTTCCGCTCGATGGTCGTCGCCCCCGGCGGGAGCGCGCCGCGACAGGCGGGCGCCGGCGATGCGCGCATCACGCGGGTTGGCCGGGTGCTGCGCGCGACGGCGATGGATGAACTGCCGCAGCTCTGGAACATCTTCCGCGGCGACATGAGCGTTGTCGGTCCCCGTCCGCTGATGCCCGGCGAAATCGAGCTGCGGGGCGACGGACGCAACGTGCCGCTCCACGCGTTTCGCAACTACGAGGCGCGGCACTCCGTGCGTCCGGGACTCACGGGCCTGGCGCAGGTGTTCGCGCCGCGCGACCTCCGGCGGGCGCACAAGTTCCGCGTCGACCTGCTCTACGTGCGACGCGCAAGCCTCTGGCTGGATCTCCGCCTCGTCGCGCTGTCGTTCTGGATCACGTGCCGCGGCCGCTGGGAGCATCGCGGCCCGAAACTGTGATCGTGTCCGTCTGAAACCGTGATCGCCTGCGTATAATGAGGTCCGGCTTGAAGCGCGACGTCATCATCGTCGGAGGCGGGCCCGGCGGCCTGATGGCCGCGGCTTGTCTCGCGAAGGACGGGTTCGACGTCGCGGTGCTCGAGGAGCACCTCGAGGTGGGGGCTCCCGTGCACTGCACCGGCGTCCTCGCCTGCGACGCCTTCGGCGAGTTCGGTCTTCCTGGCGATGCACGGTTGAACGAAGTCCGTACCGCGACGTTCGTCTCGCCTTCCCGGCTCACCGTCCAGTACACAACCCGCCGCGTCGAAGCCGTCGTCATCGACAGGCTCGTGTTCGACCGCAGCCTCGCGCTTCGTGCGGTAGCCGCAGGCGCGTCGCTCGTATCGGGCGCGCGCGTGATTGACGTCGCCCCCGACGCGGATGGCGTCACGGTCCGCCTCGATCGGGGCCACGACCAGCGCGCGCGCGCCGTCGTGCTCGCGTGCGGCGCCAACTACGGCCTGCAACGCCGCCTGGGCATGGGGATGCCCGGCGCGCACCTGCAATCGGCGCAGGCGGAGCTGCCGTGCACGCGCCCCGGGCACGTGCAGGTCCACTTTGGATCGCAGATCGCGCCCGGTGGCTTTGCCTGGGCGGTGCCGGTTCACCGTCCGGGCGGATGGTACGCGCGCATCGGCGTGATGGCCAGCCGCGAGGCTTCGGCGTTCTTCGAGGCGATGGTCGAGCGCACGCGAGAGGCGTGGGGGATCGATCGAATGACGCCGGCGCCGAGGCGCCGCATGCTCCCCCTCGCGCCCATCAACCGGACGTACGGCCGCCGCGTCGTCGCGATCGGCGACGCCGCAGGTCTGGTAAAGGCTACGACCGGAGGCGGAATCTATTACAGCCTTCTGAGCGCACGCGTGGCATCGGAGGTCCTGGCGGCGGCGCTCGCACGCGACCGGCTCGAGGCGGTGCACCTGGCGCCGTACGAACGCGCATGGAAGGCCCGCTGCGCCGACGAGTTCGCCGCACAACTGCAGCTTCGCGAAGCCGCCGAGCGCATGAGTGACGCCGACATCGACGATCTGTTCACGCTCGCGCAAGCCGACGGCGTGATGCCCATCATCCGGCGCACGGCGCGCTTCAACCGGCACCGCGAGGTCGCCATCGCGCTGCTGAGCCATCCACCCTCCCGCCAGATCTTCTTTCGACGTCTGGCCGGCATGATGTCGTGATGCGTATCGCCGTCCATCGCCCACGTCGCCGGCTCTCGCGCCAGGAGCTCGCGCTCGCGGCCGTCGTCTTTGTCGTCCAGGTCAACGTGGCGGTGGGCCTTCGCCTCCTGCGAGTGCCTCTCCTCGAGCGGGTTGTCGCACGCTGCCGGCCGCTGGCTCAGCTCACCGTCCGCGCGCCCGAGGATCGCGTCGTCTGGGCGATCGAGGCCGTCGGCCGGAGGCTCACGGGCATCAGCACGTGCTTTGTGAGGGCGCTCGCGGCCGATCTGCTGCTCTCCCGCGCCGATCGCCCCGGCCAGGTGCGAGTCGGCGTCCGGCGGGCTCCCCGGGGCATGATCGAGGCGCACGCCTGGTTCGAGTGCGACGGCCGGATCCTCGTGGGCTCGGACGGTGTCGCCGGTTGCGATTCCTTCGTCACGCTGGGCTCCCGCGTCCTCGAGCGCGTGTGATGGTGCATCGCTATTCCGTGTACGGCGTCTCCGTGAGCAGCGACGTGCCCTTCGAGCTCCCGATCCGCGAGGACACCTGGCGAACGGATCCACACGTTCGCTTTGCCCGCGGCGGCGACGAGGAGTTCGGGGGAGTGCCGGTCGCCGGATCGCCAGACGAGCCCTGGTTCGTCTGCGCCGAGCGCGGCGATGAATCGATCTATCTTCGGTGGTCGGGGCTGTACGAGTTCCTCGTCGCCCCGTGCGGAACGCACGTCGCCTACCGGCCGCTGCAACATGGCGACGCGGCCGTTCTCCAGAACTTCCTGCTCGGGCAGGCGTTGTCGTTCGCGTTGGTCCGCCAGGGCGTCGAGCCGATTCACGCGGCAGTGATCGACCTGGACGGCCGGGGGATTGGGTTGCTGGGCGACTGCGGCTTCGGAAAGTCCACGCTGGCGGGATCGCTCATGCAGGCCGGGCATCGCCTCGTCACCGACGATGTTCTCATCGTGGACGAAAGGGGCGCGGAGCTGATGGTTCGAGCCGGCACCGGCCGGATCAAGCTGCTCCCCGACAGCGCCGCGTCGGTGATGGGGGTTGGGCACGCCGGCATTCCGGTGGCTCCGCAGGCCGATAAGCTCGTGTTTCGCCTGGATGACCGCCTCGTGCAGAACCGGGACGTGCCGCTCGAGGCCTTCCTGATCCTGCCGGCGCCGACCGAGCGGGCCGCCTGCGACCGCGTCGAGATCCAGCGTACGAGTCGAGCCGAATTGTTTTACGAGCTCGTGAGGAACACCTTCGTCTGCGACATCGAGAACGGCCGTCGCCTTCAGCGGAACTTTTCCGTCAACGCCCGGATTGCTTCGTCCGTCGACGGATACAAGCTTCGGTACCCGCCAGGGATCGACCGGCTCCCGATGGTGCGGCAAGCCGTGCTCGAACACTTTCATCAAGACAGGGAGATCCAGTGAAGATGACTGAGCACACAATCGATGCGCCCAAGAAGCCATACGAGCCGCCCTGCTTGACGTGCTATGGAAAGTTCAAGGACCTGGTTCAGGGCACGGGCGGCGTGATGGGTGACGGCGGCGCCAACATGTCGCGGGCGTGCTGGGTGGCCGAGGTGATTTACGGCGTGCATGACGTGAGAACGCATCTCATTCGTGCGTGGCTGTCGCGCGCGGCAGCAGGTCGGTTCGGGTGGCGCATGCTCCTGATGATTTACGAGGCCGTGGGACCGTCTGTTGCGCGCGTGCTGCCGCGGAGCCGCATCCTGCGCGCGTTGGCTCGCCCGGCGTTCGCCTGCCTCCTCGCGAGGGCCGTTCGCGATGCCTCTCCCATGGTGCGGCTCGCGATGTCCCTGCGACCCGTCGCTTGAGCGGAACCGTCGGCATCGTCCACTTCGACGGGTGCCCGGTGGATCCGCGCGATCTCGCGCGGATGGCGCTCGCGGCGTCCGACCGGGCCGTCGATGGCCGCGCATCGTGGATCGATCGCGCCGCGGCGATCGAGCACCAGTACTTCCACGTCACGCCCGAGTCGATGGCGGAGCGGCAGCCGCTCGTGTCGAGGGGCGTGGTGCTCTCCTTCGACGGCCGCCTGGACAACCGCCAGGAGCTCATCGACCGCTGTGGCGATGTGCTCTCGCCTGCGGAAGGCCTGACCGACCCAGCGCTGGCGCTCGCGGCGTACCGGGTGTTCGGCGATCGATGCTTCGGGCACCTGATCGGCGATTTTGCCGTCGCCCTGTTCGATGCTCGACGACGGCGGGTGCTTCTCGCGCGCGACCTGATGGCCGCCAGGCCGCTCTATTACGCCTTCTTCCCGGGTCGGGTGATCTTTGCTTCCGCGATCGAATCGCTGCTCGCCCACGCTGGCGTCGCGACGAAGCCCGACGAGGACGGGTTGGCCGACCTTGTCCTGAACGGCTGCTTCGATGGCCACCGCACGTGGTTCGATGGCGTGTGGAGCGTGCCGCCCGGCTCGGTGGTGACGGTGAGCGCCGAACGCGCCACCGTCGTTCCCGTATCGGACCTCCACGCCACGGAGATCCGGTACTCGGCGCCGGACGAGTACGTCGAACATTTCGGCGCGCTGTTCACGCAGTCGGTCAGGCGTCGCCTGCGCAGTGCGCACCCGGTGGCCGTGGCCGTCAGCGGGGGCGTGGACTCGTCCGCCATCCTCTGCGCCGCCGCGCGTCAGGGCGAGCCCGGCCGCGTGCGCGGCTTCACGCTTGCGTTTCCGTCTGGAACCGCGGCGGATGAACGCCCTTTCATCGAGGCGCTGCAGGCGGACGGTCTTCACGTCGACGAGATCCCCGTCGATCGCATTCGGCTGCTGATGGGCGCGGAGGGGAGGGTCGCGGGGACTGAGATGCCGCGACTGATGTGGGACGGGCAGGATGCGCTGCTCGCGGCGGCACGGCGGGTCGGGTGCCGTGTCATCCTGGACGGCTTCTTTGGCGATCAGCTCCTCGCGGGCCAGGCCTATCTGGTGGACCTTGTCAGCCGCGGCCGCATCCGGACGCTGACGCGTCACCTCGCCGAGCTTCCGTTGTGGCTGAACGACGAGACGCCGCAGTGCTTTCGCCGGCGCTTTCGATACGACATGCTGCGCGCCGCCGTGCCCGGATGGCTGATGCCGCTGGGCCGCCGGACGATCGGACGCGCGCAGGCGTTGCGACGGTACCCCGACTGGTATCACAAGGCATTTCGCCGGCGCGGCCTCGAGCGCGCCCTGGATCGCTCGAGGCGGCCGCGGAGCTTTCCGAGCCATCACGCCAGGCAGTGCTGGCAGAACGCGACGTCAGGCTACTACCGGGCGTCGATGCTGCAGGCGACGAGCCCGGGCGTCGCGCATGGCCTCGACACCGCCTACCCATTCGGCGACAGGGATCTCGTGTCGTTCGTCGCGTCCATTCCCGGCGACGTGGTCAACCGCGGGGGCGTCATGAAGGCGATCCTGCGCCAGGCGATGCGAGGCATCATGCCGGACGCGATTCGCCTTCGGCGCTCGAAGGCGGACTTCACCGCTGTCAGCAACCGTGCCGTACGAGCCGAGCAGCGGACGCTGTCGCGGCTTCTCGATGCGCGCTCGCTGTCGGTGACGTACGGCTTCGTCGACATCGATGTGCTGCGATCGCGCATGCCCGAGGCTTTCACGGCGCTGGCCCACGACGCGGGGGCCCAGCTTGGCTGGCAGATCAGCGACACGCTGGCGCTGGAGCTGTGGCTGCGGCGCTTCTTCGGAGGCCATTCCACGGAGCGCCGCGCCTGAGCCGCTCCGGCTTCTCGTGCCCTGCTGCCGGGCCTCGCGCCGAGCGGTGCCGGGCCTTCTCACGTACGGCCGCGAGACAGTGGCCCCGGGCGCACACGTGACCGAAACCGCCGCGGACACGGCCGAGCGAATCCTCGTGGCCGCGATCACCGATCCCGGCGCGCGGCCGCACGAGCCGGCTCCGACCGTGCTCGACGCGATTCGCACGCACACGCTGGCCCCGCTCGCATGGGATACCTTCGTGAGCGCGGGGCACCGCGACGCGTGGCCGGCGTCGCTTCGAAGCACGCTCCGAGCGGCGGCCGCCGCGCACGTGCTGGTGAGCGAGCTGGTCAACGCCGAGCTGAGGCGAGTGATCGCGTCTCTCGGGGATGCCGGCCTGCGAGCCGCTCTCGTGAAGGGCGCCGCGATCGCCCACACGCACTATCGATACCCGCATTGGCGCCCGCGGGGCGACAGCGACCTGGTGATCCGTGCCGCCGACCGGGACGCGATCGCCGGGACCTTGTCGGCGCTCGGATACGAGCGAAGCGGCGCCATCGACGGAGACCTCCTCACACAGCAGTCGCAGTGGCGGCGACCGCTGGGCGGCGCGGTGCGGCACACGGTCGATGTTCACTGGCGCGTGTTCAATCCCCATGTGCTGGCGACGGTCCTTCCGGTCGAGCGCCTGCTCGCTCGCGCCGTCCCGGTGCGGGCGCTCGGAACGCATGCCATGTGCGCGTGCCCCGTTGACGCCCTGCTTCTCGCGTGCGTCCACCGCGTCGCGCACCATGCCGAAGACGATGAGAACCTGATCTGGGCGTACGACATTCATCTGCTCACCTCGTCGCTCGACGCGCGGGAAGCTCACGAGTTCGCGCAGACGGCGGCGGCCAGCGCCGTACGGGCCCTCTGCGCCCACGGCATTGCCGTCGCCAGGGCGCGCTTCGGCACGCCAGTGCCTTCGGCAGTCGAGGACGTGCTGGCCGTGCCTGCGGCCGGCGAGGCGAGCCGCATCTTTCTCGAGCGCAGCCGGCGCCAGGTAGATCTGCTCGCGTCCGATCTGCTCGCGCTCGGCGGCTGGCGGGCGCGAGCACGGCTCTTGCGCCAGCATCTCTTCCCCTCTCCCGCGTACATCCGGACGAAGTACGGAGCTCGGCGCGCGGCGCTGCTGCCCTTCGCCTACGCGCGACGAATCGCGGCCGGTGTGCCGGGCTGGCTTGTACGTCGGGAACGAGGCGCCGGGGCTCGCAGATCGCGATGATATGATCCTGGCGCTGGCGCCGTGCCCATGGCCTCTCCCCTCTCGCTGCAGTCGGTTGTCGTTGCGTCCTCGCATCAGGTCTCGCGCGCGCTCGGCGACGATGCCGTCATCCTCGACCTCAACAGTGGGATGTACTTCGGCCTGAATGCCGTCGGAGCGCGTGTCTGGGCCCTGCTGGAGCACCCGCGACAAGTGGCCGAGATTCGGAGCGTCATCCTCGACGAATTCGATGTCGACCACGCGACGTGTGAGCGTGATTTGCTGGCGCTCCTCGAGGAGTTGTCCGGGAAGGCGCTGATCGAGATCGTTGGCCACGGCCCGGCCCCGGGCGCCTCGTGAGCTCCCACATCGACGAGCATCGACGATATGTGACCGACGAGGACCGGGTCGCCGCGTTTGACCGGGCCATCGCCGAGTCCGTTCACCCCGGCGACGTCGTGGTCGACCTGGGCTCCGGCACGGGCATTCTCGGCCTGCTCGCGTGTCGGGCGGGCGCCCGGCGCGTGTACTCCATCGAGCAGACCGGCATGATCGAGGTGGCGCGGGCGATCTGCGCCGCCAACGGCTTCTCCGACAGGGTCGTGTTCCTGAATGCGTGCTCCTCTGATGTCGATCTACCCGAGCTGGCCGACGTGGTTGTCGCGGATCAGATTGGTTACTTCGGCTACGATGCCGGCATCGTCCGGTGCTTTGCGGACGCCCGGGACAGGTTCCTGAAGCCGGGCGGCACGTTGATCCCGGGCCGCATCGACCTGTGCGTGGCCGCCGTCGAAGGTCCGCACCTGATGGCTCCGGTTGCGTCCTGGGAGCGACGATCCGCGGGATTCGACATGCGCGCCGCGCGCGCGTGGGCGGTGAACACATCCTATGCGCGGGTGCTTTCGCGCGATCAGTTGCTGACCGACCCCGGCGCGCCGTTCTCGGTCGACCTCTCGGCGCCGGTCCCGTCGGTCTTCACGTTCGCCACGCAGTCCGTCGCGCGCCGGTCCGGGACGCTGCACGGCGTCGCTGGCTGGTTTTCCGCCAGCCTCTCGGCCACTGTGACGCTCTCGAATCTGCCCGGCGCCGGCCACACCGTGGACCGGTGCCACGTCTTCTTCCCGATCGATCGCCCAATCGAGGTGAAGCCGGGAGACGAGATTCGAATCGGCATGTACATCATTCACGACCAGATGCTGGTGAACTGGATCGTGGAGGTGAACGGTGAGCGGTTCGAGCACTCGACCTTCAAGGGATTGATCGTCAGCCGCGAGGAGCTGCGTCGAATGAAGCACGACCACGTGCCACGCCTCACCCCGCTTGGCAGGGTCCGGCGGGACGTGCTCGCGCTCTGCGACGGTGAACGGCCGGTAAAGGCGATCACCGGCGACGTGTGGTGCCGGCACCCCGGCCTGTTCCGTTCGCCCGATGACGCCGACGCATTTGTGGCCAGGGTGCTTGCCGAGAACGGCGAGTAGGCGTCGACCCTGCTGCGTTTACCCGCGCCGATGCGTCGTGTCCGTTCCGCGGCTCTCGATCGGTTGCCGGACCTGGTGCACGAGGATCGCCGCGAGCACCGCGGCGAGCAGTCCGTTGGCGGGCACGCGAAGGCCGGTCTCGAAGAGCCCCTGAACCGCCACGCCCGCCAATCCGGCCGCGGCACCAATCCGTAGCCATCGGGTTCCTCTCGTGTCTTCCCTGATTCGTTGCCGGGCAAGCCGGAGGCCCGCGACGAGGGCAACGATGGCCGGCGCGAGCAGCAGCAGGCCGCCTTCGGCCGCGAGCTGGAGATACTCGCTGTGCGCCTGGTTGAAGTGGACGTCACGAACGGGTCGCTGGTACCGCAGCATCGCGTGTCCATAGGTCCCGACGCCGGTGCCCGCCAGCCCGAAGTCGCGGATGATCGGAAGCGTCTCACGCCAGATCGTGACGCGGCTCGTCGTCGTGGCCGCCTCGAACTTCCGCGCCAGCGCGTCGCGGTTGGACCAGACCGCGAGCGAGAGGAGGACGGCCACGGCGGCGGCGGCGAGGCGCGCGACCCGGCCGCGTGCGCCGGTCCGGGCGGCCAGGGTTGCGGCGATCGTGAGCGCCGCGCCGGCGCCAAGGATCGCCGCGCGCGAGAGCGTCGCGACGAGGCCGACGAGCATGGCGACGAGCGCGGCGGCGAGCAGCAGGCCCCAGCCGTCTGCGAGCCAGTCTCTGACGCGCAGCCGCAGCGACCACGGTTCATGGCGGCCGGGGCCGGCGCGCGCCGCCAGGTACGCGGCGGTCACCGACGCGGCCATCAGCAGCCACGTCGCGAAGTGATTGCGGTTCACGAAGGGCCCGATAGGCCGGGACCCCGGATCCACCGGCCTCCACGTCCAGAGCAGGAGATCGGGGGCGGTGGCCTGCTGCACGAACGCGACCATGGTCGTCGCGAATCCCATCGCCGCGAGTGCCCCCGCCGCAACCCCGAGCCCGCCGCGGCCGAACGCCTCGCGTGCCGCCCAGAAGACGAGCAGGGCCGAGACGAGCGACGCCAGGCCGCCGCGCGTCAGGCGCGGATCGACGCTCAGGGTGGCTGGCGCGCCGGCCGGGTCGACCGAGAGCGTGGCTCGAAGTCCTTCGACGTGCGGCGACAGGAGCGCGAGCGCGGCGGTCGGCATCGGCATCACCTGGAGCACGGCGCCCGCGGCGAGCGCGGCGAGCGCCGCATCGAGGAGCCTCGCGTCACGCAGGCCGGGACCGGCGCCCGATACGAGGAATGCGGCCGCTGCAGCCGCGAGGATCGGCATCGTGGCGGAGGGGTGGGCCCCGCCGAGCGCGGCGAGCGCGCCGAGCGGCACGAGGC
>JBOGIW010000324.1:0-5149 GCA_050748045.1 Vicinamibacterales bacterium | reverse complement strand
CGAAGCGGAACGCGCCGCGCGCATCGGAGAAGCTCTGCGCCAGCTCGGCGCCGTCGGCGCCGACCAGCCGCACGTGCGCGCGCGGCAGCGCCCCGCCGTCCTGGTCCACGACCGAGCCGGCGAGGCCCTCCTGCGCCGAGGCGGAGCTCACGCCCGCGATAGAGAACAGCAGGAGAAAGAGGGGTGAAATGCGCATGGTGTCCTCCCGGCGTCTCGCGCGCCAAAGAAAGAGACAGGAACACCAGGGCAGGTTTCCTGACTCGCGCGATGTGCGCTCACAGTGGCGGGACCGTGTGGGTTTCGCACCCACTTCCCCTGCACCCGGGCCGTGTCGGTTGTGGGGCCCACTATACCACGGTAAGATCTGAGGGTTTCACGGATGCAGGGCCGCCTCGCCGACGCAGGACTCCTCGACATCGACGCCAGGCTCCAGCGCGGCGAGCGGCTGGATCTCGAGGACGGCGTCCGTCTCTTCGAGTGCGACGACCTGCTCGCCGTGGGCTGGCTCGCGAACCGCGAGCGCGAGCGGCGCCACGGCGCGCGCACGTACTTCAACTACAACCTGCGCATCGAGGCGACCAATGTCTGCGTGGCGAGCTGTCTCTTCTGCTCGTTCGCGCGGCTGCAGCCCGGCATGCCCGGCGCGTACACCATGTCGCTCGAGGAGGCGTGGGACAAGCTCCGGCAGCGGGCCGGCCAGCCGCTCACCGAGCTGCACATCGTCAACGGCCTGCATCCCGATCTGCCGTTCGACTACTACACGGAGCTGCTGCGCGGCTTCAAGCGCATCCGCCCCGAGATTCACCTGAAGTGCTTCACGGCCGTCGAGGTCGCCTTCTTCGCGGATCTCTACCGGATGTCGGACGAGCAGGTGCTCCGCGCGCTCATGGCCGCGGGGCTGGACTCGCTGCCCGGCGGGGGCGCCGAGATCTTCGCGGAGCGCGTGCGGCGGAAGATCGCGCACGACAAGTGCGGCACCGAGCGGTACCTCGACATCCACCGGGCTGCGCATCGTCTCGGGATGCGGTCGAACGTGACGATGCTGTACGGCCACATCGAGACGTACGCGGAGCGCGTCGATCATATGGTGCGCTGCCGGGCGCTCCAGGACGAGACCGGCGGCTTCCAGGCCTTCATCCCGCTCGCGTTCCACAACGACCACAACCAGATGCGGAAGCTCCCGGCGCCGAGCGCCGCCGACACGCTGCGCACGCACGCAGTGGCCAGGCTCGTGTGCGACAGCATCCCGCACGTCAAGGCGTTCTGGATTGCGACGGGGATCGAGGTGGCGCAGACGGCGCTCTGGTTCGGCGTGGACGACCTCGACGGGACGGTGCAGGAAGAGAAGATCTATCACATGGCCGGGTCGAGCACGCCGGAAGGGATGACGCCGGCGGAGCTGACGCGCCTGGTGCGGGCGGCGGGGCGCGAGCCGCTGGAGCGGGACACGCTTTACCAGGTTGTCGGGACTCCGGTTCCCGCCTGACTCGCGCCGGCGCCCTCGGGGGCGATATACTGTGCGGTGGGCCCACGGGTGTGGGCCTTTTGTTGTGGGTGGTTTGCGAAAAGTTTCACAAGCGCGCGCCGGTGCGCGCCACGTGCATCGATGCCCTCGATCATCCCGCTGCTGACGCAGTTCGAGAAGGAACATCTCGCCGAGCGCCAGGCGCTGCCGGAACGGTACCTCGGCCTCTCCGACGAGGAGATGGAGCGCCGAATCGCCGCGGCAAAGAAGCGGCTCGGCCCGCGCCTCGTCGTCCTGGGCCATCACTACCAGCGCGACGAGGTGATCCGGTTCGCCGACTACACGGGCGACTCGTTCAAGCTCGCGCGCCACATCTCGGCGCGCCCCGAGGCGGAGTTCATCGTGTTCTGCGGCGTGCACTTCATGGCCGAGAGCGCCGACGTGCTCCGCGCGCCGCACCAGCAGGTCATTCTCCCGGACCTGGCCGCGGGCTGCTCCATGGCCGACATGGCCGAGCCCGGCCACCTCGAGACCTGCTGGGAAGAACTGCAGCAGATGGGCATCGGCGGCGTCGTGCCGGTCACGTACATCAACTCCGCGGCCTCGATTAAGGCGTTTGTCGGCGAGCGCGGCGGAACCGTCTGCACCTCGTCCAACGCAAAGGCCACGTTGACGTGGGCGTTCGAGCGCGGCGGGAAGATCCTGTTCCTCCCCGATCAGCACCTCGGCCGCAACACCGCGTACGGGACCGGCATCCAGCTCGACGAGATGGTGGTGTGGGATCCGCACGACGTGCTCGGCGGGGTCGATCCGGACACGGTGGCTCACGCGAAAATGATTCTCTGGAAGGGGCACTGCTCGGTTCACGAGCGGTTCACCGTCGCGCAGATCAGGGCCATCCGCCGGCAGTACCCCGGCGTGCGCGTCATCGTCCATCCCGAGGTCCCGTGGGAGGTCGTCCAGGAAGCCGACGACAACGGCAGCACGGAGTACATCCTTGCGCAGGTCCGCAAGAGCCCGCCGGGATCGGTCTGGGCCGTCGGCACCGAGATCCACCTCGTCAATCGCCTGGCGCAGGAAGTGGCGCCTCGGAAAACCGTTCTGTCGCTCGATCAGTTCGGCTGCCTCTGCTCGACGATGTTCCGCATCTCGCCGAACCACCTCCTCTGGATTCTCGAGGAGCTCATCGCCGGGAACGTCCACAACCGCGTCGTCGTGTCAGACCGCGAGAAGCACTGGAACAGAGTGGCGCTCGACCGGATGCTGTCGATCCAGTAGTTCCACGCGGTGTTTTTGAAGTACGATGCCTCCTTCGCCGACGAGGAGGATTCATGGCGCACGAACTGCCCAAGCTCCCATATGAGTACGCTGCGCTCGAGCCGCACATCGACGCGCAGACGATGGAGATTCATCACACGAGGCACCATCAGGCCTACGTCAACAACCTGAACGCCGCGATCGAGAAGGCGCCTGATCTCGCGGGGAAGAGCGTCGACGAGCTGTGCCGCGGCATCAACAGCGTTCCGGAAGCCGTTCGCACCGCCGTGCGCAACAACGGCGGCGGCCACTGGAACCATGCCATGTTCTGGAAGTGGATGGCCCCGAACGCGGGCGGTGCGCCGACGGGGAAGATTGCTGGCGCGATCGACGCCTCCTTCGGCGGCTTCGACAAGTTCAAGGAAGAGTGGAGCAAGGCTGGCGTGGGGCGTTTCGGGAGCGGCTGGGTGTGGCTGTTGAACGACGGCGGGAAGCTGACGATCATGAGCACGCCGAACCAGGACAACCCGCTGATGGAGGGCAAAGGCGTGCCCGTCCTGGGCCTGGACGTGTGGGAGCATGCGTATTACCTCAAGTGGCAATGGCGCCGGCCCGACTACATCAACACGTGGTGGAACGTGGTGAACTGGGCAGAGGTGAACAAAGCGCTGTAGAGGGAACCTGGAACGGCGGATGGCGGTTCTGTATCTTTTCCTTGCCCACCTTGGGATCGGGATCGCGTTCACGCTTCTGCTCGTCTCGAAGGAGGCGGGCGTCAAGTTCTTCCGGTTCAATGCAGGCCTCGCCGCGGCGCTCCTGGCCGCGGCGCTGGCGTTCCGTCCGCCCGTTGATCTCGCGGACGGTCTCGTCGCGAGCCGGGTCGGTCCGCCCGCCCTGGGGATCGCCCTGGCGTGTCTCACGATCTACTGGATCATCGCCGGACGTGTGTGGGCCCGGCTCCGGCCGCCGCTGGCGGCCGTTGCGTCCGCGGCCGGCGCTGCCGCCATTGCCAGCCACGCGAGCGCGGCCGTGAGGGCGACAAGCGGGGTCACCGGCGACGGGCTGGCGATCGCGAGCGCCCTCAGCTCGGCGGCGCTCCTTGGCGGCACGTGCACGGCGATGGTGCTCGGGCACTGGTACCTCGTCATCCCGAGCATGGAAGTGCGTCACCTCCAGAAGATGACGGGCTTCCATATTGCCACGCTCGTCTGGCGGATCGCGATCGTCGGCCTGGTGCTGGCGATGGCCGTGGGCGTGCCGCTCGCGACCGGCCAGTCGCTCCGGCGCTACGTGTCCTCCGTCGACGGCGTGTTCTTCTGGCAGCGTGTGCTGTTTGGCCTGGCCGCGCCCGCCGTTCTCGGCTATATGACGTGGGAGACGGCGAAGATCCGATCCACGCAATCGGCGACCGGTATCCTATACGTGGATTTTTTCACCGTCGTCGTCGGCGAGGTGCTCGCGGTGTACGTGCTCCTGTCCACGGGGCTGGCGGTCTGATGCCCGGCGGGATGCGTGTGACCGCGCGCTGTCCCGGTTGTCGGGCGGCGCTCCCGTTCGAGGCGGCCGACCCGCCGGCCCGCATTCGCTGCGGCCGCTGCGGCCGCGAGATGCCGGTGACGGTCGGCGACGCCGTGCGGTCCGATTCGGGCGTCGACCGCTGCCCGATCTGCGACGGTGGCGACTTCTACGTCCGCCGCGACTTCGATCCGAAAGCCGGCCTGACATTCGTCGTTATCGGCGCGATCATCAGCGCCCTGTTCTACTGGTTCGACCGCGACCTCGTCGCCTATGGCATCCTCGCCACGGCGGTCGTGATCGACCTGTTGATTTACCGCCGCCTCACGGACGTGACCGTTTGCTACCGCTGCCACGCCGAGTTCCGCGGGTCTTACCCACGCTCCGCCGGAGCGTTCGACCTCCACACGGCGGACCTCCTCGAGCCGGAGTGGGAGCGCCGCATTGGAAGACGGTAATTGATTGAGTCAGGGGCTGGTCGCAAGCGGCCACGAGTCACCCGGATCTCGTACGACCCATGACGATTCCGGCAGGACCGATGATGTGAAGACGGACTGGTTAGTGGTCGGGCGATTCAGCTGGTGAATGGCGCCTGGCGACTACAGTTGCGATTCCCGCGAATCGGCATTAGATTGCGCAGTCGAAACAACCTCTCGGCAGTCGATCGCCCAATCGCCCATCACGCAATCTCGCAGTGGAGGAGGCCATGACAGAGTTCGCGATCCGCGTCGGTCATCGGCCAGGCGAGCTGGCCCGGGTTGCCAAGGCGCTGGCACGGTACGGCGTCAACATCAAGTCGGTCTCTGCTCAGGCCAACGGATCGGAAGCGACGCTGCACATCCTGCCCGACAACGCCGAGCCGGCGCGCGCCGCGCTGACGCAGAACCAGATCAAGTTCGAAGAGTCTGAGGT
>JBOGIW010000323.1:0-13728 GCA_050748045.1 Vicinamibacterales bacterium | reverse complement strand
CCGGCGCGCGGCGAGCCGGTCGCGGCGCGCGCCGTGCGTCCGGCGCTCGTGCCGCTGGCGTGGCTCGTGCGGCTGCTCGCCGAGGATCGGCCGCTCTGGGTGTATCCCCTTCGTCCGTTGCTGGCGGGCGCGATCCATTTGTGGGCCGCCGGCCTGCGCGTCCGGACCGAGGCGCGCGAGGGGTGGGCCCTGGCCTTGAAACGCACCCACCGGGCTCAGCGTATCGCCGTTCACGAGTCGCGAGCGCAGATCCGCCGCCTCTGCCAGCGCGCGTCGAAGCGGGCCCGCCTGGCCCGCCAGCAGAGCCGCCGGTTCCTGGGGGGCTGGCGCACGCCACGTTGACAAACGGCTCAGCGATCCAGATGATTCTACGCACCTCAGCTGGAGATGCTGTTCAAGCGCTCCCCAATGGTCTCCGCTCTGCTGCCGCTGCGTGCCTGGACGGCCGGCGAGCTGCTGCGTTCGCTACTGAAGCGGAGGCACGTCATCACCCATCTGAAGGGGACGGTCCTGCGCCATCTCGCCACGATCGCGCGGCTTCGCGATGCGCTCGAGGCGGCGGAGCTGCGCCACAAGGAGACGCGCGCGCGCCTCGACACCCGCCGGCACGCGAGCTTGAAGCATGCCGTGCTTCGGCAGCTGATGCCGCACCGCGCGCGGCATCTGCCCCTGATGGCGCACGACGCTGCCGCGGCCGAGGCGCGCGATGCGCACCTGCAGGCCACCTCTCCTGCTTACCACGACGCGCTGGCGATGACCGACGCGGCCGCGGCGCCCCTGAGCCGTGTCGAGATCGACGGCCTGCGCTGGTGGGTGCCTATCGACGCCGCGAGCCAGGAGCGGATCGATCGGGCGAAGGCGCAAGGGTTTCCGTACCGCGCGATCCTGCAGACCCGCGAGGTCGCCATCGGGGGCGTGATGCTCGATGTGGGCGCCAACATCGGCCGCACGTCGATACCACGCGTGATGCTCGGCGATGTGCGCGCCGTGTACGCGGCCGAGCCGGAGCCCGCCAACTACGCCTGCCTTGTGCGGAACGTGGTGGAGCACCGGCTGCGCGGCCTCGTCATGCCGGACCGCGTAGCGATCGGCGAGCGGCGGGGTGAGGCGCGGCTGCAACGGTCGCGGTATATCGGTGGGCATCGCGTGCTGGACGCGGGCGCCGAGGCGCCCGACGACAGCGTCCCCGTTGACGTCTGGTCGATTGATGAATGGGTGGGCCGTCTCGGCATCGAGGCGGACGCGGTGACATTCGTGAAGGTCGACACCCAGGGCTCGGAGGTCGGCGTCCTGCGCGGCGCGGCGTCGCTCGTCGGCCGGCGCCACATCTCGTGGCTCATCGAGGTCGACCCGAAGCTCCTCCGGCGGGCGCGGGCCGACGTGGCCGAGCTCGTCGAGCTCCTGGAGCGCCACTTCTCACACTGCATCGATATCGGCCACGATCCGGGGCCGCGCGTACGGCCGACGTCGGATCTGCGCCAGTCGCTGGCATACCTGGGCACGCGCCGGACAAAGACCGACCTCCTCGTGTTCCACGCGGCGTAGACTCCACGAGGGCCCCGATGACACCGTTTCGATGGCTGCTGGCGCTCGTGCGCTTTCCGATGCGCGCTGCCGCGCTGCTGGCGCGCGGCGACGGTCGCATCCAGCAGGGCGTGAGCGAGGCGCGGCGCGCGGCGAAGCGCGCCCAGGAAGCGCTGAAGAAGACCGATGCCCTCCGCTCACATGTGAAGCGGATCGACGAAAATCTGCGCGTCGTGCACGAGGAGCTCGGCGCCCTCCGCCGCGAGCTTCGCCAGGGCCTCCTGCAGAACACGATGGTGCTGACGCGGCTCTCGCGCGCGGTCGCCGCCGACACCCCCGAGGCCCCCGAGCCGCCACGTCTCTCGGGGCGCACCGTGCCATTCGACGCGAGCGACGTCCCGGCTCCCAAGTGGCAACCGGTCGGTGCCGGCGTCGCACCGCCGGATCCGGAGGGCCGGGAGTGGATCGCGTTCGATCTCTGCCCGTCGTGCGGTCACGACCACTTCACAATCGTGTGTCCCTGGAACAAGCTGATCCTGCTCGAGAAGGCGCCTGACGCGTCGTCGGTGCATTACAACTACGCGCTGTGCCACGCCTGCGGCGTGCTTTTTGCCTCGCGTCGTCCGTGTGGCGAACGGTACCGGTTCCTCCTCGCGCACTTCGGCGAGGTGACGGCCAAGCGAGGCGGCACCGCGGAGATCACCAACCGGGTGCTCAACCCATATCCCCTCAGCGACGCGGAGCGCGAGGAGCTGCGCCGCCTGGCGGCGCGCGGGGTGTTCGTCTCGGATCACCTCGGCCTGAGGAACAGCGAGTGGCTCGCGCCGCTCCTGCGCGACCGCTTCGAGAACAGTGCGCACGTTGACATCATCAGCGCGCTGGTGCCGCTCGCGCGCGGTGCGCGCGTGCTCGAGGTGCGGTCGCGGGCCGGCACGATCCTCGACGGGCTGCGCCGCGCGTCGGGCCTCGAGGTCTACGCGATGCCGATGTGGGAGAGCCAGCAGTTCCTGCTGCGCGAGGTCTACGGCATCGAGACGTCCGACCTGATCGATTTCGACCGCTTCACGATTCCCTTCGATGGTCCGTTCGACATCATCATCTGCAACCACATGTTCACGCACGTGCTGCGTCCCCGGGAGTTCTTTGCCGAGCTCCGCGCCCGGCTGGCGCCAGGCGGGCACGTCTACCTGCACAACGAGCCGGACGATGCGGAGTTCGTGGCCGGCAAGCAGTCGATGCTGGCAACGCTGAACCCGCTGCACGTGCAGGCGTTCGATCAGGCGTCGCTCGTGCGCGCGCTCGCGGCCAACGGCTTCGAGCCGGTCTTCAGCAAGCACCAGAAGAACCAGACGCACCTGTGCCTCGCGCGGCTCTCCGGCGACGCCCGCCTCGCGCCGATGGCGGACAAGGAGCGCGACGCGCGCCTCGACGCCTATCGCCGCGCGTTCGACCGCGCGGTGCTCGGCGTCGACGAGCACCTCCGGCCGCGCATGGCCGCGGCGTGGTCGAGCGCGGTCGAACGGGCGGTGGGCATGGGGGTCGCCGAGTTCGACGACCGCGGGCGCCTGCGGCTGGTGACGCGTCCATGAGGGTCCTCTTCGCCGTGACGCACGTCGGGTTCCTCCGGAACTTCGAGTCGACGCTGCGCCAGATGGCAGACCAGGGGCACTCCACGTCCGTCGCGTCGCGTGATGCTCGCGGCGTGCGGGGCGGTGATCGGCGCGGTCGTCTGGCGCGGCACGACCTTCACCGCGTTCAACACCGATCACGAGGTCCAGACGCAGGGAATCGTCCTTTCGAAGGCGAGACACGCAATGGCTGAGCAGTGACCACCGACGCCCGCCAGCGGCAGTACTGGGAACGCGATCACGGGTTCCGTCCCTACGACCATCCGGTGGTGGAGCTCTTCGCCGAGCAGCGGCTGCGGCTGCTGCGGCGCTGGATTGATTTCTCCGCCGTGCGCCGCGCGCTCGACGTCGGGTGCGGCGACGGCTTCTCCACCTTCTACGTGCGCCGGTACGTGGGCAACGTCTGGGCCACCGATCGCTCGAGCGTGATGTTGTCGCGCCACCCGCTGCGCGCCGAGGCGCGGCTGACGGCCGCCGACGCGCGGACGCTGCCGTACCGGCACGATGCTTTCGACCTGGTGTACGGCTGGGAGATCCTGCACCACGTGTCCGATCCGGCCGCCGTCGTCGCCGAGATGGCGCGCGTGAGCCGCCGGTACGTCCTCGTGGCCGAGCCGAACCGCTACAACCCCGCGCAGTTCGCATACGGGCTCTACGACGCCGAGCACCGGTGGGTGCTCCGCTACTCGCCCTCGTACCTCGACGGCCTCTGCACACGCGCGGGGCTTCGCATCGTCAAGACCGGAACGGGCGGACTCATCCTCCCCAATCGAACGCCGCACGTCCTGGCCAGGGCGCTCGCGCGCCTGCCCTACGAAGTGCCGTTCGGCATCTCGAACCTCGTGCTCGCCGAAAAGCGTTGAGAACAGGGGCTTTCGGCGGTTCTCGTTGACAGATCAGGCGAAATTGCGCCAGAATCCTATGTTCACGCGCTGAACAACCCGTTCACGTCTTGAACGCTCCCACACCCCGTGCCGGTGCTCGCGTGGGACCCACGGGGCGGGAGCCTGTCCGCCTCCTGTGGCCGCCGCCCGCGAAGGCCGGCAACGCCGACGCCATGGACTCCGAATCCCGGCGAGATCTCCAGTTGCTCGAGGCGCTCGAGCAGGAATCGCGCATCACCCAGCGTACGCTCGCCACGCGCCTCGGGATTGCGCTCGGCCTCACGAACCTCTACCTGAAGCGGCTCGTCCGCAAGGGCTACGTGAAGTGCGTCACGGTGGCGCCGAACCGCCTGATGTACCTGGTGACCCCCAGGGGCGTCGCGCGGCGCGCGCGGCTCACGTACGAGTTCATGAAGTATTCGCTGGACTTCTATCGCGACGTCCGGCGTCACCTCCGCGAGAGCCTCACCGCCGTCGTCACCCCCCAGAAGCGCGTCGCGATCTATGGCACCGGCGAGGCCGCCGAGCTGGTCTTCCTGCTCTTGAAGGAGATGGGGCTCGATCCGGTGGCGGCTTTCGACGGCGAACGGTCCGGCAAGTTCCTCGGCGTCCCCGTGCGGCCGATCGAAGACCACGGGAGCGTGGGCTACGACGTGTTGATCGTGGCCGTGCTCGAGCGCCCCGCCGCCACGCGCAAGCGCCTCCTCTCGGCCGGCGTGGCGGCCGACAAGATCGTCCTGCTCCGGCGCGAGCGCTCGAAGAACGGCGCGGCCGTGATCCCGGCATGAACGTCCTCGACGTCGATCGCATCAGCAAGCGGTACCGGCTGGGCAGCAAGGTCAAGCGGGAGATCTGGGCGCTGCGGGACGTGTCGTTCGGCATCACGCCCGGCACGATTCTCGGCATCATCGGGCCGAACGGCGCCGGCAAGACGACGCTGCTCAAGGTGATCGGCCGGGTGACGCGCCCGTCGTCGGGCCGGGTGACGGGCTACGGCCGGGTCGTGCCGCTGCTGGCGCTCGGAGCGGGCTTTCAGCCGGAGCTCTCGGGCCGCGAGAACATCTTCTTGAATGCGGCGATGTACGGCGTTCCCGCGCCGGCCGTGAACGAGCGGCTGGACGAGATCGTGGAGTTCGCGGGATTGCCCGATTTCCTGGACGTTCCCGTGAAGCGCTATTCGAGCGGCATGTACCTTCGGCTGGCGTTCTCGGTCGCCATCAACATGCGTCCGAACATCCTGCTGGCGGACGAGGTGCTCGCGGTCGGCGACCTGGAATTCCAGGAACGCTGCCTCGAACGCGTCCAGCGCGCCGGCGAGGCGGGAATGTCCGTGCTGTTCGTGTCGCATGACATGGAGGCGATCCGCCGGCTCTGCAAACGCGTGCTCTGGCTGCAGGCGGGAGAGATCGCGAAGGTCGGGCCGGCGGAGGAGGTCATCGACGCCTATCAGAACGCCGTCTGGTCCGGCGGGACGCGGCCGATCCGCGGCCAGAGCGGGGCGTCCGGGCCGGCCGGCGAGATTCTCTTCGCGAGACTGACGGTCGATGGACGCGAAGTCGGCGCGGCCCGCGTGTCCGATGCGGTGACGGTTTCGATCGGCGTGCGTCTCGCCGAGCGCGGCCTGATCGTGCGGCCGCACCTCGACGTGAAGGCCCGCGGCGTGCTGGCGTTCCGGTCGGTGACGCCCGACTGGTTCACCGTCGACGAGCCCGGACTCTATACGCTGGCGGCGACCATTCCACCGCACCTCCTCGCCGACACCAACTATTCCGCCGATATCACGATCGGCATCCGGCGCGGCGAGGAGCGGCTGCCGCTCGTGTTCACCAATGCCATCTCGTTCCAGGTCTACGACCAGAACGAGCAGGAATCCGCGCGTGGAACCTTCACGGGTCAGTTTCGAGGGATCGTGCGGCCGCGACTGGACTGGACCGTGGTGCGAGAAAGAGCGTGAGCGAGGAGCTCCCGATCGGCCGAGGCGTGACCGCGCCCCCCGACGCTCCGTTGCGGCTGGCGGAGCGGCTGCGGACGGCGGCCAGGCTCTCCCGCGTGCGTCTCTTGCGCCACCTCGCGGCCACGCTGAGTGACTGGAGCGAGGCATGCCTGAAGCGCTCCGACGAACCCCGGCCGGTCCGCAGGCACGCACACAGCGCCGGCCCGACGAAGCCGGGCTGGACGACGCTGCTGAGCCATTTCGATCGGCCCCACGTGCTCGAGCGGCTCTTCAGCGCGGGTCTCATCGGCGACGACCTGCCGCGTGCGCAGGGACTTCCGTGCGGGCGCCGCCTGCTCGTGCTCGCGCCCCATCAGGACGACGAAACGATCGCCGCCGGCGGGACGTTTCTCTTGTGTGCGCGCGCCGGCCGGCGGTTCGAGGTCGTGTACTACACCGACGGCGCCACGCGCGTCGCCGACATGCTCCCGGAAGAGGTGTCGCGGTGGAGGCGCGAAGAGGCGCGCCAGGTCTGGCGGCGGCTTGCGGGCGTTTCGCCGACGTTCTGGAACTATCCGAACCGCGCGCCGGGCATCGCCCCGGACGCGGGGTCGCGGCTGGCCGCCCTCATCGCCGACTTCAGGCCCGACACGATCTTCCTGCCGACCTTCTTCGAGCAGCCGATCGAACATCGAAGACTCAACCAGGTCCTGCTTGAGGCGAACGCGATCCATCCGATCGACGAAGAGGTCGAGGTCTGGGGTTACCAGGTGACGACGCGCGTTCCTGGCAATCACGCCGTGGACATCACGCGGGTCTGGAAGAAGAAGTACGCGATCAACCGGCGCTGGCGCACGCAGAACGCGTACAAGGACTACGCCCACCTCGCCATGGGGCGCGACATCGCTAATTCGTACTTCCTCAAGGGCGCGCGCGTCCCGCGCCGCGCTGCCGCGCACGCCGAGCTCTTCCTGGCGTTCCCCGCGCCCGAGTATCTCGAGCTGGCGGCGACGTTCGCCGACGTGAGAAGCGATCCCGCCCCATGAGCACGCCGCCTCCCGATTTCCTGATCGTCGGCGTGCAGAAGGGCGGATCGTACTGGCTGACGTCGCTCCTCGATGCCCATCCTGAGATCCGTTGTTTTCCCTCGCGGCCAGGGCAGGCAGACGGTACCGGCGAAGCGCACCTCTTCGATATCCTCGCGCGCCTGGAGACCGACTACCCTCGCTTCCGGAAGTCGATGAGCACCAAGCTTGGCGGCTGGTTCGCCGACCTGGTGCCGCGCCGGCCGCCTGCGACCGCCGAGGCGAGAGACGCGCTCGTCTGGAGTATCCGGGCCAGGTTCGACGAGTACTGCCAGCAGCAGCGGATGACAGCGGGCAAGCCCGTCGTCGGCGAGAAGACGACCGAGACCGTCCACCACCCGGAGCTCGTCGAGAAGCTGTATCCCGGTATCCGCAAGGTCTGCATCCTGCGCGACCCGCGCGATCGCGTGGTCTCGTTCTTCTTTCATCAGCAGCGAAAAGGGCGCCTCGCCGACGGCGAGAGGTTGTCACGCGCCCATGTCCAGGCGTACGTCGAGCGTGTTCGGCAGGACTACGCCGGCCTCGTTCGCCTGGCCGGGCCGCTCCACGTGCTCACCTACGAGCGCCTGTCCACGGCGCCGCACGACGAGGCGAGCCGGCTCCTCGAGTTCCTCCACGTGGATGCGTCCTCGCCCGTCGTCGAGCGGATCGTCCGTGCGGCGGCCTTCGAGCGGCTCGCCGGCCGGCCGCAGGGACAGGCCGATGCCACGAGCCATTTCCGTCAGGGGGCGCCGGGCGACTGGCCGAACCACCTGCCCGCCGGGCTCGCGGCGGAGATGCTCGGCGCGCTCGACGAGCCGACGCGACGGATCGAAGCCCAGTTTGGACTCGACCTTTCAGCGTACCGCGAACCGGTCGCGTGGATGGCGCCGGATGGAGCACCGGAAGAACCTGCCCATGAGAGCTGACGCCGCGGCCCCTACTCTTGCACGCGGGACGGTGGGTCCCGCCCCCGGGAGCTCCGAACGATGGACGATCGAACCGTGGTCCCGTGGAATCCGCCCGCGGGTGCGGGAGCTCTGGCAGTATCGCCGCCTGGCGCTCTTCTTCGGGCTCAAGGCGATTCAGAAGATCTACAAACGGACGAAGCTCGGATGGATCTGGATTCTCATTCGGCCGCTGTTTCCCCTCATGGTCAAGACGGCGATCTTCGGGGGCGTGCTGGCGGTCGGCTCCGAAGGCGTGCCGTACTTCCTCTTCCTCGTGACGAGCACGACGGTGTGGGAGCTCTTCGCCAGCGCCGCGATGTGGGGGACCCGCAGCCTCGAGATGAACCGTGGGCTCCTGCGGCAGATCTACGTGCCTCGTCTCATCATCACGCTGTGCAACATGACGCCGGCGCTCGTGACGTTTGCGATCTACCTGTGCGTGCTCGCCGGCGCGTTCGCCTGGTTCGGCGTCGCCGACGGACACCTGTACTTCCGTCCGGAGAACCTGGCGTGGGCGTTGCTGGCGGCCGCCATGGCGGTCGCGCTGGCCTTTGCCGTGGCGCTCTGGACGTCGGTGCCCGCGCTCTCGGCGCGCGACGTGCGCTTCACGATGAACTACCTCCTTGGCTTCTGGATCTTCCTCACGCCCGTGATGTATCCCCTCAGCGCCGTTCCCGAGGAGTGGCGCAGGTGGATGGTCCTGAACCCGATGGCGCCGATCGTCGAGACGTTCAAGTTCGGTCTGCTGGGCATCGGCGTCGTGCAGCCGTGGCAGCTCGGCGTCGCCGCAGCCGTCATCTTCGCGACGCTTGCCGGCGGCCTGATGTTCTATACCCGTGCCGAAGCGGATGCGGCCGATCGGGTGTGATGCCGCGTCGATGCTGTCGCCCGTCCATGCGTAGCGCCGCCGGCCCGCGTCCCGCCTCACGCTGATGCGGCTCCTCTTCTCCGTCAATAATTTCGGGTTCCTGCGCAACTTCGAGCCCGCCTTGCGCCTGCTCGCCGCGCGCGGGCACGACCTCCACCTGGTGGCCGACCGCAAGGACAGCGTCGGCGGCATGCGCACGGTGGAGGCGCTCCAGCGCGATTACCCGGATCGTGTCACCCACGCCTATGCGCCAGGGCGCAAGGACGAGCACTGGCAGCCGCTCGCGGTGCAGGTGCGACTCTGCCTCGACTACTGGCGCTATCTCGATCCGCGCTTCGACCACTCTCCGAGCCTGCGGGCCCGCGCGGCGACACAAGCGCCCGCCTTCGCCTCACGCCTGCCGCGATGGTCGGTCATCGGCTCGCGGCCCGCGATGGCCGCCTGGCGTGCGATCTTCCGCGCCGTCGAGCGCGCCATGCCGGCCCCCGCCTCGATCGAGCGGCTGCTGCGCGATTGGAATCCCGACCTGCTGCTCCTCACGCCGCTCCTGTACTTCGGATCGCAGCAGGTCGAATACGTCCGCGCCGCCCGCGCTCGAGGCATCCGCACGGTGCTCGGCGTCGGCTCCTGGGACCACCTGACCACGAAGGGGCTGATCCACGAGATTCCCGATCGCGTCCTCGTCTGGAACGCGTTCCAGAAGCAGGAGGCGGCGGAGCTGCACGGCGTCGATCCCTCGCGCGTCGTCGTCACCGGCGCACAGGCCTACGACCACTGGTTCATCCAGCAGCCGGCCACGTCGCGCGAGGCGTTCTGCGCCAGGGTGGGCGTGCCGGCCGATCGGCCGCTGGTCCTCTATCTCTGCTCGTCGCCCTTCATCACGCCGTACGAGGTCGGATTCGTGCGGCGATGGATCGCGGCGGTGCGCGGCCACGCCGATCCGGCGCTTGCGCGCGCGTCGATTCTCATCCGGCCGCACCCGCAGAACGCGGCGCAGTGGCGCGACGTTGACGTCTCGAGCCACGAGGCGGTCGGCATCTGGCCGCGAGAGGGCGCGAACCCTGTGGACACGGATGCGCGCGCCGGGTATTTCGACTCGATGTACCACAGCGTCGCCATGGTGGGCATGAACACGAGCGCGCTCATCGAATCGGGCATCGTCGGGCGGCCGGTGTTCACCGTGCTCGCCGAGGAGTTCTCCGGGCAGCAGGACGGGACGCTCCACTTCCAGCACCTCAGGAACGTCAACGGCGGCCTCCTGCACGTCGGCGCGACGCTCGACGAGCATCTCGTGCAGCTCGCGGGCGCCGTGCGCGGCGAGCACGACGCGTCGAAGAGCCGCGCGTTCGTGCAGGCGTTCATCAGGCCGCACGGCCTCGACGTGCCGGCGGCGGAGCGCTTCGTCGAGGCGATCGAGTCCGAGGTGGCTGCGCCCCGCCCCACCCCCGTTCGCGAGCGGCGCTCGCTCGGCCTGCGCCGCCTCTTCCTCCGGCCGCTCGCGTCGCTCCTGCGCGCGGCGGCGCCGCGGAAGAAGCGCGGCAGGCGGGAGGACGGCGAGCCGGTGGCCGCCGGCCCGATGCGCCTGCTCTTCGTCCTCGCCTCGCCCGAGTACCTGCGGTACTACGACTCCACGATGAAGCTGCTGGCCGATCGCGGCCACCAGGTGATGGTGGCCGTGAGCTGGCTGCGCGAGCGCAAGCAGGCACGCCTGCAGCTCGTCGACGATCCGCGCATCACGGTGCTCGGCGCGGTGCCGAAGCGCGTCGACGTCTGGACGCCCTTCGCCCGTTACGTGCGCGGGACGATGGACTTCGTGCGGTATCTGGATCCGCGGTTCGCGGGCACGCCGGTGCTGCGTGCCCGCATGTACCGGAAGGCGCTGCCGGCGCTGCTGCGGCCGCTCGACCGGATCCGATCGCTCAGCCGGCCTGCGCTCGCGCGCGTGCTGCGCGTGCTGCAGGCGGCGGAGCGGGCCGTCCCGGTCGGCTCGCGCGTGCGCGACTTCCTCGACGAGCACAGAGCCGACGCGGTCATCGTGTCGCCGCTCGTGGACGCCTCGTCGGACCAGGTCGATACCGTGCGCGCGGCCCGGGCCGCCGGCGTGCCGGTGGCGGCGGCCATCGCGAGCTGGGACAACCTCACCAACAAGGGGCACATGCGCGTCGAGCCGGACCTCGTGACGGTCTGGAACGAGCACCAGCGGACGGAGGCGGTGGAGCTGCACGGCATCCGCGCGGAACGGGTGGCCGTCACGGGCGCGCAGGTCTTCGACCGCTGGTTCGAGCGCACGCCGAGCCGGCCGCGAGACGCCTTCTGCGCCATGGCGGGGCTGCCCGACGCGCGTCCGTTCGTCCTCTTCACCGGATCGTCGGTGTTCATCGCGCGCTCCGAGGTGGAGGTGCCGTTCGTCCGCCACTGGATCGCGGCGTTGCGCGCCGCGGCGGACCCCGCGCTCTCGGAAGCGGCCGTGCTCGTGCGGCCGCACCCCTTCAACTGGCACGCCTGGGCCGACGCGGACTTCTCCGATCTCGGTCCGGTCGCCATCTGGCCGCGCGGGGCGTACACGCCGGCCGACGAGGCCGCGCGGACCTCGTTCTTCGATTCGCTCTCCTACAGCGCCGCCGTCGTCGGCATCAACACCAGCGCGATGATCGAGGCGGCGATCCTGCGGCGGCCCGTCCTCTCGCTGCTCACACCCGACTTCACGGCGACACAGGAAGGCACGCTGCACTTCAGGTACCTGCTGCCGGAGAACGGCGGCTTCCTGCGCATCGCCTCGTCCATCGAGGCGCACGTCGAGCAGTTGTCCGCCGTGCTGCGCGATCCAGAGACGACGCGAGCCGAGACGGATCGCTTCGTGCGAAGCTTCCTGCGGCCGCACGGCCTCGACGCGCCGTGCACGCCGATGCTGGCGGATGCGCTGGACGCGCTCGCGCGCACGGGCCGCCGCGCGCCCGAGCGCGACACGGCAGGCACGTGGCTGCTGCGAGCCGGGCTCTTCCCGTTCATCATGGCCGTGTTCTTCGCCGCGCGCGGCGACGCGTTCCGCATCTACCTGCGTCGCGGTGTCTACGAAGCGTACTTTCAGGCCGCGCGCGCCTCGAAGATTCTGAGGAAACGCCTGATCGTGCACCCGGCGCGCCTCGTCCGCGCCGCGGCCGCCTCCATGGCGCGGCGGGGACGCCTCGGCGCGCGGCGGATCGTGGGGGGCGGCGCCGCGGTCCGGCGAGCCGCGCTCAGAGGAGGCCGCTGGACGCTGCGCTCCGTGCGACAGGCGCGGTATCACGTGGGCATGCGGCTGCGCGGCCGCGCCATCCCGGACGCCGATACGAGCGATGCGCCACGATGACGCGGGAGCGCGCGAGCCGCTCAGCATCCTCTTCTCGATGCGCAACTACTGGTACGTGCGCCACTTCGAGCCGGTCGTCCGCGCGCTCGCCGCGCGCGGCCACCACGTGCGGCTGGTCGCCGAGCGCCCCACGAACGAGCGCGCGGAAGACTGGCACGAGGCGGCCTCGGCGCTGGCGGCGGATGTGGGGGGGCTGACATATGAAACGGCGCCGCGCGCCCACGAAGATGATTGGTACGATCTGCGGCTGATTCTGCGGCTCGGCCTCGACTATGCGCGCTTCATGCGCCCCGAGTACCGAGCGCTCTCGCCGCTCGTGACACGGGCCCGCCAGCGTACCCCGCGGTGGCTGCGACGCGTGGTGGAGTCGCCCATCGGCCGCTCCCGCGCGGGGCGCGCGGCGCTGACGCGCACGCTCGCGGCCGCCGAGGCGTGCGTGCCGCCGGATCCCGCGCTGGCCGCCTTCATCGAGTCGGCCCGTCCGGACCTCGTCGTCGTGACGCCGCTCGTGGAGCTCGGCTCCGAGCAGGCCGACGTCGTGCGCGTGGCGCGACGGCTCGGGATCCCGGCGGCCCTCTGCGTGGGGAGCTGGGATCACCTGTCGAGCAAAGGCCTCATCCGCACGGTGCCCGACCGCGTGTTCGTCTGGAACGAGACGCAGCGGTGGGAGGCGATCGAGATGCACGGCGTGCCGGGCGACCGCATCGAGGTGACCGGAGCGCAGGTCTTCGACCAGTGGTTCGATCGGCAACCCACGCTCGGGCGCGAAGCGTTCTGCAGGAAGGTCGGCGTGGACGCGTCGCGGCCCTACGTGCTCTGGGTGTGCTCGGCGCTCTTCGAAGGGAGCCCGAGCGAGGCGATGTTCGTCGCGCGCTGGGCCGAGGCGCTTCGTGCGAGCGGCGATCCTGTGCTCCGCGACGCCGGCATCCTCGTGCGCCCGCACCCGAAGCGCGGCGTCGAGTGGCGCGACGTGGACGTGTCGCGGCTGGCCGGCGTGGCGCTCTGGCCTCCGCAGGCGTCCGCCCCCGTGACGGCCGTGAGCAAGGCCGACTACTTCGACTCGCTCTTCCACAGCGCCGCCGTCGTCGGCCTCAACACGAGCGCCCAGATCGAAGCGGGCATCGTCGGACGCCCGGTGCATACGATCCTCGTGCCCGAGCTCGAGGGCAACCAGGAAGGGACGCTGCACTTCCGGTATCTGCTCGACGGCGGATTGCTGCGGAGCGCCCGTACCTTCGAGCATCACCTGGCGCAGCTTGGCGCGTCGCTGCGGGAGCCGGCGGAGAGTCAGCGGAATCGCGCGTTCGTCGAGTCCTTCGTTCGTCCGCGCGGACTGGACCAGCCTGCGACACCGGTCCTGACCTCTGCCCTGGAGCGGCTCGCGGGCACCGGGCCGCAGCCGGCCGGCGTCTCGATGCGCGAGCGGCTCGTGAGGCGTGCGCTGGCGCCGCTCGCAAAAGCGACGTCGGGCCGATTTGCAGAGCAGGTGGGACGCGAGCGCCGCCGCCGGGCCGAAGCGGCTGCGCGC
>JBOGIW010000322.1:0-2887 GCA_050748045.1 Vicinamibacterales bacterium | reverse complement strand
CGGATTCAACAACACGGCGTAGACGGCGCTGAAGATCGCGCTGTTGGCTCCGACCACCAATGCGAGCGTGACGACCGTCGCGGACGTGTATCCGGGCGTTCTGAGGAGATCGCGGATGGTCAGGCGCATCACCCTGAACAGGTCTATAGCCATCAGTACACCGGGACGACGCTGGCGGTTGGCAGTCTATCGTCGGCGTCACACGGGAACAAGTGACGAGTGGTGCCGCTTGAAGCGCCGACCTATGGGTCGTGGCTGAATCTCGTCGAACGCTGGTTCGCCGGCTTGACGACGAAGCCGTTGCGCCGCGGGGCGCACCGCAGCGTCTCCCAACTCGAGGCGGCGATTCAGGAGTACATCAACGCGCACCACGACAGTCCGAAACCCTTCGAGTGGACCAAGACGGCGGATGCGATCCTCGCGAGCATTGCTCGCTTTGCGCAACGCACCGCGGACGCCCAAGCCGTGCCACTTCTTTCACGAACCACTGGTGTTGCCGCTCATGTCAAACCGCGTGAATCTGGACGGACGTCGCCGAGGACGGCGGCGGGTGTGATCACCGCTTCGGCTTCTGCTCCTGCTTCCGCTTCTGTGCCTGCTCGGCCTCCCGCTTGCGATAGGACTCCCCGTCAATCGAGATGATCTCGGCGTGATGTGTGAGCCGGTCAATGAGGGCGACGGCGCACGCGGCATTGGGAAAGACCGTGTCCCATTGCTTAAACGGTAAGTTCGTGGTGATCACGATCGCCTTCTGCTCGTAGCGTCGGCTCACGACTTGGAAGAGGAGATCGGCGGCGTGGGCGTCATAGCCCAGGTAGGCGACCTCGTCGATCGCGAGCAGGCTCGGGCGGAGATAGCTTCGGAGACGGTGTTGGAGTGCGCGAGCGGTCTCCTGCCGGGTAAGGTCGAGGATGAGATCGGCGGCCGTCAGGAAGCGCGCCGAGTGGCCGGCCAGGATGGCTTCGTGGACGAGATTCTTGGCGATCATGGTCTTGCCGAGGCCGTGCGGCGCGACGACGATGACGTTCTCGCGCTGTGGTAGAAAGTCCAGGGTGAGCACGCGTTCGACGGTGGGGCGATGGATCGTCTTCGGCCACGCCCATTCCCAATCCGCCATCGGCTTGAAGCGCCCGAGGCGTGCGTCCTTGAGACGCCGCTCGACGCGCTGGCGCAAACGCGCCTCGAGCTCGGCGTGGACCAGGCGTTCGAGCTGCACGACGGGACTCCAGCGTTTCTGCGTCGCCCGGGCGATGAAGTCATGGAGGTCGCTGGCGGTGTGGACGAGCCCGAGCGGGTGGAGCTGATCACTCAAGGTCGTCGGAATCGGATCGGGTGAGCTCATCGTAGGTCTCCAGGCGATGGGGCGTGACGTCGAGATCGCGGACGCCCGGGCGGTCGGGAAGCGCCATCGGGATCGGCGGCTTCAGGCCGCGCTGCCGCCGTCGGGTTTCCAAGATGTGCGCGATGGTGCCGGCGCCAAGGGCGTCGCGCTCGAGGGCGCGGGCGATGGCGGCGCCGAGTTCTTGCGGACCGTAGTCGTCCAGCAGGGCGAGTAGGCGGGCGGTGTGGACGCGGAGCGATTCGCCCCGCGCCGCCAGGCGCTCGAGCAACGTGGCGACCGCCGGGATCGCGAGGCGCAGTCGGTCGCGCGCACTGGACGGATTGTCGTGGCGCGTGGCGGCCACGAGGCCGGCGATATGCGCCTCCTGTTCGATGACCTGACCGGTGTCATAGCTGCGCGCGTGGCGCGCGATCTCTTCGGTGCCGGTGATCACGCGCACGGTGGTCGGACTCGCGAGGAGCGTCACGGGGCGCCGCAGGTGCGTGTGGGGAATCGAGTAGCAGTTGCGGTCGAAGCGCACGTAGGGGGTCTTCCCAGAGATCACCGTGCGCATCACGTGGGTCTCGAAAGGATGCGCGGGGAGCGGCAGCAAGCGCGGCTGCTCGTCGGCCAAGACGTCGGCGACCGTGCGATCGCGGTGCTCAGGGTGCGGGCGCTGATGCGCGATGTCGTCGCGCCAGCGGCGAAACTGCGCGTTCAGATCGTCGACATCGACAAACGTGCGGGCCGCGAAGAAGGCGTGACGCAGATACTGGATCTGCCGTTCGACCTTCCCCTTCTCGTTGCCCCGCCCCGGGGTGCATGGGCGCGGCGCGAAGTGGTAGTGCCCGGCGAGCTCGAGCAGTCGCGGATGAAAGCGAATCGCGGTGCCGGCGCGTTCGAGGACGGCACTGCGCAAATGGTCGTAGACCAGAGTCCGGGCGACCCCCGGCCACGTCTGAAAGGCCTCGACATGGCCGCGCAGAAAACTCTCGAGCGTCTGATCGACGGTGAAGAGCGCAAAGATGGCGCGCGAGTACGAGAGCACCATCACAAACCCGGAGAGCGGGCGCACGCCGCGGCCAATCCGGATGGAGCCAAACGCGCCCCACTCGACCTGGGCCTCCTCGGCTGGCAGCGTCGTGAGGCGCCGATAGACGCTGGCGGTCGCGGCCAGCCGAATCAGGCGCACGGCGCGCCGCAGCTGCACGACCGAGCCCGTGTAGCCGCGACCCTTGACCATCTCGAAGAGCCGCGTGGCGCGCAGACGCGGATACTGCGCGAGCGTGTCGCGGATGAGGGGCAGGTACGGGTCGAGCCTGGTCGCGCGACACGTGCCCCGGCGCACGCCCTGCGTATCGTTCAGGATGGCCGCGCGGACCGTCTCATGATGGACGCCGAGGGCCGCGGCGATGGTGCCGACCTTCCAGTGCTCGCCGTTATAGAGTCGTCGGATCTCGGCGTGCTGCTCGGGCTTGATCATGGCGCGTCTCCGAGGTCACGCGACGAATCCGCCAGGGCGGTGGAAGGAGCCAGGCGCTTTCCCGGCCACAGACCAGGCAACGC
>JBOGIW010000321.1:0-3282 GCA_050748045.1 Vicinamibacterales bacterium | reverse complement strand
CGGTGACGGTCATCGGGCGCGGCACGGGCGGCCGCAACCAGGAGCTCGCGCTGGCGCTGGTCCGCCGGCTCGCGTCGTGGGACGTGCCGGTCGTCGCGGCGAGCGTCGGCACCGACGGCATCGACGGGCCGACGGACGCGGCGGGGGCGATCGTGGATGAGACGACGCTGGCGCGAGCGGCCGCGGCGGGGCTCCAGCCCGACGCCTACCTCGACGACAACAATTCGTATGCGTTCTTTCTCGCGCTCGGCGACCTCATTCGCCTCGGTCCGACCGATACCAACGTCGGCGATCTGCAGGTAGTGCTGGTCAAGGACTAATCTGTATCTGTGCTCACACGCGACGATCTGCTGAAACTCATCCGCGACAAGGTTCATCATCCCGCCACGGCGCGCGATCTGGCGCAGACGCTCCGGCTCCCGCGCGAGGAGCGCGCCACGCTCAGGCGCCAGCTCGGGGCGCTCGTGGCCGATGGGTCGCTCGTCAAGGTGCGCGGCAACCGCTTCGGCCTGCCGGAGAAGATGGACCTCGTCATCGGGCGGCTCACGACGAATCCGGCCGGCTACGGCTTTGTCGTGCCGGACGCCGCCGACGGCGATCGCCGCGACATCTTCATCGCCGCCTCGAACCTGGCAGAAGCGATGCACGGCGACCGCGTCGTCGCGCGCCTCGAGCGGCACACCGACAAGGGGCCCGAGGGACGCATCATCCGGATCCTCGAGCGCAGCCACTCCACCCTCGTCGGCCGGTTCGAGGTGGACGAGGCGGGACTCGGCTACGTCGTGCCGTTCGATCGCCGCCTTGTCACGGACGTGCACGTGCCGACCGGGCAGTGGTCGTCGGCGGAGCCCGGAGAGATGGCGCTTGTCGAGATTACCCGGTGGCCGACGGCCATGCGCGGCCCGGCCGGGCGTATCGTGGAAGTGCTGGGCCGCATCGACGAGCCGGGCGTCGACACGCAGATCATCATCAGGAAGTTCGGCATTCCGGACGAGCACGGCGAGGAGGCCGTCGCCGAGGCGCGCCGGCTCGGCGGCGCGGTCAAGGAGCGCGACATGCGGGGACGCACGGACTTCCGGGCGGTCACCACGGTCACCATCGACGGCGAGCATGCGCGCGACTTCGACGACGCGATCACGATCGAGCAACTGAAGAACGGCCACTTCTGGCTGGGTGTCCACATCGCCGACGTGTCGCACTACGTGCGGGAGGGCAGCGCGCTCGACGAGGAAGCCTACGCGCGTGGAACGTCCGTGTACTTCCCCGAGCGCGCGGTGCACATGTTTCCCGCGGAGCTGGCGACCGGGTTGTGCAGCCTGAACCCGAACGTCGATCGGCTGGTCCAGTCGTGTCTCATGGAGGTGGACCGCCGCGGGAACGTCGTGCGGTACGAGATGCACGACGGCGTCATCACGAGCGACGCCCGGATGACCTATACGGCGGTGAACGCCATCCTGACGGACCGCGACCCCGTGCAGATGGAGCGGTACCGTGCGCTCGTCCCCACGTTCGAGCAGATGCACGAGCTCTTCGGCATCCTGAACAGCCGGCGCCGGCGTCGCGGCGCCATCGACTTCGACCTTCCCGAGGCCGAGGTCCTGCTGGACGACAACGGCCGGATCGAGAACATCATCGCCTCGGAGCGCAACGTCGCGCACCGTCTCATCGAGGAGTTCATGCTCCTGGCGAACGAGACGGTGGCGACGCACCTCGTGCAGCACCTCACGCCGGCCCTCCACCGCGTCCACGAGCCGCCCGACCCGAAGAAGGTCGAGGAGTTCGAGGCGTTCACCTCCACGCTCGGCTACAGCCTCGCCACCACCGGCCATGCCGTGAGGCCGAAGCACTTTCAGCGGCTGATCGACCGGATGAAGGGGACGCCCGAGGAGCGTCCGATCGCCGCGCTGATGCTGCGGACGATGCAGAAGGCGCGGTACGACGCGGCGAGCCTGGGCCACTTCGGGCTGGCTGCGGAGCACTACACGCACTTCACGTCGCCCATCCGCCGGTATCCGGACCTCGTGGTCCATCGCATGCTGCGTGAAGCGCGGGGATCGGCGCTGTCGGCGGCCCGGCGCGAGGAGCTCGAGGAGGAGCTCCCCGAGGTCGCGAAGCACACCTCCGAGATGGAGCGCCGGGCCGACGAGGCCGAGCGCGAGCTCCTGCAGTGGAAGAAGGTCCGCTTCATGGCGGACAAGGTGGGCGACGAGTACGACGGCTATATCACCGGCGTCGCGCCCTTCGGGCTCTTCGTCGAGCTCATCGAGCACTACGTCGAGGGGCTCGTCCACATCTCGAGCATGGCCGACGACTACTACCGCTTCGTCGAGCAGCAGCACGTGCTGCGCGGCGAGAACACGGGGAAGACCTATCGCCTCGGCGACAAGGTCACCGTGCAGGTCGTGCGCGTGGACATGGAGCGCCGGCAGGTCGACCTCGGCCTCGTCGACATCCTCGAGACGGTCCGTCGTGACGCGCGCGGGGTTCCGGTCCGCAGCACGGTGCGGCCGAAACACGATCGCCGGACGGGAAAGGCGCGCCCCGGCCGCCGCGCGCGCACGCCCTTCAAGGGCGGGGACGGCCGCCGGGGCCGGGGCCGGCGGTGACCCTCATCGTCGGCACGGCGGGGCACATCGACCACGGCAAGAGCTCGCTCGTGCTCGCGCTGACCGGCATCGATCCCGACCGGCTGAAGGAGGAGAAGGCGCGAGGGATCACGATCGAGCTCGGATTCGCGCACACCACTGAAGGCGATGCGACGCTCTCGTTCGTGGACGTGCCCGGCCACGAGCGCTTCGTGAAGAACATGCTCGCCGGCGTCGGCGGGATGGATCTCGTGATGCTCGTCGTGGCCGCCGACGAGTCGGTGATGCCCCAGACGCGCGAGCACTTCGAGATCTGCCGGCTCCTGCAGGTGCCGCGCGGCGTCGTGGTCATCACGAAGGCGGATCTGGTCGACGCCGACACCCTCGAGCTCGTGCGGCTCGAGGTGCGCGATCTCATCAAGGGATCGTTCATGGACGCGGCGCCGGTTCTCGACGTATCGGCGCGCACCGGCGACGGCATTCCCCGGCTTCGGGCCGCCCTCGCCTTGGCGGCGGCGTCGACCCGGCCGCGTCCTGCCGGCGGCGCGCCGCGGCTTGCCGTGGACCGCGTGTTCTCGATGCGCGGCTTCGGCACCATCGTCACCGGGACGCTCGTGGCGGGTCGCGTCGCCGTCGATGACGAGCTCGTCCTGCTGCCGTCGGAGCGGGTGGCGAAGGTGCGTGGCCTGCAGGTGCA
>JBOGIW010000320.1:0-25391 GCA_050748045.1 Vicinamibacterales bacterium | reverse complement strand
CCTGAACCCCGAACCTGGAACCCGAACCTGAACCTGGAACCTGAACCTGGAACCTGGAACCTGAACCCGGAACCCGGAACCCGGAACCTGAACCCGGAACCCGGAACCCGGAACCGAGCGTACGCGCCCAGCATGAGACGTGATCGAGAGCAGGAGTTGTGCCGGAGGGGTCTAGCCGAGGCGAGGCACCGCGACGTCGAGGCGCTCGATGAAGGCGCGCTCGCCGCGCACGCGGGCGAAGTCGGGGTCGCGCTCGAGGCGCCACGGTGTGAAGAGCGGCAGACGCTCGAGGGGCAGAGCGAGGTGGCCGAGCGTACGGTCGAGGTCGCCCCGGCGCGCGTAGACGGCCGCCGCGTAGTAGCGCGTCGCCGGATCGTCGGCGCCGGCCGCCAGGCGCTTCTCGAGGCCGGCGATCGCCAGGTTGCCGAACCGCTCCGCTTGCTCGCGGTCCCCGCGCGCGTCGTGGAGGGCGCTGAGCTTCTGGTGGAGCTCGATGAGCGTCCGCTCCCGCAGGCCATGATCGGTCGTCGCGAGGAACTCCAGCTCGCGGCGGTATTCCTCGTGGGCACGATCGTAGTCCCCGCGCAGGTAATACACGTGGCCCAGCCGCGCGTGTGCGCCAACGATGAGCAGACCCTGGGTGCCGGAGATGGCGCGCTCCTGGAGCTCGATCGCCTGTCGAGCTGACGCTTCGGCCGCGCCGAGGTCGCCGGTCAGCGACTCGAGGAACGCCAGCTGCAGGTACGAATACCCCCCCTCGATGTTCAGGTCGATGGCCCGGCGCAGGTGCCCGATCGCCTCGTCCACCTGCCCCTTTCCCATCCAGAGGGCGCGCGCGAGCGCCTGGTGTCCCTGCGCATTGTCCGGCTCGAGCGTGAGCGCCTGGCGGAGCGACACCATCGCCTCATCCACGTGCCCGAGGGTGAGCAGCGACAAGCCCAGCCAGTTATGGGCCGCGGCCAGCGCCGGCTGGAGGGCGATCGCGCGGCGCAGCACGTCGATCGCCTTCAGCACGAGCTCGTTGATGCTCAGGAACATGCCCTTCAACTGGAACGCTCCGCCGAGCGCCGCCCACGCCGCCGCGTATTTCGGGTCGAGTTCCGTGGCGCGCTCGAAGAGCGCGATGGCGCGGTCGATCGAATCGCGCGTCGCCTGGCGCATGTTCAGCAGCCCGCGCGAGTAGGCCTCGAACGCCTCGACCGAAGTGGTCTCGTCGCGCGCGATCGCGGCGGCCTGCGCCTTGTCCACCTTGAGATCGAGGCTCCGGCTCAGCTCGAAGACGATGCGGTCCTGGAGCTCGAAGATGTCGTCGATGCCACCGTCGATCTTGAGCGTTTTGAGGAGCGTGCCCCGGAGCACTTCGATGACCTGGGTCGTGATCCGGATGCGCGGCCCGATCCGCTGGTACGCGCCCGTGACGACCCACCAGGTGCCGAGGCGGCGGCCGATCTCGATGGCGAGCCGATCGTCGGAGGTGTCGCGTCCGGTGGCGAGGGTCTTCAGGAGCTCGAAGATCTGCGCGCGCCCGACGACCGCCAGCCCGTGCAGATTCTTGAGGTCGCTCGTCACCGTCTCGGCAATGCCCTCGCCGATCCAGTCGTCGGCGGCCTCGCGCGTGACGTTCACGAACGTCATCACCGCGATCGACCGCTCGCCCTGCTCCACCCGCGACTCGGGCGCCCGCACGAGGGGCGCTGTCGCGGGTACGCGCGGCAACTGCGACGTCGTGTCCACCGTGTCGAGCCGGCGCGCCAGGTGGTGCAGGTCGATGTACATCTCGCGCGCGGACTGGTAGCGGTACGCCGGATTCTTTTGAAGCGCCTTCCGGACGATGCTCTCGAGGTCGGCCGGCGTGGCGTAGTTGAACCGCGCGAGCGCTTCGGGCTCGTGGTGCAGGATCCGATCGGAGACCTCCGTGAGCGTGTCGCCCGCGAACGGCAGGCGGGCGGCCACCATCTCGTACAGCACCACGCCCAGGGCGAACAGGTCCACGCGGTGATCGATGACGTTGCCGCGCAGTTGCTCCGGCGCCATGTAGGCGACGGTGCCCATCACCAGTCCGGGCGTCGTGAGCTGCACGGCCGTGATCTCGCGCAGCCGCGCGTCGGCCCGATCCTCGAACCGGGCCAGGCCGAAGTCGAGCACCTTGACGAGGCCGCGGCGCGTCAGAATCAGGTTCGCGCTCTTGATGTCCCGGTGGACGATGCTCTGCCCGTGGGCGTCGTCGAGCGCGTCGGCCACCTGCTGAGCGACGTCCACCGCCTCCTTGAGCGGGAGCGGCCCCTTCAGGATACGCGCCGACAGCACCTCGCCTTCCACGTACTCCATGGCGATGAACAGCGCATCGCCATGCTCGACGAGGTCGTAGGTGACGGCGATGTTCGGGGATCGCAAGAGCGACGCCGCGCGCGCTTCGCGCACGAGGCGCGCCCGGCTCTCCTCGTCGTGCTGCACGGACGGTGCGAGGAATTTCAGCGCGACCTGACGCCCGAGCCGCGTGTCCTCAGCCAGGTAAACCTCGCCCATGCCGCCGCCGCCGAGCCGCTGGCCCACGCGGTAGTGCAGCACCAGTTTGCCCGAGAGGGAGGGCGCCTGCGCCATCCGTCCCATTCTACGTTGGACTCCAATCCTCGATTTCTGATTCGGCATTCTTACTACTGATTCCGATCCCGATTCCGATTCCGGCTTCCGGTTTCGATTCCGGGGGCCGATTCCGGCTTCGTACTCAGCATTCGGATTCTGGATTCGATTCGCTGCAAGAATTCCCGTCGGCTCCGTTCTCCAGTTGGGCCGCAAGACCGGCTGTGGTCGCGCGGTGTCTTACAGTGCAGCCTGCGAAGGAGAGGACCATGCGTACGCGCACAGCGGTTTCGGTAATCGGCGTTCTGCTGCTCGTCACGCTCGTGACAGCACGCTCGGAACGCGGTGGGATCGACGGGTCGGTGACCGACGCCTCGGGCCGGCCGCTGCCAGGCGTCACGGTCACGCTCACGGGTGCTGAACGACGAAGCACCATCACCACGGAGCGGGGGGAGTACACCTTTGCCGGGCTCGCGCCGGGCGCCTATCGCGTGCGGTTCGAGCTGGCGGGGTTCAGGACGATCCTGCGACCCGTGACGGTGCACGCCGGGCGCACGGCGCGCCTCGACGCTCGGCTCGACCTCGTGTCCGTCGAGGAACGCGTGACGCTCCCGAAGTCCGGGCATGAGACGCCGGCGCCGGTCGTGAACCCCGCGCACGCCCCGATGAGCGCGCCTCCGGGCGTGGGAGCCGGCCTGGCCGGCGGCATCCCCGCGGGCCTGGCGGGAGGCACGATCGGACGCGTGCCCGAGCGGCACGACTTTCGCCATCGGGACGCGTTCAACACGGAGGCGTACGACAGCCTGGACGAGAACCCCTTCCGGCGCGTTTCGACGGATCCGCGCTCGACGTTCTCCATCGACGTGGACACGGCGTCGTACGCGAACGTGCGGCGGTTCCTGAACGCCGGGGCGCTGCCGCCGCCCGGCGCGGTGCGCATCGAGGAGCTGATCAACTACTTCCGCTTCGACTATCCGGACCCCGAGGGTGACGCGGCCTTCTCGATCGCCACGGAGGTCTCGGCGTGTCCGTGGAATCCGGCGCATCGGCTGGCGCTCATCGGCTTGCGCGGCCGCGACCTCGACGCGCGCGACGCCGACATCGCACGCAACCTCGTGTTCCTGATCGACGTGTCGGGCTCGATGGCGAGCCGGGACAAGCTGCCGCTCGTGCGCACGGCCCTGCGCATGCTCGCCGACACACTGACCGCGCGCGACCGCGTCGCGATCGTCGTCTATGCCGGCGCGAGCGGTCTTGTGCTCCCCTCCACGCCCGGCGACCGCAAGGCGGTCATCGATCGGGCGATCGCGGAACTGGAGTCCGGCGGCTCCACCAACGGCGCCGCCGGCATCTCGCTGGCGTATCGCGTGGCGCGCGAGCACTTCGTGCGCGGCGGCATCAACCGCGTCGTCCTCGCCACCGACGGCGACTTCAACGTCGGCGTCACGAGCCAGGACGAGCTCGTGCGCCTCATCGAGGAGCAACGGGCGAGCGGCATCTTTCTCTCGGTCCTCGGTGTCGGCAGGGGCAACCTGAAAGACTCGACCATGGAGAAGCTGGCGGATAAGGGGAACGGCAACTACTCGTACCTCGATTCCCTGCACGAGGCGCGGAAGGTCCTCGTGCGCGAGGCGGGCGGCACGTTCGTCACCACGGCCAAGGACGTGAAGATCCAGATCGAGTTCAACCCCAGGGCCGTCGCGGCCTATCGGCTCATCGGCTATGAGAACCGCGTGCTGCGGCACGAGGACTTCAACGACGACCGGAAGGACGCCGGTGAGATCGGCGCGGGTCACACGGTGACGGCGCTCTACGAGATCGTCCCGGGGGGCGTCGAACCCGACGCGCCCGAGGTCGATCCGCTGAAGTACCAGCACAGCCCGGCCCTGACGGGCGCCGCCGGCTCCGACGAGCTCCTGACGGTGAAGGTGCGCTACAAGACGCCGGACGGCGACATGAGCCGCCTGCTCTCGACGGTCGTCCGAACCGGCGCGAGCCCGCCGACGGCGAACCTCGGCTTCGCATCCGCGGTCGCGGAATTCGGCATGCTCCTGCGCGGCTCGACGCACGCTGGCGCCGGCACCTTCGAGGCCGCCATTGCCCGCGCCCGCACGTTCCGTGGCGCCGACGCCGAAGGCTATCGCGCCGAGTTCATCAGGCTCGCCGAGCTTGCCGCGAGCCTGAGCCGCATCGAGACGACGGCCCGGCGGTAGGCGGCGCCTCACCGCCTCCCGCCGACCGTCTGATTTGATAGGCTTACCGCCCAAATGGCGACCCCAACCACCGCGCCGCGAGAAGCGCAGCTCGTGCGGGCGCTCGGCCTCTGGTCCTCCATCGGCATCGTCATCGGCGTGACCATCGGGTCCGGCATCTTCAGGACGCCGGCTGGCATCGCGACGCGCGTGCCGGATCCCACGTTGATGCTCACGGTGTGGCTCGTCGGAGGCCTCATCTCGCTCTGCGGTGCGCTGTCGGTCGCGGAGCTTGCGGCGTCGATGCCGCACACCGGCGGCTGGTACGTGTACCTTCGTGAGGGTTGGGGCCGGCTGCTCGGGTTCCTCTTCGGCTGGGCCGAGCTGGTGCTCATTCGCGCCTCGGCCGTCGGAGCGATTGCCACGGTCTTCGGCGAGTACTTGCTCCGGTCGATCGGGATCGACCCGGCGGTGAACGAGCGCGCCGCCGATTACCTGGCGGCCGGAGCGATTATCTTCGCGGGCGCCGTCAACGTGCGCGGCGTCAAGTACGGCGCGGCCATCGCGGGGCTGTCGACGATCGCCAAGTTCGGCGCGCTGGCGTTCCTCGTCGTCGCGTCATTCCTGCTGGGCGGCGGCGCCGGCGCCAGCACGGCGCATTTCACGGCCGACGGAGGCCCCGTCCAGGCGGGGCTGTTCGGCCTCGCGCTCATTTCCGTGCTCTGGGCCTACGATGGCTTCGCCGACCTCTCCTTCGCCGGCGGCGAGGTGGCGAATCCGCAACGCAACCTGCCGCGCGCGATCATCGTCGGCACGCTGGCGATCCTCGCGATCTACCTGTCGGCCAACGTCGCGTATCTCTACGTCAGCCCGATCGCCACGATCGCGCAGTCGCGGCTCATCGCCGCCGACACGATGCTGGCCGTCTTTGGCCAGGCGGGCGTGGCATTCATCTCGGTCGTCGTGATGATCTCGGCATTCGGCGCGCTCAACGCGAGCATGCTGGCGTCGCCGCGTGTCTTCTTCGCCATGGCCGACGACGGGCTGTTCTTCCGCACCGTGGCAAAAGTGCATCCGACGTACAGGACGCCGTACGTGGCGATTCTGCTCGCGGCCGCGCTTGGCGTCGCCTTCGTGCTGGCGCGCACGTTCGAGCAGCTCGCCGACACGTTCGTGCTGTCGATCTGGCCCTTTTACGCGTTCGGCGTCGGCGCGCTGTACATCCTCCGGCGCAGGCGGCCGGATCTGCCGCGGCCGTACATGGTTCCCGCCTACCCCGTCCTTCCCGCGGTGTTCATCGCGGCCGTGATCTACCTCGTCGTCAACGCACTCCTGACCGATCCCCTCTGGACGGCCGTGACGTTCGGCATCGTGCTGGCCGGAGTGCCGGTTTACTATTTGTCGTTTGCCCGCCGGCCGGCGCCGTAAGCGCGGCCGGTGATTTCCTGTGCAACACGGCCCGGTTCGGACGCGCTTCTTGCATGACGTGGGTCCCGTCCGGCGCCGAAGACCGCCGGAGTCCCTCCCCCAGGTCTTCAACCGAGATGACTCAACCGACGGTTCTGGTCGTGACCGCCGAGGCCGGGCTGCGGGCCACGATCGCCACCGCGTGCGGCGCATCGGGCTACAAAGTGCTGACGGCGTGCACGTATGGCGAGGGGCGGCGGCTCCTCATCGACTGGCAGCCGAACGTGCTCGTCACGACCGTGAGGCTGCAGGATCACAACGGCCTTCACCTCGCGATCATAAGTCGCATGTCCAGCGTCCTCACGAAGACAATAGTCATCGGATACGGCGACCCCGTGCTCCAGGCGGAGGCCCGCCGGGCCGGTGCGCTCTACCTGACCGACCCTGACACCGACGCCGTCATCGCGGCGATCGACCAAGCGATCCATCGGCGGGAACGGCGATGGCCGCGCGCCCGCGCGGACATCACGGCGCGCGCCGCCGACCAGACCGTGCGCCTCGTGGACCTGAGCTACGGCGGGTTTCGCATCGAGCTTGCGCCCGGCACGACGCCGCCGACCGCGGACGGCTTCGACCTGACGATCGGCAGCCTGCGCGTGTCGGCGCTGCCGGTCTGGATGAAGCAGCACTCGGCCCACGAGCATGTGTGGTGCGGCGCCACCGTCGCCGACGACGGCGAAGACAACATCGCGTGGCGCGAGCTCGTCGACCACGCGCTGGGCCAGGTCAATTAGCGATCCGCCCTCACCAGGGTCAGGCCCTGACCCTCATGGGTCAGAAGGCGCGGGACTGACAGCCGTCGACGACGACGCTGGTTCCGGCGATCCACCCCGCCTTCGCCGAGGCGAGAAACGCGACGACATCGCCGATTTCCGCCGGTGTACCGAAGCGGCCGAACGGCAGCTCGCGGCGCACGAAGTCCGCAATCGCGTCCGGGCTCTCCTGCTGCCGCTTCCACCACGATCCGCCCTCGAACAGGATGGAGCCTGGCGACACGCTGAGCACGCGGATGTTGGCGGGCGCGAGCTGCTGCGCGAGCGATCGGGCCAGGCTGATCTCGGCGGCCTTCACGGCGTTGTACGTCATCCGCCCGCCGGCCTCGCGGCCGAAGATCGACGCGATCATGATGATCACGCCGCCGCCTCGCGCCTGCATGACCGGCGCCGCCAGGCGCGAGGCCCTCACGGCCGGCATCAGCGTCTGGTCGATCGCCTCCTGCCACTGGGCGTCGGTCGTCTCCAGGAGGCCGGAGCCCCGGGCGAGACCGACGTTGTTGACGAGCACGTCGACGCCGCCGAAGGTCGAGACCGTGCGATCGATGACCTCCTGCACGCCCGCAACGGTGCTGACGTCGGCCGTCACCGTCAGCACGCGGCCGGCGCGGCCGGCAGCCGCCGCCACCTCACGCCCGGCGGCCACGAGCCGGGACTCCGTGCGCGCGCACAGGCACACGCGGCAGCCTTCGGTCGCCAGCGACCGCGCGCTCGCCAGCCCCAGCCCGCGGCTCGAGCCCGTCACGATCGCCACCTTGTCGTCGAGTCCGAGATCCATTCCGGCCATCATAGGCCGCGACCGCCATTTTCGCGTAGCGCGCTCGTGGGTCGCGCGCGTCGAGCATCGCCAGCCGGCCGAGCACGCGTGCATTCACGCGATGCGTGTGCACTGGAATGGCGGTGACGCGCCTCGCCGGTTCACCGCAGCTCCCCAAGAAACGCGCCGAGGCTCGCGCTGAACGCGGCGGGGTTCTCCAGGCACGAGAGGTGCCCGGCCTCCGGGATCCGCACGAGACGCGCGTCCTCGATCTGTGCCTGCATCCGCTCGCTCTCGGCCGGCGGCGTGACCTCGTCTTCCTCGCCGACCATCACCGCGACCGGCACGCCGATGTCGCCGAGGAGCGGCGTCGAGTCGGGGCGGTCGCGCAGCCGCACGATCGCCGCCGCGATCCCGTCGTTTGTCTGGCGCTCGATCAGCCGGCGCACCTGGTCGACCACGTGCGGCCGGCGCGCGCGTGTGGTCGCGCCGACGAGCTTCGGCGCCATCGCGTCGGCGACGCCGCGCGTCCCGCCTTCGCGAAGCGTCTGCAGCATCTTCTCGCGCCCCGCACGCCCCTGCGTCGAGTCGGCGGCCGCCCGCGTGTCGGCCAGCACGAGCCCGCGCCAGCGGAGGCGATCGAGCCGCCATAGCGCGAACGCCACGTAGCCGCCCATCGACACGCCGCCGATCGCCGCGCTGTCGAGGCGCAGGTCATCCATGAAGTCGAGGATCAAGCGGGCGTAATCGTCGATGCTCGTCGAGTCGCGGGGCGGCGGGTCGGCGCCGTCGAATCCCGGCAGCGCCGGTGCGAGCCCGCGCCAACCGCCAGGGATCGCCACGTGGTTCCACATCCGCATGCCCACGGGGAAGGCATGGACCAGCACGATGACGTGCGGCGACCGCGGATCTCCCGCATCCAGATAGGGAACTCTGCCGCCGTTGATCGTTGCGGCTTTCGCGGTCCACGCCACGATTCAGGATTCTAACGCCGTGACTCACTTGAACTGAACACGATTTCCGAGCCGGCCGTCGCAGTCGCACAAGGCGCGACGATCTGGTCGCAAGTCACAATGACCCGGCCCACGAAGCGCACGAAGGATCTCGGCCACGAAGTTCACGAAGCACACGAAGCGCCGTTCGACGGTCGGCCGCAATCTTCGTGCTCTTCGTGCGCTTCGTGGCCGAGATCTTCGTGCGCTTCGTGGGCCGGCTCATTTCACGTCCCCGGCGATTCACGCGTACTCACTCCGCCCGCAACGCGCTCACCGGATCGACGGCGGTCGCGCGGCGCGCGGGAAGGTACGATGCCGTCGCGCCGACGGCGACGAGCAGCACGGCGCTGAGGGCATACGTCGGGACGTTCGTCGCGGTCACGCCGTACAGCAGCGCGGTGAACAGACGCGCGACGACGACCGCCGCCGCCACGCCGGCGGCGATGCCGAGCGCCGCCAGCGACAGCCCGCGGCCGACGATCATCCGCAGCACGTCCCGGCGGCTCGCGCCGAGCGCGATGCGAATGCCGATTTCGCGCGTGCGCTGGCTGACCGCATGGCTGATCACGCCGTACAGACCGACGGCCGCCAGCATGAGCGCGACGACCGCAAACGTCGTCATGAGGACGGTCGAGAACCGGGGCGCGGCCACCGACTGCGCGACGACCGCCGCCATCGGCTGCGCCTGGAAGACCGCCAGCGAGGGATCGATGCCGCCCAGCGTCTGGCGCAGCGCGCTCGACAGCGACGCCGGATCGGACGGCGTACGCACCAGGAACGTCACCTGCCCGGCGCGCGGGAACTGGGCGTAGGGGATGTAGACGCCGTTGTGGGGATCGGCGCCGAGCCCGGCATGCCGCTCGGTGGCGACCACGCCGACGATCTCGCGCGGCGTGCTCGTGTTGAACCCGGGCCGGATGCGGCGGCCGATCGGATCCTGCCCGGGGAAGTACCGGCTCGCCAGCGTCTCGTTGATGATGACGACGGGCGTCGTGTCGCGCCTGTCGAGCCCGGTGAACGTCCGGCCCCGGACCAGGCGCACGCCGAGCGTGTCGAAGTAGCCCGTCGTGACGATGTTCCAGTTCATGTGCGGTTCCTGGCCGGCGGGCCATGGCGGCGCGCCTTCGATCGTGAATGACGTGCCCTCGCGGTTGTCCGCGAGCGGCGCGGCATTCGTGAGGGCGACGCCCTGCACGCCCGGCAGGCTCGAGAGCTTCGCGATCGCGTCCCCGGCGAACGTCACCTGCTGTTCCGGACGCGCATAGCGCCGCGCCGGCAGCATCACCTTGGCCGTGAGCACGTCGTCAGGGCGGAAGCCGGGATCGATGGAGCGCAGGCGCACGAAGCTCTCGACGAGCAGTCCCGCCCCGACGAGCAACACCAGCGCGAGCGACACTTCGGCGACGACGAGCGCGTTCTGCAGGCGGCGCGCCGCCGGCGTGCCCGCGCCGCCGCCGCGTTCGTGGAGCCCTTCCCCGATGCGGGCACGAAGCGTCGGCACGAGCGGCGCCAGGCCGAAGATCGTCGAGGAGAGCACGCCCGCGGCGAGCGCGAACAGGAGGACGCGCGCGTCGATCGCAATCTCGTCGAGCCGCGGCATCGTCGCCGGCGCGAGCAGCACGACCAGGCGCACGGCCCAGACGGCGACGAGCGCGCCGAGCGCCGCGCCGGCCGCGCCGAGGACCAGGGCTTCGACGAGAAGCTGGCGCACGAGATCGGCCGGCGTGGCGCCGAGCGCGGTGCGGATGGCCATTTCCCGGCGTCGCGTGACGCCGCGGACGAGCAGCAGATTGGCGACGTTGGCGCAGGCGAGAAGCATCACGAACCCGACCGCCCACGCGAAGGCCAGCAGCGCGGGCCGGATGTCGCCGGCGATCTGCGCCGAGAGGGGCACGACCTTCGCGCTCCAGTCACGGTTCGTTTCCGGGTACTCACGCGCGAGGTCGGCGGCAATCGCCGTCATGTCCCGCTGGGCGCTCTCGAAGGTCGCCCCGGGCGCGAGCCGCCCGATCACGGTGAGGTTATGGGCGTTCCGCTGCGGCGAGAGATTGCGCAGCGGCACCCAGACGTCCCTCGGTACCACGGGACCGAGTCCTCGCAGCGTGATGGCGGGTGGAAACTGGAACGACGGCGGCATGATGCCGACGATCGTGTGCGGCTCGCCGTCGACGACGAGCGACCGGCCGATGGCGCCGGCGTCTCCGTTGAATCGGCGCTGCCAGTACGCCGCGGAGATCAGCGTGACGGCGGGCGCCCCGTCGGCGCCCTCCTCGAGCGCGATGAGCCGGCCGGCCCGAGGGGGCACGCCGAGCAACGACAGGAGCTCAGGCGAGATGCGCGCGCCGTCGAGCTGTTCCGGCTCATGAGCCCCGCGCCCTCCCGGGTCAGGCGCAGGCACCACGGTAAAGCTGCGCAACTGGAATGCGCCGAGCGCCTCGAACGAGCGCGTCCGCGCCTTCCAGTCCGCGAGGTTCGGCGGAGAGACCACCATCACCGGCACGGGCAGCCGCGGGCTCGTCTCCCACAGCACGGCCAGGCGATCCGGCTCGCGCAACGGCAGGGGGCGAAGGACCACGGCATCCACGACGCCGAAGATCGTCGTCGTCGCGCCGATGCCGATCGCGAGCGTGATCAGGGCGGTAATCGTAAACGACGGGCGCGCCACCAGGCTGCGCACCGCGTAGCGAACGTCCTGCAGCATACGCGGATTAGACGAGAACTCTCCCGGAGACCGTTGCCGGCTAAGATGCCGGTATGCGCGCCGCGTGTGTCCTCGCACTCGTCACGACGCTCGTCCCTGCCGGCGCGCCGACGCCGCCGGAGGCCCGGGCGCCGGCGCGCTACACCGTCCGGCTCGACACGAGCCGCGGGGATATCGTCATCGCGGTCGAGCGGCAGTGGGCGCCGCGCGGCGCCGATCGGTTTCACGAGCTCGTGCGCGACGGCTTCTACGACGAGGCCCGCTTCTTCCGCGTGGTGGCGGACCGCTGGGCCCAGTTCGGGATTCACCGGGATTCGAAGGTGTCGCAGGCGTGGCGCACGCGGACGTTCCCCGACGACCCGCGAACGCAGTCCAACGTGCGCGGCACGGTCGTCTTTGCGTGGGCCGTGCCGAACGGCCGCACGACCCAGGTCTTCATCAACCTCGGTGACAACTCGGCCGCGCTCGATCCACAGGGCTTCGCCCCGTTTGGACGCGTCGTTGGCGGCATGGAGGTCGCCGACACCCTGTATTCCGGCTACGGCGAAGAGTCCGGAGGCGGCATCCGGGCGGGGCACCAGGACCTGCTGTTCGAGCTCGGCAATGCGTACCTGTTGGAGCGGTACCCCCGTCTGGATTACATTCGTCGCGCGATCATCGAGGAACCATGACACGAGCCGTCCTTCTCGCCATCCTGCTCGCACCCGCCGCACTCTCCGCCGAGAACTGGCCCGCCTGGCGCGGACCGCGCGCGACGGGCGTGTCGCCCGAAACGAATCTGCCGGAGCGCTGGAGCGCCACCGAGAACATCGCGTGGCAGCAGCCGCTGCGCGGCGCCGGCGTCTCGTCGCCCGTCGTCTTCGGCAGCCTGGTCTTCGTCACGTCACAGGATGGGTCGGGCGTCCGCCGCCAGGGGAGTCATCCGTCGCTCACGCAGGGCGCCGACCGCGCGGCCTCGGGCGAGCGCACGTTGACCGGAGCGGCCGGAGGCAACCGCACGCGGTTCGTCGTCACGGCGTTCGATCGCACGACGGGCAGGCGCGCGTGGGAACACGTGATGGACGCGGAGGGCGAGCTCCAGGGCGTGCACGACAAGCACAACCTGGCGTCGCCGAGCCCGGTGACCGACGGCCAGCGCGTCTACGCCTGGTTCGGCACGGGTCAGCTCGTGGCCCTCGACATGAACGGCACCGTCGCCTGGCAACGCCATCTCGCGAAGGAGTACGGGCCCTTCGACATCAACTGGGGCCACGCCAGCTCGCCGGCGCTCTACAAGGATGCGCTGATCCTGCTCTGCTATCACTCGTCCGCGTCCTACCTGCTGTCGGTGGACGCCCGAACCGGCACGATGCGGTGGAAGGCCGACCGCGGCAAGGACGTGATCTCCTACAGCACGCCGATTGTCGTCGAGGGGACGCGCGGACCGGAGCTCATTGTCAACACGAGCGAAGGCGTCGAGGCGCACAACCCCGAGACCGGGGAGCGCCTCTGGCAGTTCGCCGAGGCGAACCGCTTTCCCATCCCGGTGCCGTCGCCGCACGACGGCACGCTGTACCTGACGCGCGGTTACCGCAGCGGGCCCTACATGGCCATCAGGACCGGTGGGCGCGGCGACGTGTCGAAGACGCACGTCGCGTGGCACGTGCCCACGGGAGCGCCGTACGTCCCGTCCGCCGTGCACTACAATGGCGTGTTCTACATGGCTGGCGAGAACGGCGTCGTCAACGCCGTCGACGCCGCAACGGGCGAGCGAGTCTGGCAGGAGCGGATCGGCGGCATCTTCACGGCGTCGCCCGTTGCGGGCGACGGCAAGGTGTATTTCGTGAGCGAGACGGGCGAGACCGTCGTGCTGCAGGCGGGGCGGACGCCGAAGGTGCTGGCACGCAATACGGTGGAGGGACACTTCGTCGCATCGCCGGCAATTGCCGGAGGCCGCCTCTTTCTCCGGGCGGACAATCGGCTGTTCGCTGTCGGTCGCTGACGCGGCCACGACGCTCACGAAGTCCTCGGCCACGAAGAACACGAGGATCACGAAGATCGGACGCCGTTGACCTTCGTGACCTTCGTGGCTCAGCGTGCGCCACGACGTGATTGGAATAGCCGTATGTGCCGCAACATCAAGACGCTGTTCAACTTCGATCCGCCCGCGACCGATGAGGAGATCCGCGCCGCGTCGCTCCAGTTCGTGCGGAAGCTGAGCGGGTTCAACGCGCCATCGAAGGCGAACGACGCGGCCTTCCATCGCGCCATCGACGAGGTCTTCGCCGTCGCGCGCCGTCTCATCGACTCGCTGGAAACGACGACGGCGAAGAAGAACCGTGAGGTCGAAGCGGCGAAGGCGCGGGCGCGTACGGCCGAGCGCTTCGGACGGTGACTCACGCGGTCGCGCCGCCGGGGTCCGTTTTGCGCGTGCGGGCCGGGTAGCAGCCGAGCACCTTCAGCGAGAGCACGTGGGGGGTCAGCTCCTGGAGCGCACGGCCGGTCGCCTCGTCCTGCAGATTGCCCTCGAAGTCGACGTAGAACACGTACTCCCACGGCGAGCCCGGACGGGGCCGCGACTCGAGCTTCGTCAGGTTGAGGCCGTGCGCGGCGAGGACGTTGAGGCACGCGACGAGGGCGCCCTGCTTGTGCTGCGTCGTGAAGATGAGCGACGTCTTGCAGGCGATGCGCGGATCGCACACCGTCGATCGCTCGCTGACGACGACGAACCGCGTGTAGTTCTCGCGGTGATCGGTGATCTCGCGCGCGATCACGGTCAGGCCCCAGTGGCGCGCCGCTTCCTCGCTGCCGATGGCCGCCTGTGACAGATCCTGGTCGTCGCGGACGCGCCGCGCGGCAAGGGCCGTGTTGGCGAACGACTCGACGTGCGTGTGCGGGAGCCCGGCGAGGAAGGTCGCGCACTGCGCGATCGCCTGCGGATGCGACAGGATGCGCTTGATCCGCTCGAGCGGGACGTGGTCGAGCGACATGAGGCAGTGATCCACCTTCTGGATCTCCTCCCCGACGAGCGACAGGTCCATCCGCGCGAGCAGGTCGTAGCCCTCGTTGATCGATCCGGCCGTCGTGTTCTCGATCGGCAGCAGCGCGTACTGCACGGCGCCGCTCCGCACGCCCTCGAGCATCTCGCGGAACGAGTCGAACGCGCGGTACTCCACGTCCTCGCCACGCACGCCGAAGTGACGCTGGGCCGCGATGTGGCCCCAGGCGCCATCGGTGCCCTGATAGCCGACGATGATCGGCTGGTCGGCCCGCCGCTCGCGCGCGAAGAGATGATCCTCCTGGCGGCGGACCGAGTACTCGAGAATCTCCTTGAACAGCCGGCTGACGAAATGCGGATCGAGCCGCAGCTCGCGCGCGTGCGCCTGCAGGCGCTGCAGGAGCGCGTCCTCCCGCTGCCGATCGCGGAGCTGGGCGGGCTGCGTCTCCTTGAACGCGCTGACGACGCCGATCACGCGGAGCCGATCGGCGAGCGCCTCGACGATGCGCAGATCGATCGCGTCGAGCTCGGCGCGCAGGCGTTGCAACCGGATATCGGGATCCAACGTGGAGTCGGGGCTCATACGGATTCCTTGCTCGCGCACACGATAACCCAACTATCACCGGCTGTCATGCCGTGCAGCCCGCCATCCCCGGCCGGCCGGAACTGGGCCGACAGAAGTCGCCGCACGGCGCAACAAGCTGTGCCGAACACGAAGAATCGTTTGAAGATCCTACGGCACAGCTCTTGATTAACCCGGCCGCGGAGGATGCATGCTCCCACGGCTGGCCATACCCCTGTCGCTCGTCACGCTCGGCCTGTGCGCGTCGCCCGTCCAGGCTGACCCGGTGTACTTCACGATCGATCAGTGCGCGGAAGGCGACTGCGCGGCGTTCGACCAGTCCGGTCGCGGCTCCATCGTCGCGGCACTCGAGATCATCAACGGAAACGACCTGCTGATCACGCTGACCAACGCCCTCAATGCGAGTGCCACGGGCGACGATCCCCATCTCACCAATATCGGGTTCGAATACGGAAGCCTCCTGGAGGGGCTGACCTTCGACAGCTTCACGGTGCTCTCGGGAACCGTCGCGCGGCCGACGTTCACGGTCGACACCGCGATCCGATCGTTCTTCATCGATTTCGGTTTCGTGTTCCCCGACTCGCACGACCGGGACGACTGGTTCCAGGCCCGCGCTCCCCACGAAAGCGTGCAGATGGTGGTCGGGACGACCGGGGATGTGAACCTGAGTGCATTCCTGCTCGGGATCGCCAAGGTCGGCGGCGCAGGAGAGAACGGCGGCAGCGGCGCCATCGTGCTCACCGGAACCCCGTCCGAGACGCACTCCGTCCCGGAACCAGGCTCGCTCGCGCTCGTCGGCCTCGGGCTCGCCACACTCGGGCTGCGGCGCTCGCGGGCATCACAGAACTGATCCACGACTCCTGAAACCTGCGGATCGCAACGCGATCCGCAGGTTACAATAGAGGTGATTCGCCGTCGCCCCCCGATGGCTTCACCGACATGTCCTGGTCCTGGTTCCGGGGGACGCCCCGACGAGGCGTGGTTGCGGTCATTCCGTGGATGACGGCAGCGATGCTGGTCTCGTCGTGTGGCGACAGCAAGCCGGACCCCATTTCGAGCCCTGATCCCGGCAACCCCACCTCGCCCGGCCCGGATCCCGGCATCGTGCAGATCCGCGGCGGAGAGCGGCTCGGCTGGATGCAGTCCGCCTCCTCGCTCGACGTCTTGCGCGCGCACACGTTCAGGCTGTGGGTTGACGGAACATCGGCGACGCTCTCCGACACACGATGCGGCGACGCCGCCGGGGCGCAGGGATACGAATGCTCGGGCCGTCTGCCGACGCTCGCGCCCGGCAGGCACGTGCTCGAGGTGACGTCGGTCCTGAACGGGCAGCAGAGCACGCGATCCGCGCCGCTCACCGTGATGATGCTGTCGGCCGCGCAGGCACAGGCGCCGCCCGTGTCCGAGCTCACGGGCGGTGCGTCGGGTGACCACGACGCGCCCGTACTGGCCAGCGGCCTCGGAGCCATCTCGTGGCTCTCGACCACGCCCGATGGTCGCGTGCTCTTTGTCGAGGATCGGCGCGCCGTGCGCGTGATCCAGGACGACGTGCTGTTGCCACAGCCGGCTCACGTCATCGACACCGCCGGCGGCGAGATCGTCGGCCTGGCTGTCGATGTGGAGTTCGAGCGGACGCGCTTCGTGTATCTCGCCGCAACGGAAGCACAGCGTGACGGCTCGTATGTGCTCCACATCTCGCGATTCCGGGACGTGGGTCACACGCTCGGCCAGCGGGCGATCATCGTCACGGGTCTGCCCGTCCCGCGTGACGCCGTGGCGCCGCTCGGCGTCGACGGAGACGGATTCGTGTACGTCGCGATGCCGGCCCTCGAGCTCCCACGCCGCCGTCGAAGCGACGCGGCGCGCGGCGGCTTCGTCCTGCGGTTCACGCGTGACGGCGGCGTGCCTCCGACGAATCCGCAGTCGTCGCCGATCATCGCCGCGGGCTTTGCCCGCCCGAGCGCGCTGGCGATCGATCGCGCGGGCCGGCGCGTGTGGGTGGCAGGGACGGACCCGTCGTGGCGACACTCCATCGCGTCGTTCTCGATCGACCCGCTCGACGCCCCTCGCTGGGCACAGCCGCCCCAACCCGGCCTGGCGCGCGGCGCTGAAGAGCTGGAGGGGCGCGCCTCGAGTCTCTCGATCGCCTGGTCTATCGCGGGGGCGCCTTCCGTCCTGGACCTGGTTTCGCGTGGCGTCGTGCATCGGGCCACGCTTGCCGTGGATGGCACGGCAGCCTCGGTACGCACGCTGAGCGCCGGCGCGCTCGGTGCCGTGACCGCAATTGCCACGGATCGGGACGGGCGCTCCTACATCGCCGTCGGTCCGGACGGCGCCCCTCCGTCCTCGATTGCGTTACTGACCCCGCGCTGATGCCCGCCTGCGCCTCCGGCCGACTTAAGTCGACCGGAGAGATGGCTCTCTCTCATGCCACTTGACTACAGGATCAGTCTGCCGCGCGGCTAAAGCGTTCCTGCTCTGCCAAATAGCTCTTCCGCAACGTGCCGGGCCGAGCGCGACCCGGGACGGGCGCACTTTTGCACAGCTCGGCCGCGCGCGATCGCTTACGTTTTCCACGCGGAGGGACGATGACAAGAGGAGCGGGACTGAAGCCTGTGGCAGCCGCGGCGACGCTGCTGCTCCTGGGAATGGCGAATCCAGAGGAGGCCCTCGCCTGCCGGACATTACTCGGCGACTTCGTCTGGGTCGACAGCAACGGCAACGGTATTCAGGATGCCGGCGAGCCGGGCATCAACGGCGTACGCCTGACGATGACGACGGTACGCAGTCATGGCACGGGCGTGTCCGAAACCGTGACCGGGAACGATCCCGTCACCGGGATGCCTGGGTGGTACACCTTCGGTGGAGTCGAGTGCGACTTCGACTACACGGTGGCGGTCGACGAAACGACCGTGCCGGCGGGTTACACCGTCACGACCATTCACGCCGGGAGCGATCCGGCGCGTGACAGCAACGATCCCGCGGGCGTCACGGTCAACTTCCCGAACCCGATGAACGGGATGAACCCGCCGCCCGACCTGACGCTCGACTTCGGGTACTTGCCGCCGTGTACCGGGGCGATCGGCGACTTCGTCTGGAACGATCTGAACCGCGACGGGATGCAGGACGCCGGCGAACCGGGCATCGGAGGAGCACTCGTCGAGCTGAATGGCAACGCCCCCGTGCCGACAGGAGCGAATGGATCGTACGTGTTCGGAGGCCTTTGCGCCGGCACGTACACGGTGTGCGTCCAGACCCCGACCGGGTCCCAGATCTCGCCCGCCAACCAGGGGAACGACGCGCTCGACAGCGACGGCTCGTCCAACGGCGTCGGCAAGAGCTGCGCGACGGTGACGCTCGGGGTGAACGAGACGAACCTCACCATCGACTTCGGCTTCAACGAGCCGCCTGTGCGGTCGCCCGGAACCGGCACACCCGGGTACTGGAAGAACCATCCAGACGCATGGCCGGTAGACTCGCTCGTGATCGGCGGCATCACGTACACGAAGGCGCAAATTCTGCCGCTGATGGATGAGAACCCGAAGGACAAGACAACCACACTCTTCCGTCACCTCGTCGCCGCGATGCTGAACGTGCTCATCGGCAATGACGACAGTTGCATTGCGAGCACGATTTCGGCGGCCGATGCCTGGCTCGTCGCCAATCCGCTCGGGAGCGGCGTCCGAGCGAGCTCGCTGGCGTGGCGTCAGGGCGAGCCGCTGTCGCGCACGCTCGACAATTACAATAACGGGATGCTCTGCGCCCCGTCCCGCGACTGAGATCGCGTTCGCGCACCGGAGCCCCTCGCCTCTGCAGGCGAGGGGCTTTTTTTTGGTTGGGAACCCGGGGGCGGACTGCTGGATATTTGTCGGGCGTCAGGAAGAAAACCCGTGGACGGGTCCGGCACCGAGCGCCCGTGTCTGCGCCATTCTCTGAGCAAACTGCATGGCACGCCGCTTGCCCTTCACGGACGCGATGCTTCAGCATGCCGGATGCACCGAGTCTGTCGTTCCGCTCCGTCCGCTCCCGCGGCGCATAGTCGCGCTTGGCGGCGGAACGGGACTACCCGCCGTCCTCCGGAGTCTCCGGCGGCTCTTCGGAGACGACCTGTCGCCGGACGCCATCACGGCCATTGTCGCGGTCAGCGATGAAGGGGGCAGTTCAGGGCGGCTGCGGAACGAACTGCGCATCCTGCCTCCGGGCGACGTGCGGAATTGTCTTGCGGCGCTGACCGACGAGGCATCGCCGCTCACCCGGCTGCTGCAGCATCGGATGTCGGGCGGCAACCTCGATGGGCATGCCGTCGGCAACCTGCTCCTCGCGGCGCTCACCCAGCAGCTCGATGGCGATTTCGTCTCGGCCGTCGACACGCTCGGCCGGATGGTCGGCACGGCGGGCCGCGTCTTGCCGGCCACGGCCGAGCAGGTGCGGCTCAAGGCCGAATTCGCCAGCGGCGACGTGATCGTCGGCGAGCAGGCGATTGCCACGGCCGGCCGCGGCGCGATTCGGCGGCTCAGCCTCGAGCATCGCGTCCGGCCGCTGCCCCAGGCCGTCGAGGCGCTCGTCAACGCCGACGTGATCATCGTGGGACCGGGCAGTCTGTACACGAGCCTTTTGCCGGTGCTCCTGGTGGACGGCGTGGCGCCGACGATCTACGGGCTGCGCGCCACGCGGGTGTGCGTGGCGAACCTGATGACGGAGCCGGGCGAAACGGAAGACTATTCGCTCGAACGCCACCTCGACGTGATCGAGCATCACGTCGGCGTCCCCCTCTTCGACTACGTCCTGGCCAACAGCGCGCCGATCTCGCCAGGGTCGCTCGAGCGATACGCGCGCAACTGCGCGCACCCGGTGCGGCGGCGAGGCTCACGCCTCTTCATCGGTTCGGCCCGCATCGTCGAGCGCGAGCTTGCCTGGGAAGTCGAGAACGGCAAACTGCGGCACGACCCGCGTCACCTGGCCCGCGCGCTCAGCGAGATCATCGCCAGCTCACACGCGGCCATGCCCGAACGGATGGCCGTGGGGCAATAGGGCTCTCCAGGCCCCATGCTCACAACGTGCAGGCGAGATTCGGGACGGCAACTAGCAGATGTAAGTCGCCTCTGACCGCGACTTCACAAGGTCGCCGTCGAGTTGTGCGCTCAGATTGAAACCACAGGATCCACAGGACTTGTGGTGATTCGTCACGTGATCGCAGGTTGGCCTGTGCGTTGCTATCTTTCCAGTTGGGACCTGACACAAGACGACAATATGCGACTTACTGCCATGGCCTCGGCGATCTTCGCCGTGGCCGGAACAACCCCGAACCTGGTCCGGATCTCCGACGGCGCATTGAGTGCCCCGGAACCGATGTGGCTGGCCCTTTGGGGCCTCGCCCTTATCGGCTTCTCCAGCAGCCTCCGCGCACGCGTCCGTGTGCATCAGCGCGAGCTCGAGGTCGCCCGGCAAGTGGCTGCGACACAACGAGATTACCGCGCCGCAAACGGGCCCTGCCCCGCCGCGGCCGCCCATTAGCCTGAGGTCGCAGAACAATAGTCCGCGTTCAGGGCGACTTCCATCGGGTCCCCGGAGCGCGTGCTCCGTGGCCGCCGCCGGAATCACCAACTAAACGACAGACAAATAGGGAGTTACATGGCCCATCGGCCTGCTGGTCGACAGCGGAAGGGTCTTTGCTCCCTCCTACCGTCGGGCCGCATGGCCGCGCCCGCATCGCGAAACATGACTGACTTCTCCTTCTCGAATTGGCACCGGTGGGCCTTTGCCGGACCCACCCTGATCATCCTCCTGGGCCTGCTGGCTGGCTGCTCGGGCGACCCGTCGGCCCGGAAGCAGGCCTTCCTGGAGAGCGGGGATGCGTACCTTGCCGACGGCAAGGTCCGCGAGGCGATTCTCGAGTATCGCAACGCCGTGCAGATTGATCCGAGGTTCGCGGAAGCGCGCGAGAAGCTCGCGGCCGCCTACGCTCGCGTCGGCGATTCGCGGAACGCGCTCAGCGAATACGTACGGGCCGCGGATCTGCTCCCGGAGCGGACCGACGTGCAGGTGGCGGCGGGCACCTACCTCCTGTCGGCGAGGAGGATGGACGAGGCGCTGGCCCGCGCGGACGCGGCGCTTCGGCTCGATCCGACGCACGTCGAGGCCCACGTCCTGCGTGGCCACGCGCTGGCGGGCCTCGAAGATCTGGACACGGCGCTGGCGGCGATCGAAGAGGCCATCCGGCTGGATCCGGCGCGCGGCGCCAGCTACGCGCAGCTCGGAGCCGTCGAGCTCGCGCGCGGGAAGCAGGCCGACGCCGAGCGAGCGTTCAAGAAAGCCGTGAGCCTTGCGCCCGACTGGGTGGAAGGCCATCTCGCGCTGGCGACGCACTACTGGATTTCCGGCCGCGCCGCGGAGGCTGAAGCGTCCCTGCGGTCGGCGCTGCGCACGGCGCCGGCGCACGTCCCGGCCAACCGCGCCATGGCGGCGTTCCTGGTGAGCACCGGACGCGCCGCGGAGGCCGAGAAGCATCTCGTGCAGGTCGCCGAGACGGCCGGCACACCTGAAGCCGTGTTCGCCCTCGCCGATTACTACATCGCCGCGGGCCGCGTGGACGACGCGGTGAAGCACGTGACGCCGCTCACGTCGGATCCCCGAACGGCGTCGAACGCGAAGCAGGTGCTCTCGCGCGCGTACGCCACGGCAGGCAACCGTGCCCGGGCGACCGAGCTCGTCGAGGAAGTGCTCGGGGAGGAGCCGAAGAATTCGTCCGCTCACCTGCTGAAGGGACAGTTGCTGCTCGCCGACGGACGTCGCGACGCCGCGCTGGCGGCGGTTCGGAGCGCCGCCGAGGCGGCACCCGACAGCGTGCCGGCGCACTTCGCGCTGGGCCGGTTGTATGCCGCGCGCGGCGACCTGACCGGCGCGGAGAAGGCGTTCGGCGAGGTGCTCAGGCTGAATCCCCGCGCGACAGCCGCGCAGGTGGAGCTCTCGAAGCTGCAGCTCTCGGCGGGCAGGCCGGATGCGGCGTTGCGAACGGCGGAAGCCGCCTCGGAGCGCGAGCCCGACAGCCTCGTGACGCGGCTGGCGCTCGTGCGGACGCTCCTCGCGTCGCGGCAATTCGTGCGGGCGGAGCGCGAGCTCGCCACGCTCGTGGCGTCGTATCCCCAGGTGGCCGATGTCCACGTGCAGCACGGGATCCTCCTGGCCGAGAAGCGGGACCCCGTCGCCGCGCGCGCCGCGCTCGATCGCGCGCTCGCGATCGATCCGGCGTCGACGCCGGCGCTCGCGGCACAGGTCGGCCTCGACCTCGCCGCGCGCAACTATACGGCCGCGCGCGCGCGCATCGATGCCCGCCTGCAATCAGGCGCGCCGAGCGGCGAGTTGCTGCTCGTCGCGGCACGCACCTACGCCGTGGCCCGGGATCTTCCGGGCGCGGAGGCGCTGCTGCGGCGCGCGATCGACGCGGAGCCGACGCTCCTGCCCGCCTACGCCGCGCTCGGCCAGATCTATCTCTCGCAGCGGAAGCTGGACGAGGCCCGGCAGGAGTTCGAGGCGCTCGCCGACCGCCAGTCCCGTCCCGTCGCCGCCCTGACGATGGCCGGCATCATCGCGCAGGCGCAGGGCGACATCACGCGCGCGCGCGCGCGATTCGAGCGCGTCGTGGCGCTCGACTCGCAGGCGTCGGTGGCCGCGAACAATCTGGCGTGGATCCTCGCCGAGGAGGGCGGCGACCTCGACCGCGCGCTCCAGCTCGCGCAGGATGCCATCGCCGCGACGCCCGGCGCGCCGGAGATGCTCGACACGCTGGGATGGGTCTACTACAAGAAGAACACGCCCGACCTGGCCGTGCAGGCCTTTGCCGGCGCCGTCGGGAAGAGCCCGGCCAACCCCATCTATCACTATCACCTCGGGCTGGCCTACGTGCAGGCCGGCGACGCGGTGCGCGGCCGCCGCGCGCTCGAGCGCGCCCTCGCGCTCAAGGGCGATTTCGATGGGGCCGACGACGCACGGCGCGCGCTCGCCTCGCTCGGCGCCGCGCAGGGACGGTGAGTCCTGGAGCGGTGCCTCTCGATGGACACGCATGATGCACACGAGTGACACGGCGTTCTCCGCCGGCGTACTGGCCATCGATCCGGCCCGTACCGCGGCGACGATCGAAGAGGCCATCCGGCAGCAGGTGAGGTCGCTGCGGCGCCGCGGCGCGGTCGTCGGTCTCTCGGGCGGCATCGACAGCTCGGTCGTGACCTCCCTCTGCGCCAGGGCCCTCGGGGCCGACCGCGTCCAGGTGCTGCTCATGCCCGAGCGCGACTCGTCGCCCGAGTCGGCGCTCCTGGCGCGCCTGCTCACCTCGACGCTCGGCACGCCGGCGCTCGTCGAAGACATCGCGCCCACGCTCGCCGCCGCCGGCTGCTACGACCGCCAGGTCGACGCGATCCGGATGGTCTTCCCCGAGTACGGCGAGGGGTACAAACACAAGATCACGCTCCCCTCGATCCTCGACGGCGACCGCCTGAACGTGTCGGAGCTCACGATCGAGGCGCCGGCCGGCGAGCAGAAGACCTCGCGTCTGCCCGCGGCGGCCTACCTGCAGCTCGTGGCCGCAACCAACTTCAAGCAGCGGACGCGGAAGCTGATGGAGTACTACCACGCCGATCGCCTGAACTACGCGGTGGCCGGGACACCGAACCGGCTCGAGTACGATCAGGGCTTCTTCGTCAAGCTGGGCGACGGCTCCGCCGACATCAAGCCGATTGCGCACCTGTACAAGACGCAGGTGTACGCGCTCGCCGAGTATCTCGGCGTGCCGGAGGAGATCCGCCGGCGGCCGCCGACGACCGACACGTTCTCGCTCCCCCAGACGCAGGAGGAGTTCTACTTCGCACTCCCGTACGACAAGATGGACCTGTGCCTCTACGGGCGCAACCACGGCGTCGCGGCGGAGGCCGTCGCCGCCGCTCTCGGCCTCACGGCCGCCCAGGTGGAACGCGTGTACAAGGACATCGACCAGAAGCGGCGCACGACGCGCTACCTGCACGCGCGTCCCATGCTCGTCGAGTCCGTCCCGGAGGCGGGCGACTGATGTGCGGCATCGCCGGCGTGGTCAATCGGCGTCCGGGCCTTGCCCCTCCGGAGCTCGACGAGCTCCGGCTGATGGCGGGCGCACTCCGGCACCGCGGACCCGACGAGTTCGGTGTCTACCGGGATCAGGACGCCGGGCTCAGCCACGCGCGCCTGTCGATCATCGATCTCGCCTCGGGCCAGCAGCCGCTCGCCAACGAGCTCGGTACGGTGTGGATCTCGTTCAACGGCGAGATCTTCAATTACATCGAGCTGCGTGACGAGCTCGAGGCGCGGGGCCATCGCTTCCGCACGCGCAGCGACACCGAGGTCATCGTCCATGCGTACGAGGAGTGGGGCGAAGAGGCGTTCGGCCGGTTCAACGGCCAATGGGCCGTGGCGCTGTGGGATACCGTGCGCGCCGCGCTCGTGCTCGCACGCGACGCATTCGGGGTCAGACCCCTGTATGTGGTGGAACACGACGGCCGGCTCTACTTCGCCAGCGAGGTGAAGGCCCTCTTCGCCGCGGCGCCGTCGCTGCCCCGCCGCTTCGATCCGGTCGGCCTCGACGAGCTCTTCACGTTCTGGACACCGGTCGCGCCCCGCACGGTGTTCGACGGGATCGAGGAGGTCGAGCCCGGCACGGTGCGTACGTACACGCGCGACGGCGCCGGCCAGCGGCCGCCGCGCGTCTCGTCGTACACGCCGGGGTACCCCGAGGACGCCGCGGCCGGGTTCACGGGCACGCTGGACGAGGCGGTGGCTGCCGTTCGCGACGGCCTCGAGCAGGCGACCAGCCTCCGGATGCTGCGCGCCGACGTGCCCGTCGGCAGCTATCTCTCCGGGGGCCTCGACAGCTCACTCGTGGCGGCGCTCGGGCTGCGCGCCAAGGGGGCGAAGTTCTCGACGTTCTCGCTTCGCTTCGACGATCCCGAGTACGACGAGACGCCGTTCCAGCGCACCATGGCGGAGTACCTCGGCAGCGACCATCACGAGGTCCTCGTCTCGCGGCGCGACATCGCGGCCGTCTTCCCCGACGTGATCCGCCACACCGAGCGCCCGGTGCTGCGCACGGCCCCGGCGCCGCTCTACCTGCTGTCGCGGCTCGTGCGCGCGGCCGGCATCAAGGTGGTGCTCACCGGCGAGGGCGCCGACGAGATGCTGGGCGGGTACGACATCTTCAAGGAGGCGAAGATCCGCCGGTTCTGGGCGGCCGCGCCGGGCTCGCGGGCGCGCCCGTTGCTGCTCAAGCGCCTCTATCCGTGGCTGCCCAATCTGCAGCGGCAACCGGAGGCCTACCGGCGCGCTTTCTTCCACGTGGAGCCGGAAG
>JBOGIW010000319.1:0-6881 GCA_050748045.1 Vicinamibacterales bacterium | reverse complement strand
CGTCAACGCCTCGGTTCGCGCTCTTCGCCACATCATTGACTTGACCACATTACGCACATGATGTTCTTAACAACATCAGATGCGGTGATGCCGCACGTCCGGAACCGTGGAGGGGGTGATCAGCGATGGTCATTCCTACTCCGACTGTTGGCGGGCTTGCGCCCTGGCTTGGCCACCGGTATAGCACGACCAGTGAGGAGCCGCCGCTCTCAAGTTTCGAACAACTGTCGGGACATCTCCTTGGATTGGGAGTTGGGTGTTGGGGATTGGGAATTGGATTGGGCGTTGGGAGTTGGGAGTTGGAAGTTGGGAGTTGAGTTACTTGATAGCTCCGTCCCACCGCAGGCTCGGGGCCGCGGCGTTCGGATCGGTGATGCGGCCGTGCTTGACGGCGATCAGCTCGGCGAGGATGCTGACGGCGATCTCCTGCGGCGTGATGGCGCCGATGTCGAGGCCGATCGGCGCATGGACCGACCGCAGCGCTCCGGGGTCCATGCCTTCTTCGAGGAGGGCGTCGTAGACCCGCTTCACCTTCGCGCGGCTGCCGATGAGGCCGACGTAGCGCAGGCCGCGCGGCGCCAGGGCGCGCAGCGCGTCGAGATCGTGGCGATGGCCGCGCGTGACGATCACCGCGTAGGCGGTGGGCGGCAGCGTGTTGGCCCCGAGCCACGACGGGATGTCGTCCACGACCACCTGCACACCCTGCGGAAAGCGCTCGGCGCTGGCGAACTTCTCGCGGTCGTCGATGACGTGCACGCGGAAGCCGACCTCGTGCGCCAGGCGTGCGAGGAAGCCGCCGACGTGTCCCGCGCCGAAGACGAACACGTCGGGCGCCGGCTCGACCGGCTCGATGAAGACCTCCATCTGTCCGCCACAGATGAGCCCCGACTCCTCGGCGAAGTCGTCGGTCAGCTCGTACTTCACGTTGGCCGGGCGCCGCAGTCTGATGGCCTCGCGGGCCTTCCAGAAGGCGTCGTTCTCGTAGCAGCCCCCGCCGATCGTGCCGACCGTGCGACCGTCCGCGAAGACGAGCATCTTCGCGCCCACACGCTGCGGCGTCGAGCCGGTGGACGCCGTGATCGTCACGAGCGCCACCTCCTCGCCTCGCTGGAGAGCCTCGGCGAGCGCGGCGAACACCTCCTGGTTCATCCTCGGATTATAGGGGTCTGACCCCTGACGTGTCATAGGGGTCTCACCCCTCGGGTTTCACCAGCGGTGCAGCTCGCAGATCTCCAGAGGCTCGGTGCCGGCGAGGAAGGTTTCGGCGTACACCCGCGGGCAGCCGGGCTGGGCCAGCTTGCCGGTATCGCGGTCGATCTCCACCACCGAGACTCCCTCAGGCGCCCGGAAGGGGACGCTCGTGTGGCCCGCGAGGGCGTGCTTCATGAACTCGGTCCAGATGGGGAGGGCGGCCTGCGTGCCGCTCAGGCCGACGGGCTGGTTGTCGTCGAAGCCGACCCAGACGACCGCCAGCAGCTCGGGCGTGAAGCCGACGAACCACGCGTCGCGGAGGTCGTTGGTCGTTCCGGACTTTCCCGCGGCATCGAGGGTGAACCCGTTTCCGCGTGCGCTCGCGCCGGTGCCTTCGTTGAGGACGCTGCGCATCATGTCGGTCACCAGGAACGTCGTCTCGGCCCGCGCGATCTCGCGCATCTCCGGATGCTTCGGGCGCAGCTCCCGCCCCGTCGTCACGATGCGGTTGATGGTGCGGAGGGGCCGCACGAAGCCGCCGTTGGTGAAGAGCGTGTAGGCCTGGGCGACCTCGAAGGGTGTCAGCTCGAACACGCCGAGGGCGATCGACGGGTAGCCCTGCGGCGGCGTGCCGACGCCCACGCGGCGCCAGAGCGACGCCACGCGGTCGAAGCCGGCGGCCTCGCCGACGTGAATCGTGCCGAGGTTGCGCGACATCGCCAGCGCGCGCCGCCACGTGATCTCGCCGTCGTACTCGCGGTCGTAGTTGCCCGGCGACCAGACCTGCTCGTCGAACGTGAAGGTGTGCGGTTCGTCCAGGGTCAGCGTCGCCGGGGTGAGGTCGGCGCGCGACTCGTCGGCCGCGCGCTCGAACGCCGCGAGGTAGACGAACGGCTTGAACGTGGAGCCCGGCTGCCGCCGCGCCGCGACGGCGCGGTTGTACTGCGACTGGTTGTAGGAACGGCCGCCGACCATTGCGAGCACCTCGCCGGTGCGCGGGTCGACCGCGATGAGCGCGGCCTGCGCGGGCGGCGGGCGCCGGCGGCGCCGCGACAGGATCCGGTCGACGCTCGCCAGGCCATTGCGCACCGCTTCGAGCGCGACGCGCTGCAGGTTGATGTCGAGCGTCGTGTAGACGTCCACGGCCCCGCTCCCGGCCGTGACGCCGGGGAAGTCCTCGGCGAGCCGCTGGCCGACCACGTCGACGAAGTAGGGCGCCTCGTTGTCCACCGCCCGCGCCACCACCTGCAGCGGCTCGCGCGCGGCGCGCGCGGCGGCTTCCGGCGAGACGTAGCCTTCGCTCGCCATCGCGCCCAGGACGACGTTGCGCCGTTCGATGGTGCGCTGCGGCCGCCCGAACGGCGAATGCACCCCCGGGGATTGAATCACGCCGGCGACGAGCGCCGCCTCGCTCAGGCTGAGGTTCGAGACGTCCTTGCCGAAGAAGAGCCGCGACGCTTCCGCCACGCCGTGAATCGCGAACGAGCCGCGCTGCCCGAGGTACACCTCGTTGAGGTACAGCTCGAGAATCTCGTCCTTCGACGCGCGCCGCTCGAGCACGAGCGACATCAGCGCCTCCTCCGCCTTGCGCCCGTACGACCGCGTCCCCCGCTGCAGCTCCGCGTTGAACTCGTCAGCCAGGAAGAACATGCGCGCCAGCTGCTGCGTGATCGTGCTGCCGCCGACCGGGCGCTTCCGATCGCCGAACACGTTGGTGACCACCGCGCCCATCATCGTGATCGGGTTCAGCCCCGGGTGCGCGTAGAAGCGCTGATCCTCGATGGCGATCACCGCCTGCTGCACGCGCTTCGGGATCGTCGAGAGCGGCACGCGGCGGCGCTTCTCTCGGCCGCCCGTCATGAGTGCCGTCAAGAGCGGCGTGTCGAGCTGCAGCGTGTCGGCGTCGCCGCGCCCGACGACCTCGAGGCGGCGGACGCCGGTCGGGACCGGGGCCGGGCCCTTCGCGGCGCGGCGCACCGGCGCGGCCGGGTTGAACTCCACCCGGATCGCCCGGCCCATGAGGTCGCCGCTCCTCGGCGTGATGGCGATGGCGTTGCGCCCGATGGCGAACTCGCCGGGCTGTTCCGCCCTCGCGCGGTGCGTGTATCCGAGATCGTTGAGCCGCGCGATGAGGTCCTGCACCGTGATCGTCTGCCCGCGGCGCAGCTCCACGGGCCGCGCATACACGCGCGGCAGCGTCCGCTCGCGCTCGCCGTGGAGCCGCGCGTCGATGAGCCGCGCGAACGACACGTAGTAGTACGCGACCAGGGCGCCCGTCACGACCGCGAGCGCACCGAGCGCGTAGAGGACGTAGCGGCTCCAGCGCCCTCCATGCCGGAGGCCCCGGCGCTTCGGCGCCGAGCGCCGGGTGGCTCCCGGCGCCCTGCCCGCTGACCCTTTCAGATCGTCAGGATCCAATGTGTGCCCATCTCGAGCGTCAGCTCGTCACTCAGACGATCGACGAGCGCCGGCCCATACTTGTTCAGGAAGTACACGAACCCGATCGTGCGTTCCTGGGGATGGCCGTCGGGGAACGCCTGGGCCCGCGCGTGTCGAAACTGCCGCCGGAGCGTCTCGTCCTTGCGCTTGGCGGCCTGGATGATCTTGCCGTGCAGCTTCTTGAGATCGTCCTGCATCCGGCTGAGCGTCGAGCGCGCCGCCCCCTCGAGCGTCGGGTCGATCTGCGGCACCGCTTCCGCCAGCGCCTCCATGCGCTCCACGAGCACGCGCGCCGCGTCCTCGAGCGACGCTTCCACCGACGCCGGGAGCTGTGCCTCGAGGAGCTGGTTCAGCGCCGCCTCGTCCTGGGCGCGCAGGTGCTCCGGCGCGAAGTCGTGCCGCGTGAGGAACCGCATCGAGTTGGCGTCGAGGAGGGTGGCCGTCGCGCGTTGCTGCATGAGCGGCATCGGCAGGCCGAAGGCGGCATAGACGCCGCGGAGCTGGCCGAGATACGCCAGCTCGCTCGGCCCCGCCACGTAACAGACCGTGGGGAAGAGCGTATCCTGCACGAGCGGCCGGAGCAGCACGTTCGGGCTGAACGCCTGGGGCGTGCGGGTCACAAGATCGAACAGCGCGTCGCGCGAGAACGATTGCCGTCCAATCGTGAAGACGCCGTCCTGCTGGCGGACCGGCTCGCGACCGCCGTCGAGGTGGAAGAGCGCCGGCTGTCCTTCGTAAGGCGTGACCTGCGGGCGATACCCGCGCGCCGCCAGCTCGGCGCCCGCCCCGCCTGCCAGCGCCGACGTTCGCCCTGCGTGCTCGATCTCCTGGCGGAAGAGCGAGGCCACGATCGGTTTGGCCGCAGGGTCGGCCGCGTCGAACACGACGAGGCCTTTCGACCCGAGGATTGTTTCCAGCCACTGACCGAAGGCGTGGGCCATGCCGGCGCCGGGACGGTACACCGTCCGGAGCTCGGTGAGCAGATCCGGCGTGAACTCCGTGCGCGGCAGGGTGGACTCCAGGCGCTCTATCGCCGCTCGCGCTGAATCGTCCAGACGTGTGCGCGCGACCGACCGTTCGTTCGCCCCCGGAGGATCCGACACCGCGATCCGCAGCAGGTTCAGCTCGGCGTCGAGCACGCCGCAACTCTTGACCTCGGCCCAGTCGTGGTCCTCGGAGTCGATCCAGAAGATCGGAATGGCGGGCACACGGTGTTCGAGTCGCACCCGCTCGGCCAGGCGAATCGTGGTAATCGCCTTCAACAACGTGAAGAGCGGTCCGCCGAAGAGACCGGCCTGCTGGCCGGTTACGACCGCCACGGATCGCGGATCCCGCAGGCGCGCGGCCGAGGCCGCGGCCTCGGCGGGCGCGCCCCGGTGCTGCTGCTGAGCGGCGAGGACCCCGGCGACCGCGTCCCGTTGGCGCGTGTACTGCTGAGTGCGTACGATGGCATCGCGCCAGGCGGCCGGCTCGGCAGGATTGCCGGCGTAGAACTCCGCGAGACGCGCGAAGTCGAACGCATAGTCGGCCGCCAGCCGATTGATCCAGGGGAAGCGGCGAATATCGACGGGAAGCCGGGCGGACGTGGCGGACACACCAGGTTGGGAGAACACCGGTCGCTACTCTCTCAGACGGTTGCGCGCACTGTCAAGGCAACCGGCCCCCACGATCCCGAGCAGCGCCGTATGCGCGTAACACATTGGAGCTATAGGAAGTTACGTGTTACGATCCTCTGGCGCAAGGCTCCGAAACCGTGGTCCGTCGGCCAGCGAGGCCGCTGGCTGGGCGCCTTGGGCTTCGAGCCGTGAACCGTGAGATCCCTCCAGGAGAGTTCCGCCACTGACCCGCGAAGGCTCATTGTTCGACGCGCAGCCTGAGGCATTCGGTTCGTACCGCGTGCTCGAGGAGATGGGCGCCGGCCGGTTCGGACCGGTCTATCGCGCACGGGACGACGCGAGCGGCGCCCTCGTCGCGGTCAAGGTGTTCGACCAGGGGCTGACCGCCCACCAGGCGGCGAGCCTGGCCGCGGCCCTGGAGCGGCTCTGTCGCGCGCCGCTCGATCACCCCACCATCGTCGGCGTGCTCGCCGCGGGCACCGAGGGCGATCGGGTCTGGATCGCCGAGCCCTGGATCGAGGCCGAGCCGCTCGACGACGTCATGCGTCGCGATGGGGCGCAGCCCCTGGGCGGCGTGCTCCTGCGCCTCACCCAGGTCGCGGGCGCGCTCGACTTCGCTGCCGCCGTCGGCATTCACCACGGGACGCTTCACCCGCGCGACATCCTCGTCTCCGACGATCTGACGGTGCTCACGGGCATCGGCGAGCTGCAGGCACTCGGCGAGGCGGGGCTCGAGGTGCCGATGGAAGGCGCGTACGTGTCGCCCCAGCGGGCCGAGGGCCTCCCCGTCTCCGCGCGCGACGACATTTTCTCCCTCGCGGCGATCACGTACGAGCTGGTGCTGGGCGCGCCCGTGCCGGCGCCGTCGGAGCTCCGCCCCTCGTTGCGCCGTCTGACCGGCGGGAGCGGTGCGCGCCTTGCCGACGTGCTCGAAGGGTCGCTCTCGCCCATGCCCGGCGATCGCCCCTCTACGGCGCTCGAGCTCGCCGCCGCGCTGCAGCGTGCCCTCGTGGGCGAACGTCCAACTTGCAACTCCCAACTGCCAACTCCCAGCGGCACGCGCCCGCTTGCCGGCGATTCCGTTCCGACTCTTGTTCGCGACTCCGAGCCATCCATCCCCGATTTTGCTTCTGAGCGTGAGATTCCGACTCGCGATGCCGATGCATCGATTCCGGATCCCGCCCTGGCTTCCGGGGTGTCGATTCGCGATTCCCGGTCGCTGGTCCCGAGTGCTCGTCCGGGTTCCGAGATCCCGATGCGCGAGGCCGATGCATCGATTCCAGATCCTGCCCCGGCTTCCGAGGTCTCGATTCGCGATTCCCGGCCGGTCCCGAGTGCTCGTCCGGGTTCCGATATTCCGATTCCGGGCCGTGGTACGAAGGCGCATCCTCATGTCGGCGACCTGCCGCTGCGTTCCCGCGACCCCTCGTCCGAACCGGCGCCAGCCCCGATCTCAGAACCCGAGTGGGACTGGCGTCATCGGAATCCGGAATCAGAATCGGTATCCCGCTATTGGCTTCCCGTTGCCGCGGCGCTGGCCATCGGCATCCTGACCGGTTTTGCCAGCGGCTTCGTCGTCGGCCAGCGCGACAGTACGCCGGCGCCGCTCAGCGCCGAGCGCGCGGTGCCGCGCGC
>JBOGIW010000318.1:0-12960 GCA_050748045.1 Vicinamibacterales bacterium | reverse complement strand
TCGAGCATGTCCACGCCGCGCACGTAGAGCCGCAAGCCCTCGCGCCGCATGAGCTCCACGACGGTGAGCCCGAGCGCGTTCGGCCGCCGCGGCGAGCGCGAGGCGAAGACCCCGTGCGGCCGGTCGTCGGTTGGCGGCCGCGACACGAGGTCGTACCCCTCGGCGCGGTGAAAGATCCAGATGACGTAGAGGTGCGAGAAACCCTCGATGTCCTGGAGGCCGGCCTCGAGCTCGGGCAGGACCTCGATGACGCCTTCCGCCTCGTGCCGCGCATCGGGGCCCTTCGGGATCTCCCCCGTCTCGCTGAACGGCGTCCTCATCGTCGCAATCGGAGTGATCGTCCGCAATCCGTTCTCCGCTCTCCGCGATCCGCGATCCGCGATCCGCTATTTGCGATCCGCTATCCGCTCTCCGCGATCCGTCATCGCCGATCCGCTATCCGTGGTCGGGTGTCCGCGGTCCTTGATCCGCAATAGTTGGGAGCTGGACGTTGGGAGTTGCGAGTTGGTCATTGGAGCTTGGGAGTTGGAGCTTGGCAGTTGGCAGTTGGCAGTTGGCAGTTGGCAGTTGGGAGTTGGACGTTGGGCGTTGGACGTTGGACGTTGGACGTTGGGAGTTGGGAGTTGGGCGTTAAATTGCCGCGATCGTTGTCCGGCGATGGCGGCGAGGAACCGCGCGCCGAGGTCGGCGGCCTTGCGCTCGCCGACGCCGTAGACCGCCCGCAGCTCGGCCTCATGATGGGGTTTGAGGCGCGCCATCTCGCGCAGCGTCGTGTCGTGGAAGATGACGTACGGCGGCACGCCGCGCTCGCGTGCGATCTCGAGGCGGACGCCGCGCAGCGCCTCGAAGAGCTCCTGGTCGACGCCCTCCCACGAGATGCCCTCGTGACGGGGGCGGCCCGCTCGCGTCCTGTCCAGCCGGTTCGCTTTCGCATCGCGCCGGCTGGGCACGCGTTGCCTGGCCAGCGACAGCGTGGGGTGGCTCCCGGCGTCCCTGAGCAGCTCGAGCCCGCGCGGCGTCAGCCGGAGCACGGGGTAGCCGTCGTCGGTCTGGCGCAGGAAGCCCAGCGAGACGAGCTGCTCGATGTACCCGCGGAGCTCGGCGATGCTCGCGTCCCGCAGCAGGCCGAACGTGCTCAGCGTGGCGTGTCCGCGAGACACGATCGCGTCGGCCGCCTGGCCGCGGAGAATGCTGATGACGTGCCCGGCGCCGAAGCGCTGCCGCACGCGCGCGACGCAGGAGAGGATCTTCCGCGCGAGCACGATCGGCTCCGGCGCGGCCTCGAGCTCGCCCAGGCAGTAGTCGCAGGCGCCGCACCCGTCCCTGGCGTACCGTTCGCCGAAGTACTCGACCAGGTAGCGATGGCGGCACGAAACGGCCGCCGCGTAGCGCTCCATGTCCCGGAGCGTCGCGCGCGTGGCGTCGGTCAGCTCGCCGGACGACTCGAGCATGAGGCGCCACTTGAGGAAGTCGGCGGCGGAGTAGAACAGCACGCACTCCGCGTCGAGGCCGTCGCGCCCCGCGCGGCCCGACTCCTGCTGATAGTGCTCCAGCGACCGCGGCGCACCGGCGTGGGCGACGAACCGCACGTCGGAGCGATCGATGCCCATGCCGAACGCGACCGTCGCGACGACAACGTCAACGTCTTCGTTCAGGAACGCGTCCTGGTTCCGATGGCGCGCCTCGTCGTCGAGTCCCGCATGGTAGGGGCGCGCGCGCACGCCTTCGGACGCCAGCCACGCCGCCAGCGCGTCGACCTCCTTGCGTGACGTGCAGTAGACGATGCCCGCCTCGCCGGCGTGGCGCGCGAGCACCGCCGTCAACTGCGCCTTGAGGCCGGAGCGCGCGAGCACGCGGTAGGTCAGGTTGGGCCGGTCGAAGGAGCCGACCAGGTGCACCGGGTCGCGGAGCCCGAGCTGCACGGCGATGTCGTGACGGACGCGCGCGGTCGCCGTCGCCGTGAAGGCGTGAAGGCTGACGCCGGGCAGCACGTCGCGCATCCGCGCCAGTTGCCGGTACTCGGGCCGGAAGTCGTGGCCCCACTGGCTGATGCAGTGCGCCTCGTCGATGGCGGCGAAGCTCACGTGCGACGCCGCCAGCAGCCTCGTGAACCACTCGTGCCCCTCGCCCACCAGCCGCTCCGGCGACACATACAACAGCCGGTACCGCCCCTCGCGCACGCCCTGCAGCACGGCGCTCTTCTCGCCGGCCGCCATTGCGCTGTTGTAGCAGGCGGCCGCCACGCCGTTACCGGCGAGCGTATCGACCTGGTCCTTCATCAGCGAGATGAGCGGCGAGACGACAACCGCCATGCCCTCGCGCACGAGCGCCGGCGCCTGGAAGCAGAGCGACTTGCCGCCGCCCGTGGGGAGCACGACGACCGAGTCGCGCCGGGCGAGCACGGCCTGGATGGCTTCAAGCTGCAGCGGACGGAAGCTCGAGTAGCCCCAGTAGCGGGCGAGCACGTCGTCCAGGAGTACGGCGTCTTCGGGGGCGATGATCACGGGAACGGCATCATTGTCGCACGGCGGCGCCGCCCGCCCGCTAGCGGCTCAGCACGCGAATGATGTCGGACCTGGTGATGATGAAGGTCTTGTCGGTCTTGAAGTCGCGCACGAGGACCGCCGGGTTCTGCGGCGTGATCATCGTCGCGAGGAGATCCACGGGAGTCGACGCGTCGGCAAAGGGGAAGGCCGGCTGCATGATTGACTCCACCGGCTTCCGTCTGATCTCCGGGTCCTTGATGAACTCGGCGTAGAGATGCGCCTCGTTCAGCGAGCCGACGACGCGCCCGGCGCGCGTGACGGAGATCTGCGAGAAGTCGTGCTCGCTCATCACCTTCACCGCCTCCTCCACCGGACGGCTGGCCTCGACGGCGTACAGCTCGCCCGATACGCGCAGGGCGACGAGATCGCGGGCCGTCATGCCGCTCTTCTCGAGGAAACCCTTCTCGCTCATCCACTCGTCGTTGAACATCTTCCCCAGGTAGCGCGAGCCGTGGTCGTGAAAGATCACCACCACGACGTCGCCCTTCGTGAAGCGGTCCCGGAGCTGGAGCAGGCCGGCGATCGCCGAGCCGGCGGAGTTGCCCGCGAAGATCCCCTCCTCGCGCGCGATGCGCCTGGTCATGAGCGCCGCGTCCTTGTCGGTCACCTTCTCGAAGTGGTCGATCACGCTGAAATCGACGTTCCGCGGGAGGAAGTCTTCGCCGATCCCCTCGGTGATGTAGGGGTAAATCTCGTTCTTGTCGAAGATGCCCGTTTCCTTGTACTTCTTGAAGACCGACCCATAGGTGTCGATGCCCCACACTTTGATCGCGGGGTTCTGCTCCTTGAGATACCGGCCGACGCCCGTGACCGTCCCGCCCGTGCCGACGCCGACCACCAGGTGCGTGACCGTCCCGTCGGTCTGCTCCCAGATCTCCGGACCGGTCTGCTCGTAGTGCGCCGCGGCGTTCGAAAGGTTGTCGTACTGATTGGCCTTCCAGGAATTGGGGACTTCCCGCTCGAGGCGTGACGACACGGAGTAATAGGAGCGTGGATCCTCGGGATCGACGTTCGTCGGACAGACGATCACCTCGGCGCCGAACGCCCTGAGCGCGTCGATCTTCTCCTTCGACTGTTTGTCGGTGGTGGTGAAGATGCACTTGTAGCCCTTCACGACCGCGGCGATTGCCAGCCCCATGCCGGTATTGCCCGACGTACCCTCGATAATCGTACCGCCGGGCCCGAGCGTGCCCGCGCGCTCGGCGTCTTCAATCATCCGCACCGCCATCCGATCCTTGATGGAGTTCCCGGGGTTGAACGTCTCGATCTTGGCGAGCACCTCCGCCTCGATGAGCCCCTTCGTGATGTGGTTGATGCGGACCATCGGCGTGTGGCCGATGGCCTCGAGGATGGTGTCGCAGATCTTCTTGTGCGGTGCGTTCGCCACGGTCTGATCTGTACCACGACGGCCGCCGGACGGGCCAGCCAGGACAACCCCGCGTGGCTCAACGCCCGGCAGGCGGCCGATCGAAGCCGGTCTCGTAGCGTGGCTGGTACAACTGCACCACGAACCCGCCGGGAACTTTCATGTGCGTGACGAGGCCGTAGCCGTGATCCTCGACCTCGTGCGCGAACTCGACGCCCTTGCTCTGCAGGTCCGCGACGGTGCGGTGAATGTCGTCGCAGTAGAAGGAGATGTCCGCCGTGCCGGAGGGCTTGCCGCCGTCCTCGTCCGAAGGGTGACAGCCCATGTCGGCCTCGGGCACGTCGAAGATCAGCCATCCGTCCCCGACGTCGCTGGCGCGCAGGCCCAGCGTGTCGCGGAGAAACGCCCGGAGCGCTTCCGGCTGCGAGGTGTAGAACATCGTGTGCACGCCGCGAATCATGGGATCAAGTCAGAAGTCAGAAGTCAGAAGTCAGAAGTCGGATTATTCTACATGCTCCTTCGTGCAGTGTGACTTCCAAACCTTCTGGTCGTGACGTCCTGACTCCTCGCTTCCTGACGTTGCCCTTTGACTTCTGACTCTTGACCTTTGACGTTCAATTTACCGGGCGCCTTCTCGCGCCGTCACGCGCAACCGGTTGACGACGTCCCGCACACCCTCGGTCGTTCGGGCGAGCCGGATGGCTTCGTCCGCCTCGGCGGACGAGGCCATGTCGCCGGTCAGCGTCACCACGCCGTTCCTCGTGTCGACGTCGATCCGCAGCCCGGCGACCGCCGGATCGGCCAGGAGCTTCGCCTTCACCGCCGACGTCAGCGCCGCGTCGGTCACCACGGCGCCGGCCCTGTCGGCCGCCTCACCAGCCGTGCGCCCCGCACCGGCCTCCACCTCGCCTTCCCGGCCGGCGACGCCTGCGGTGGCTGCGGTCTTGCCAATCCGCAACTGGTCGACGACGCTGCGGACGCCGTCGGTTTCTCGCGCCAGCCGCAGCGCCTGATCCCGCGCGACCGGCGTCTCGACCTCGCCGGTCAGCGTGACCACGCGATCCCGCGTGTCGACGTCGATCTCGTACGCCTTCACCATGTCGTCGGCGGCCAGCTTCGATTTGACGGCCGTCGTGATCCCCGCATCGCTCTGTCCGCACGCCACGGCCAGTGCCGAGGCGCAGAGCAGCACAGCCAACCTCTGCAGCATCATTCCCTCCTGCGACGTGCACCGTCGCCATCGGGATGCCGAGCATCAGGCGTACCAACGGACGCCGGATTCACCGATACCGCCGAGCTGACACGGCGAGCGGTTAAGCTATCGACAAGGTGATGCGATGATGACGACCCGATTCCTGCTGGCGGGCCTCGCCGGGTTGCTGCTCCAGCCGTCCCCTCCGGCCGATCGCCCGTATCTGCTCGAGCGTGTCGACGATGCCGCGGTCGTGCAGGTGTACGCCGACGGCTTCGACGAGCTGCCGCTCGAGGAGAAGACGCTCGTCTGGCACCTGTACCAGGCGGCGCTGGCCGGCCGCGACATCTTCTTCGATCAGAAGCACCGCCACGCGCTGGAGATGCGTGCCGTGGTCGAAGCGATCCTGACGCACCCGCAGGGCATCGACCCCGCGACGCTGCGGGAGGTTCAGCGGTACACGAAGCTCTTCTGGATCAACAACGGTCCGTACAACAACCTCACCGCGCGCAAGTTCGTCCTGAACCTGACCTCCGAGGCGCTCGAGGCCGCGGTCCGAGCGGCATCGAGGAACGGCGCGGCGCTGCCCGTGCGCGCCGGCGAGCCGGTGAGCGCGCTCGTCGGCCGCCTCGGCCCGATGTTCCTCGATCCGCATCACGAGCCGATCGTCACGAACAAGAACCCGCCCCCCGGCCAGGACATCCTCACGGCCAGCGCCAACAACCTGTACTCCAACGTCGGCATGGCGGACCTGAAGGGCTTCACGGAGAAGTACGGGCTGAACTCGCGGCTCGTGAAGCGTGACGGCACGCTCGTCGAAGAGGTGTACCGCGCGGGCGGGCGTTATGCCCCGCAGATTGCGGAGATCGTCAGGCACCTCGAGGCCGCGATCCCGTTCGCATCCGAGCCGACGGCGAACGCGCTCGGCGCGCTCGTCCGCTTCTACCGCACGGGCGAGACTGAGGACCGCGTGCAGTACGACATCGCGTGGGTCCGCGACAAGGACTCGGCGGTGGACACGATCAACGGGTTCATCGAGGTGTACCTGGATCCGCGCGGCATCAAGGGGTCGTGGGAGGGGATCGTCTTCTACGTGAACCAGCGGAAGACGGCGCGCATCCGCCGCATCGCCGGGAGCGCCCAGTGGTTCGAAGACCACATGCCGTGGGATCCGAAGTACCGCAAGCCCGAGGTGCGGGGCATCGTCGCCAACGCGATCGACGTGGTGTTCGAGACGGGGGATGCCGGACCCGTGTCGGCGATCGGCATCAACCTGCCGAACGACCAGTCGATCCGCGAGCGGTACGGCAGCAAATCGGTGTCGCTGTCGAACGTGATCGAGGCGGCCGACAAGGCGACGCCCGCCACCATGCGCAGCGAGTTCGCCTGGAGCGCGGAGGAAACCGCGCGCGCGGCGACGTGGGGCGCGTTCGCCTCCGAGCTGCACACGGACATGCACGAAGTGATCGGTCATGCCTCGGGGCGCGTGTCGGCGGCGCTCGGCGTGACGCCGCAGGCGGCGCTCAAGGAGCAGTTCTCCGCCATCGAGGAGGGACGCGCCGACCTGGTGGCGCTCTACTTCCTGGCCGATCCGAAGCTGGCCGAGCTGCAGGTGGTGCCCGCCGCCGACCAGGATGCGATCGTCCGCACGGAGTACGAGGCCTATACGCGCCAGGCGCTCGTGCAGCTCCGCCGCGTGCGAGACCGCAACGAGATCGAGGAAGACCACATGCGCAACCGGCAGATGATCGTCCGGTGGCTCATGGCGAACACCAAGGCCGTCGAGGAGCGGACGCGCGGCGGCAAGACGTACTACGTCATGGTGGATCCGAAAGCGTTCCGCGAGGGCGCGGGCCGGCTGCTCGCCGAGGTGCAGCGGATCAAGGCGGAAGGCGACTACGCGGCGGCGAAATCGCTCTTCGAGACCCACGGCGTCCACTTCGACCCGAAGCTGCGCGACGAGGTCGTGGCGCGCGTGGAGAAGCTGAACCTCAGCTCCTACACCGGCTTCGTGATGCCGAAGCTGACGCCGGTCATGGGCCGCGACGGGCAGATCGCGGATGTGAAGATTTCGTATCCGCGCGACCTCACCACGCAGATGCTGGAGTACTCGAGGGCGCCGGCCGGATCACGCTGAGAGGATCGGCGGCTCGCGCAGTTCGTGCGATTGTCTCGTGGCAGCCGTGCTTGGACGCCCGGAGCCCGCACACCGGCGGCGTTCGCGCGCTACTCGCCGTCGCGGTGAACGGTCTCGGGCGTGAACGCCGGGAGGCAGACGGCCACGTACTCGGCGCCGCCCTCGTGGGGCGTGCTGTAGCGGATCCACTCGCCCGGCTCGGTCACGACGGCCTGCCCGGCGCCGACATCGAGCGCACCACCCTGATGCTCGACGCGCAGCGTGCCGCGCAGCACCACCGTAATCTCTTCGAAGTCCGGGCGCTGCCCCGGCTCACGCCAGCCGGCCGGCGACGTCATCCGGGCGACGCTGACGTGGGCATGGCCCGAGTTGACGCGTCCGGTGAACTCCTCGATCCGCTTCGGCGGCGTCCCCGCCGCGTGCAGGATGATGGGCGCGGCTATCAGTCGTGGCATGCTTCGAGCTTACTTCATGTGCACGGGCGCCTTGGGCGCGCAGTCGAATCCGCTGTCAGTCGCTGCCCCAGGCCTTCAGCGGAAGCGCGTCCTTGTGCTTGAAGAAGCGGTCGAACCACGTGTGCTCCATGTCCGCCCTGCTGCTCTCCAGCCTCCGGATCGTGACGCGGTTGATCACGCCTTTCGAGTTGTAGATGGGTCTGACCTCCACGAGCGAGTCGCCCCTCACCCACAGGCCGACCTGCTGTCCCTGCCTGCAGACCGACTGCCGCTGGGCCTCGGTGACGCGGAGGTAGCGCAGGACAAGCGAGCCCTTGATCTTCGAGCCCTTCTTGACGATGTCCCGCTCGATCTCCCGTTGCGCATCGATGATCGCGCGCACCTCCACTCTCCGCAGATCGTCATCGGTCAACAGGAACACGCGCAGCACCGTGGCGCCTCGCCGGACGATCTCGGCGTTCATCGACAGGTATCGTCCACGGAGACCCAGGTTCTCGGCACGCCAGAAGTCCGGAAGCGTCACGGCCCAGTACTCGTCACCTGCCCCGAGCGTGGACAGATAGCTGCACAGCTTCACCACCAGGTTGTCATGTCCTTCGCCGACGGTCAGAGAGCCCGCTGTGAGCTCGGCGATCGCGCGTTCGAACTGTTCGAGCTCCACGGCAGCCAGGGAGGCGAAGACGCCGCCCTGCTGAGACTCCGCAATGTGGTTGACGTGGGTCACCAGCGTCAGCGCGTCCCCGACCTGGAGGGTTCGTGGAGTCCCTCGAAACAGCCGTATGTCGCTCAACAGCGTGTACGTGTCGGATACGCGGTCGTCCGGCGAGAAGCGAAGACAGCGGCTGATGATGTCAGCCACCCCGTAGTTGTCGGCGGCAATCGAACCCTGCAGCGCCTGCACCACGGCCTTCTTCAGTGCCTCGCGATCCTGGATATCGAAATTCGGCGTCCGCCCCGTGGCCGCGTAGTACAGCACCGCTCCGAGCGAGTACAGGTCGGCGGTCCGCCTCGGCTCCAGCCGCTTGCCGATTCGCCATTCCGGGGCCACGAACGCGTCCGACTCCGACGCCGCCGGTGAAGAAGCCTTCACTCGGGGATCCTCGGGCAGCGGCAGTTCCAGTGAGCCCACAGGCCAGGACGGCACGTGAAAGACGGCCTCGATCAGGTCCACGAAGACCGGGCCCTCCTGCCGCATGAAGATCGTGCCAGGCCAGATATGCCGGTGAAAGGCACCGGCTGCGTGCACCTCCTTGAGCCCCTCGGCGAGCCATTCGGCCAGCTCGAACCATTGCTCGAGGCTCGAGAGGCCTGTGAACGGCGATGCGATGCCCCTGGCGAAGTACCCGGGCAAATCGGGCCCCTCGATGTGCTCCTGCACTACGAACGGCAGGTGCAAGGGCGTGCGCCCGGGAATGTACAGCGTCTCTCGCCCCCAATCGAGCGTTCGCGCCACACGTGAGAAGCCCGGCGCCGTGCTGATCTTCTGGATCTCCGATTCGAAAACGTCGTTCAACTCCCTCATGTAGGTCGCGCGATCGTAGGCGTCCGCGGTTCGCAGGTGCTCCACCTGATGATTCGGAATCGTCTTGATGACGACGGGGCGGCCGGCGAGCGCCTGATCCGCACGCGACACGGTCGGCGCCGCCTTGAACACCTCCACGCGGGCCGAGGGAAGCCGCCCGACGGGCCGCAGTTGCTCGAGAATGCGATAGCTGGCGCGAGCGGTGGCCACGACGGTCCCATTCCCCCAGGGACGTGTGCTCGGCGCCCGCTCGGCCGCCTGGATGCCGGCCGGCGTGATGGCGTACTTGTGGCGGCCGGCCACCCGGCGCCGCGAGACCAGCCGATCGTCGGCGAGGCGGCTGAGGGCCGTATACACCTGCGCTTGATTGGGCGGCAGCTCGAGCGCCGCGATGATCTCGAACGGCTCGAGCAGTGGCGCATCGGGATGCGCGCTTTTCCTCTCCCACAGCACCCACAGCACGCGCTGCCAGATCGGGATGGGCTTCTCCATGGCGCGTACAGTCTCCGCCAGGTCGTAGGCGGCATGAGGCGGCCGTCTTCTTCCCAGCGGCCCAATCTTACAAGCGGCACAGCCCCAGCTGTGAGGCTCTCCAACAAGAATTGACTTGCCATTACTGGAACAAGATGGAATTTCGCTAGTGGATATCGTCTGTAAATTACTGTTAATGAGGAATTTACTTTAAATTCTCGATCAACGGCCTAGTGCTGACCTTACAAGCTTGAGAACCCGGCAATTCTGAATAAAACCCTGGCTGGACCGGTGGTAGTCTTCCCCCGTTCTGACTTCTGTCGCGCTGCCAGGGACATTTTCTTACGCGGAAGAACTTGGGAGGAGTCACATGAACCAACGTCGTGCCAGCGGCGATTACACCGACCGCCGGCTACCGCAGCCCGACGACGGTCGGGACGTTCACGCGAACCGCACGGCGGAAGGCCAGGGGGCCGACGCGAAGCTCCATTCGCACTGCGAACGGCGCCGGAAACCCCTTCCGGTAGAGATCAGCTTCATGAATGAGGGAGCCGGCTGGAAGCTGGCTCACTGAGCGGAGGCAGCCGCAATGCGTGCACCAGTTGCGAATGCGATCACGCGGTTGGCGGAGTGGCTCGCGATGACGATTGGCGTGGCCCCCACCAACGTGCGGGCCTGCACGCCCTGTGTCCGCGGGTTCGTTCACGGATACCTCGGGCTGCCGTACGAACGGCGGCGGCGGCGGCGGAAGAAGGCCCTCGTCCGCGGCGCGCCGGCGCCGGATCCGTACCGTCAGGGCTTTCTGTACGGCCGGGCGCAACGGATGTCGCGAAACTGACGAGGGTATGGGGCTCGTCAGGAGGAGCTATGAAAGCCGTCGGGACCGTCCCATCACCGCCCAATCGCCGCCGCTGGACGAAGGGCCTGAAGCGCCCGCTGCGGTCTGCCGTCGTCGGTGTTCTTGCCGCGCTCGTCGCCGGTCAGGTGCACGGATTCTCCGAGCCGTGGGTGGTCGGCGCCGGTATCGGGATCACTCACTACATGTTCGACCGCTTCCTGGCGTGGGTGTTCAGCGGCTGACGCGCTCGGCCGCTCGCGGCCGCAGATCGCGCCAGCAGGCCGAGTGGACTCGCCTCTACGGTCTGATCACGTGCTCGACCACGACACGTTCCGCGCAATCGCTCATCGAGACTGCGGCGTGCGGTCGACGAGCGTGCGCCAGGAGACGACCGCCCGCTCCTGGTTCATGCCGAGCGCGCCGCCGCACCAGAGGACGCCGGACGTGCGCACAGTGCTCCCGGCGCCGGTCCAGACGCGCTGCACGTGGACGCTCACGTTGACCATCGGCACGCGCAGCGTGAAGAAGGGCGGCAGCGTCGCGCGGTCTCTCGCCGCGAGCTCCAGCCGCACGCCTTCATAGCTCACGTCGACGATGCGCGACGCGACGCCTTCGATCGAGGCCGGCATCGGCGGCACCGACTTGCGCGCCGAGCGCCGCATCGGCCGTCCTTCGGCAAGGGCCAGGGTCACGGCAAAGAGCAGCGCCCCCCGCTGGAGCGGCCGCACGAAATAGGTGGCGCCACGGCGCTCGGCCTCGACCTCCGCCTCCACGTCTTCGTCGCCGATGACAATCACGGGCCGCGGCGTCGGGCGATACCGCGCCACGTGCACGAGCGAGCCGACGGCCATCAGCTCGCTGTCGACAATCAGCATCTCGAAGCCGAGCGCTTCGAGATCGCGCGGTGGGGCCGTGGCGAAGGGCACGGGCACGGGGTGATAGCCGCCCGATTCGAGCCACTCCACGAGCGTGGCGCGCTCGACGTGCGACCGGCTGGCAACCGCCACTCGGGTCCGAGCCATGGCGTCCGCACCCAGGTGCAAGCACGTTGCCGCGTCCGGTTGCGGCCGACGTCGCGCGCCGGCGTCCGTCCCGATGACAATCCTGTCCCGCGCGGCGCAGGATCGTAATTGTCGTCTGGCGCGGGCCTCGAGCCGTCGGCGCAAGGCATTGGGCCTTGAATCGTACCATGGTCTAATCGTGCGCGATGCGCCGCCGCCTCTCGCTCGCCATCGCTCCCTTCCTGCTCGCCGCGCTGCCGGCCGCGCAGTCCTCGACGGCATTTCGAGTCGAGGAAGCCACGATTGCCGGTGTCCACGAGGCCATGACCGCCGGACACCTCACATGCCGCGCGCTCGTCGACGCCTATCTCCGTCGCATCGACGCGTACGACAAGAACGGCCCCGCGCTCAACGCCATCGTCGTCATCAACCCCGAGGCGCGCGCTGCGGCGGACGACCTGGACCGGCGGTTTGCCGAGCGCGGTCTGACCGGTCCGCTCCACTGCGTCCCGGCCATCGTCAAGGACAATTTCGAGACGGTGGGGCTCCCGAGCGCGGCCGGATCGCTCGCGCTCGAAGGCTTCGTCTCCGCGACCGACGCCTTCCAGGTGCAGCGCATCAAGGAGGCCGGCGCCATCGTCCTGGCGAAGTCGAACATGGCCGAGTGGGCGTTCAACCCGTATGAGACGGTCGGATCGATCCTGCCGGGCTACACGCGGAACCCGTACGCGCTCGATCGCGTCACGGCGGGGTCGAGCGGCGGCACGGCGGCCGCCGTGGCCGCGAGCTTCGGCCTCATCGGCCTCGGCTCCGACACGGGGAACTCGATCCGCGGACCAGCGTCCCATCAGTCGCTGGCGGGCATCCGCTCGACGATGGGGCTGACGAGCCGCGCCGGGGTAGTGCCGCTGAACCTGCTGGCGGATATCGCCGGACCGATGACCCGCGCGCTCGAGGACGCCGTCGCGGTTCTTCAGGTGATCGCCGGCGAGGATCCGAGCGATCCGGCGACGGCCGCCAGCCGCGGCCTGCCGCGCGAGCGCTACGCCGCGGCACTCGTGCGCGACGGCCTCCGCGACGCGCGTCTTGGCGTGCTGCGCCAGGCGTACGAGCGCGACTCGACCGATCGGGAGGTGATCGCGGTGTTCACGGCGGCGATTGCCGACATGCAGCGCGCCGGCGCGACAATCGTCGATCCGGCCAGAGTGGAAGGGCTCGACCAGGTTCGACGGCAGGAGAACATGCCGCCGTGCGGCGGCTTCAAGTACGACATCAACCGGTGGTTCGCCGGCCACGCCGGCCGCACGCCCGTGAAGAGCCTCGAGGAGGTGATCGCATCGCGGCGGTTCCACCCGTCCGTGCAGATCCGCCTCGAGCGCGCGCAAGCAGGGCCCGAGCACGGACCGGGCACACCCGCCTGCGAGGCGGAGAC
>JBOGIW010000317.1:0-4870 GCA_050748045.1 Vicinamibacterales bacterium | reverse complement strand
ATCTTCGCCCTCACCTTCGGCGCCGTCTCCATCGTGATCTGGTTCTCGAGCGCCGCCGGAATGAGGATGTCCACGTCGAGGCCGAAGATGTCGTCGCCGGCGAGCGGCTCGCCGCCGGAGAAGCCGTCGACGGTCTTGTGCGGCTTCACGTGCTCGATGAGCCTGGCGATATCGAGGCCGTTCCCGTTGAAGACGCCGCCCTTCCAATCGGTCACCGCGACGATCTTCGCGCCCTCCCTGGCCAGCAGGTCTGCCGAGACCGACCCGACGTTGCCGAACCCCTGCACGGCGACCGTCGCGCCCTTGAGCTTCAGGCCGAGATGCTTCGCCGCCTCGCGCGTCACGATCATCACGCCGCGGCCCGTGGCCTCGCGCCGGCCCAGGGAGCCGCCGAGCTCGATCGGCTTGCCGGTGACGACGGCCGTGGCCGTATGGCCGACGTGCATGGAGTAGGTGTCCATGAACCAGGCCATGATCTGTTCGTTCGTGTTCACGTCGGGCGCCGGCACGTCGCGCTCGGGACCGATCGCGTCGATGATCTCGGCGACGTAGCGGCGCGTCAGCGCTTCGAGCTCGCGCCGCGACATCCGCGTCGGATCGCAGACGACGCCGCCCTTGCCGCCGCCGAACGGGATGTGGGCCACCGCGCACTTCCACGTCATCCACGCCGCCAGCGCCGTCACCTCGTCGAGCGAGACATCCGGGTGATAGCGGATGCCGCCCTTCGCGGGACCGGCGGTGATGTTGTACTGCACGCGGTAACCGGTAAAGACCTCGATGTCACCGTTGTCCATCTGCACCGGGCAGGACACGATGATCTGTCGCTTGGGATGCGTGAGGATTCGCCAGATGCCGGGTTCGAGATTGAGGAGGCGGGCGGCCCCATCGAACTCCTGGAGCATCGCCCCGAAGATTGCGCCGTGCTCGGCCATGCCGCTTGTCACCTCGCGCGGAGCGGCTCGTGCCAGCCCCTGTGCCACGAACCGAAAGAGTCCAAACAGGTCAGGCTAACGTGACATTTCCTGACAAGTCAAGGGAACCGGGCGGCAGGCGCGCCAGGTATCTGTGTTAGCGTGTGCGCATGAAATCCCTGCTGCCGATCGCCCTCATCGGGGCGGCCGCGCTTGTGCCGCTCGCGGCCCAACAGGGCGTCGATCTCGCCATCGTCAACGGCGTCGTGTACACCGTCGACACGCAGAAGCCCACCGCGGAGGCGATCGCCGTGGCGGGCGATCGCCTCGTGGCCGTCGGCACGTCCGCGGAGATCCGCCGGCTGGCCGGCCCGCGCACGCGCGTGATCGACGCGCGGGGCGGCTTCGTCACGCCGGGCTTCAACGACGCGCACGTCCACATCGACAGCACGGGCGCGCTGCTCGTCGGCGTCAACCTCCTCGACGTGCACGAACCGAACGCGTTTCGCGAGCGGATGGCGGCCGCCGCGAAGCGGCTGCCGAGGGGCGCGTGGATCACACGCGGCGAGTGGGGCGCGTACGAGCAGTGGTCGGCAGGGTCATCAGGTGCCCCAGGTGCACCAGGTGCCCCAGGTGCATCAGGTGCATCGAGCCCAAGGGGACCGTTTACTCCGTCGCGCGAGCTGATTGACCCGGTGACTCCGGATCATCCGGTGCTCGTGAACCGGTTCGATCGCTCCATGTATCTCGCCAATACGAAGGCGCTCGACCTGGCGGGCATCACCGCGTCGACGCCGGACCCGCCCGGCGGAGAGATCGTCAAGGACGCCGGCGGCCGGCCGACCGGGATCCTCAAGGGCACGGCCGCCGATCTCGTGCGGCGCGTGCAGGCGCCGATCCCGTTCGAGCAGCGCCTCGTGCAGGTGCGCGCCGTGCTGCAGGAAGCGCGGGAGGGCGGCATCACGACGATGCAGGACCTGACCTCGGGGGAGCAGCTCATGGCGTACCAGGCGCTGCGGCGGAGCGGCGAGCTGACCTCGCGCATCTCGATCCGCCCTCAGCTCTGGGACGTGGCGCACGTGGCGCGGCTCGGTCTCTCCCGTGGCTTCGGCGACGAGTGGCTCCGCGTCGTCGGGTACAAGGCGTGGGTCGACGGCATCATGGGCAGCAGCGGCGCGATGTTCTTCCGCCCGTACGACCACAACCCGAACAACCGCGGGTATCCGCGCCACATCATGCACCCCGAGCCGGTCGAAGGGGCGGCGCTCCAGATGACCGAGGAGGACCATTACACGCGCTGGCCGCCGGGCAACCTCGAGAAGCTGATCGCGGAAGCCGTGAAGACCGGCCTCCCGCCGCACGTTCATGCGATCGGCGACCAGGGCGTGCGCATCCTGCTCGACATCTACGAGCGCCTCCTCACCGAGACGAAGCTCGCCGGCACGGATCATCGCTGGCGCATGATCCACGCCCAGGTGGTGCACCCCGACGACTTCCCGCGCTTCGGACGCCTCCGCCTCGTCGCGGAAGTGAATCCCTACCACGTGTCCGACGACATGCGCTGGATGGAGGAGCGCATCGGGAAGGAGCGATCGAAGGGCGCCTATGCGTTCCGCACGCTCAAGACGAGCGGCGCCACGCTCATCTTCGGCAGCGACAGTCCGGGCACGAATGCGGCGCGGTACTTCCTGAGCCCGATCTACGGGCTCTACGCGGCGGTGAGCCGCCAGACGTTGACGGGCGAGCCGAAGGCTGGATGGTTCCCGGCGGAACGGCTGACCATCGAGGAGTCGATCGAGGCCTACACGAAGGGCCCGGCCTGGGCAACGTTCGAGGAGCACGTGAAGGGCACGCTCACGCCAGGGAAGCTGGCCGACGTGGCCGTGTTCGACACGAACCTCGTCGAGGCAGGCAGGAGAAACCCCGCCCAACTCCTGAACGCCAAGGTCACCCACACCATCGTCGGCGGCAAGGTCGTCTTCGAGCGGGCCGCGGCGGCTCCGCCGACGCAGCACTAACCGCCTGCCCCGGAGAGGGAATTGGAGATTGGGGATTGGGAGTTGGGAGTTGGGAGTTGGGAGTTGAGGATCGGGGATTTGCGAGTTGGAGATTGGGAGTTGGGGATTGGGAGTTGGAGATTGGGGATTGGGAGTTGGGAGTTAACATAGACGTGTATGAAGACCGTCGTCCCGGAGACCGGCAAGGAGAAGTGGGCGCGCGAGGTCCTCGAGCCGGCGCTCGAGAAGGCCCCTGAACGGACGGGCCCCTTTACGACGATCTCGGGGCGCCCCATCGACCGGCTGTACACCCCGGACGACATCCGGTCGCTCGACTACGCGCGCGATCTGGGCGACCCGGGCGCCTTCCCCTACACGCGCGGCATTCATCCCTCGGGCTATCGCGGCAAGCTCTGGACCATGCGGCAGTTCGCCGGGTTCGGGACGCCGGAGGAGACCAACGAGCGCTACCGGCAGTTGCTGAAGGCGGGCGGCACGGGCCTGAGCGTGGCCTTCGATCTGCCGACGCTGATGGGCCGCGATCCCGATCACGAGCTGTCGCTCGGGGAAGTCGGCAAGTGCGGCGTGAACATCACGTCGCTGGCCGACATGGAGACGCTCTTCGACGGCATCGACCTCGGCGGCATCACGACGTCGATGACGATCAACTCGCCGGCGCCGATGATCTACGCGATGTACCTCGTCGTGGCGGAGAAGCAGGGCGCGAGCTGGGCGACGCTCTCCGGCACGATCCAGAACGACATCCTGAAGGAGTTCATCGCCCAGAAGGAATACATCTTCCCGCCGCGGCCGTCGATGCGCCTCATCACCGACATCTTCACGTTCAGCGCGCGCCACGTGCCGAAGTGGAACACCATTTCGGTGAGCGGGTATCACATCCGCGAGGCGGGGGCGACCGCGGCGCAGGAGCTGGCGTTCACGCTGCGTGACGGCGTCGAGTACGTGCAGTACGGCGTAAACGCCGGCCTCGACGTGGACGCGTTCGGGCCGCGCATCTCCTTCTTCTTCAACTCACACAGTGACTTCTTCGAGGAGATCGCGAAGTATCGCGCCGCACGCCGTATCTGGGCGCACGTGATGCGCGAACGCTTCAAGGCGAAGAACCCGCGGTCCTGGCAGCTCCGCTTCCACACCCAGACCGCCGGCGTCTCGCTCACGGCGCAGCAGCCGTACAACAACGTGGTGCGGACCGCGCTCCAGGCGCTGGCCGCGGTGCTCGGCGGCACCAACTCGCTGCACACCAACTCGCTCGACGAGGCGCTGGCGCTCCCGACGGCCGAGGCCGCCACGCTGGCGCTGCGCACGCAGCAGATCATCGCCCACGAGAGCGGGGTGACGGGCGTCGTCGATCCGCTCGGCGGATCCTATTTCGTCGAGAAGCTGACGCGCGACCTCGAGGAGGAAGCGCTGGCCTACTTCGACACGATCGACCGCATGGGCGGCATGGTCGAGGCGATCGAGCGCGGCTACCCGCAGAAAGAGATCGCCGAGAGCGCGTACCGCTTCCAGCAGTCGGTGGAGCAGCACGAGAAGATCATCGTCGGCGTCAACGATTTCGTCGCCGAGAACGGGGCGCCGATCGAGATCCTGTACATCGACGAGTCGGCGGCCGATACGCAGCTCGGCAGGCTCGAGCGGCTGAAGGCGACGCGTGACCACGACGCCGTGAGGCGCACGCTCGACGCGCTGAAGGCGGGCGCGCGCGCGAGCGACAGCACCATGCCGCTCCTCCTCGACGCCGTGCGGGCCTACGCGACCCTCGGCGAGATGTGCGACGCGCTCCGCGACGTCTGGGGCGAATACGAAGAAACGCCGGTCATCTGATGAGCCGGAAGATTCGAGTCGTCATCGCCAAGCCCGGCCTCGACGGCCACGACCGCGGCGCCAAGGTCATCGCGCGCGCGTTGCGCGACGCGGGCATGGAGGTCATCTACACCGGCC
>JBOGIW010000316.1:0-11887 GCA_050748045.1 Vicinamibacterales bacterium | reverse complement strand
GGGTCGAACAGCTCGTGACGCACGGCGGAGCGCCGGCCGTCGTGGCGATCGACGGAGGTCTCCACCACGCCGCCGCGGAGCCGGCCCAGGCCGGCGGCGCGCTCTTCGGTCACGTGATCGCGGCCATGCCGATCGATCAGGCGTTCGCACAGTCGCTCGGCGAGGCGACGCAGGACGAGGTGGTGCTCGTCGCCACCGGCGTCCTGGGATCGACGCTCCGGGGATCGCAGAGTCCGTGGCCGTCGCTGCAGTCGTGGCGCGACGCCGGCGGCCGCACGGATCGCGCGATGGCCGTCGTCGTCGGCGCGCAGCGCTTCGCCGCACGCGAGGTGCCGCTCAGCGAGCGCCCCGCCCTTTCGGCGATCGTCGCCCGGTCGCGTGACGACGCCTCGGAGCCGCTCCGCCGCCTGCGTGGCGGACTGACGCTGATTGCACTCGCCGGCGTCGCGGTAGCCGTTGCGGGAGCGTTCTGGATCACGCGCAGCGTACGTGGCGCACTCCTGGCGCGTTGAGCCACGACGATCACGAAATCCTCTGCCACGAAGAACACGAAGAGCTCGAAGGCGTTCACACGCGACTTTGCCAACCTTGCGACCTCGAGCCGTTTGACTGGCCGCCGAGGCGGCTCGCGCATGTCGGCCTGCGTTGCAGGCCGACCAGTCAAACGGCCTTCGTGACCTTTGTGTCCTTCGTGGCCCAGCAATATCGTGAACGTCGTGGCGCGGAGATCTATCGCTTGTACGCCGCCGCCGGGTAGTCCTGGCCGAACTTGTTCTTGTGCTGCGCGAAGATCCAGCCGGACTCGTCGAGCGTCAGTGCCGGCGCCGTCGCGGCGCCCTCCACGCTCGTGACCTCCACGCTCACCGGTGCCGCGCGCTCGGAGAGCGCCGTCACGCGATAGCGTCCCGGCGGCAGGTCGAGCACGAAACGGCCGTCGGCGCCGACGGTGGCGGTGTGCGGGGTCGGCACGACGATGACGAGGGCCGTCATCTGCGGATGGATGTTGCAGAACACGCGATACCGGCCTGGCCGGGTGAACCGGCGCTCGCGCGTGGCACCGGCGCGGTAGAGGCCGAGATCGAAGGGCTGCGGTCCCGCCAGCGAGAAGACGTTGTGAAAGATCTGATCGTTGTTCGGGAAGGCGACCGTGGACCCGACCGGCACGGCAAGCACGTGGGGCAGGAAGGTCTTGTTGCGCTGCGCCAGCGTAAGGCGGCCCGCCGTGCGCGGCGGGGCCGAGTCGATGGGCTCCGCGTACACGATGGCGGTGGCCGGCGCGACGCCGGCGCGCGTGACGATGCGCACCGTGCCCGATACGGGCCCGGACACGGCGAGTGACGGGCACGCGACGAGCACGACGAGACAGGCGAGAGCTCGGCATCCGGCTGGCATCAGTCTCCTCAGAACTTGTACGCGAGCACCCAGTCGAGATGATGGTTGCGGCGCTCCGCCGCGCCGGGGGGCAGCGTCGCCAGCCAGCGGTACTCGAACGAGGCCTGCACCTCCGGGGTGAGCGAGAAGATGACGTTGCCGTACGCGCTTCGATTGCGCCGCCTGGCAACGAGCGGCAGGTCGCCGATGTCGTCGACCCCCGCGCCGGCGTGGAGCGACAGGCGCGGCGTCGGCAGCACCTGGACCTCGGCCCAGCCGCCGGCCGAACGGGCGTCGAGACCGAGTGCGCCGCCGAACGCGTCGATGTTGTCGCCCACGAACAGCTCGCCCGCGACACCGAGGGCGCCGAGGCGCGCGCCGAAATCGAGCGCGCCGGCCCAGCTTCCCGCGAGCGTCCCCGGACGGCGTTCCCAGCCGTAATGGCCCGACAGGCCGAGCGCCGCACGCCGCGTCGCCTCCGCATCGGCGGAACCGAGCTCGATCCGCGCCTCGGCCGCGGGCCGGCGCGATCGCTCGCCGCCGAGCGGGGGCGGCACGAAGCGATAGTCCTCGCCCGTCAGGTCGCCGCCGATCGGCGCCGCCACGGCCGCGGCGGCGCGCAGGAACGGCGCCACCGAGTACTCGACTCGGGCGTGCGGCGCGCGGAGATAGAGATTCCCCGATCGGAAGAGCAGCGGAAACGCAAAGCCGCTGAGGGACGTGGGATCGCGCGGCGCCAGCAGCACGTGGTCCTGTCCCACCTGCGCGGCGGTTCGTTCGCCCTCGAAGCGCGCGAACGCGACCAGGATGCGCGGCAGCCCCATCACCTGGCCCGTCTGAAAGCCGGGAATGCCGCCGAAGAAGTCGAACGCGACCACGCCGCTCGTGCGAACGGCGCCGAGCGCCGGGCCGTCTGCGGTGAAGCCGATGCGCGTCTGCCGGAGCGCCATGCTGAACGTCCCCGGATCCACCGGAGGCGCCCCGACGAGATTCGGGATGTCGAGCCAGTTCGGCGCGGCGCTGTTGGCGAAGGCATGCGCGTGGATCGTGCCGAAGATCTTCAGCGGGAACCGGGTCGTCGATTCGACCTTGGTCTGCGCGAGCTCGGCGATCTGCCCCTGGATGATGTCCGGCGAGGCGGCCGGCGGCGGCTTGAGGGCGTCGAGCTCCTCCCGCAGTCGCCGCACTTCCTCGCGGAGCGCCGCCAGCTCGCGAAGGATCTCATCGGAGGTTGCCTGCGCGGCAGCGGGAACGGCGCTGCCGCCGACGAGCGAGAGGCAGAGCATGAACCGGGCACATCTACGCATGGTGGCTGTCCTCGGGAAACGCTTCATTGTTTCCGAGGCCCCGGCTCACGCACAACCCGGGTCCGCCGAGCTTCATGCGCACCAGGGGCGCTGTGCGAAGCCCGTCGGGACGGTTGCGCCGCTATAACGCGCGAGCGGTCCGGTAGTGGGGCAAGACGCTGCTCGGCACCGTGACGGTGTTCCCACGAACACCCGGCGAGTACGGAGGAAACGCGCCCGACGTGCTCTCAAGCATCTTCGACATGTTCATGCAGGCCGACCGTACGAGCGGCCTCGGGCTGCCCGTCGCGAAGCGGCTCGTCGAGCCGCACGGCGGAACGGTGGTCGGACGGAGCGAAGGCCTCGGCCGCGGCAGCGAGTTCGCGGTGAGGCTGCCGATCGCAGCGAAATAGCCGGGTTATGCCTGCGGCCCCTTCGGCGAATACCGGAGGCGATCCGCGGGGCCCCACCCATTCTCCGACTGCGCCCCGAGACGCGCGCGCCTCTCCTCCGCCGTGAGCAGATCGTAGACTTCTGCGCACCCGTCGAGGAGCAACGCCGACGCATGAGCTGCGTCCAGGTTGTAGATGCGTCCCACCAGGAGGGGATCGCCCCCGAATCCGTAGTTGTGCGGCGGCGGACGAGTGATCCAAACCCGCATTGCAGGGGATGTCCCGCGCCTTGCAACGCCCGATCCAATTGAGTACTTAAAGAATTCCGAATAATCAATTCACGCCGCAGGAGAGCCACGTAGTTTCTGCTGCATGTCAATCCGTCACGGCGTCTTATGACGATACGCTCACACTTCAGGTAGTGGCGGACTTGCCGGTGTAGACGAGTCCACTCGCTCAAGGCCGGCGATGGAGCTCGACGTGGAGGCCGTTGCGCGGCCGGAGCGTGACGAGTGGGACCGGCTCGACGGGACGATCCGATGGCAGCGTGACGCGATAGCGCTGGAGCATCATGGCCAGCACGAGCTGCGCCTGCGTCATGCCGAAGTGGCGCCCGATGCACACGCGCGGGCCGCCCCCAAAGGGAAAGTAGCTGAAGCGCGGCCGCGCGCTCGATCGCTCCGGAGAGAAGCGCTCGGGGAGAAACCGCTCCGCGTCGCTCCACCATTCCGGGAGCCGGTGCGTGACGTACGGGCTGAGGAAGACAATCGACCCTGCCTGAATGCGGTGGCCGTCGAGGCAGTCATCCGCGAGGGGCGACCGGCTCAAGACCCACACGGGCGGATACAGCCGCATCGACTCCTCGATGACCATCCGCGTGTACGTCAGGCGCGGCAGGTCCTCCGCCGTCACGGTGCGGTTGGCGGCAACCTCGCGGAGCTCCTCCTGGATCCGTTCGTCCACGGCCGGGTGCCGTGCGACGAGGTAGCAGGTCCAGGTCAGCGCGGTGACGGTGGTTTCGTAGCCCGCCAGCAGGAACGTCACGATCTCGTCGCGCACCTGCCGGCGGCTGGGCGGCGCGCCGTTCATGGCGTCGATCGGCGGGAGCAGGAGCGAGAGCACGTGGCCCGGCCCGTCCGCCGCCGGCCGCCACTCGGCCATCATGCGCGCGGCCACGCGGTTGAGCGTCCGGAGCGCGCGGTGGCAGCGCAGGTTGCCGGGCGTGACGAGGAACGGGAGGAACGACGCGGCGGTCCATTTGCCGAAGCGCTCGTTCAGGGTCCTGAACGCCGCGTCGATGCGATCGGCATCGTGCGTCAGGTCGGATCCGAACAGCGTCTCGCCGACGATCGTGATGATGGGACGGGCCAGCTCGTGTGTCAGCTCCACGCGCGCGCCGTCGCAGAGGCGGTCCCATCGATCGAGCATGGCCGCGGCTCCGCGCGTGACGGCGGCGTTCAGCGTCGCCATCCGCTGCCGATCGAACGCAGGCTGCAGCGCGCGTCGCTGGCGGTACCAATGGGCCCCTTCGCTCGTGAGCAGCCCGTCGCCGGTGACCGGCTTGAGCAGCCGGTAGTCGACGTTCTGCTTCGAGTAGTTGCGCGCGTTGTCCTGGAGGACGTGCTTGACCAGGTCGGGGTGGCTCACCAGGTACGCGCTCCACGCCGCCGCGCGGAGGCGCACGACGGGGCCGTAGTCGCGGGCGCACGACGTGAAGAAGCCGAGGGGATTCCGCCGGAGATCGCCGAGATGGCCGAAGAGCACGTGTCCTGCCGGGCCCGGCGCGCCCGTGCGCGTGATGGACGGCGGGCGCATCACGCAGGCCGCGGTCCGCGTCGTTGACACCGCCGGCGCGGCCCGTTATAACCGCTCGCGCCGCAGAGGCCGACGCGATGAGCCGCCAGATCGCCGATGTCGTCAGCTACTACACGCACGCGGGCCCCGACTACCGCGCCTGGAGCCGGCACTTCAACATGCACTTCGGCTACTACCGCCGCGGCATGAATCCCTTCGACCTCGAGGCGATGCTCGCGCAGATGAACCGCGAGGTCCTCGAGCGGCTCGAGCTCGACCCGCGCGCGCCGCAGCGCATCCTGGACATGGGGTGCGGCCTCGGGACGACGGCGCGGTGGGCGGCGACCGCGTACGACAACCTTCATGTCTCCGGCCTCACGATCGTGCCCTGGCAGGTTCGCCAGGCCGCCTCGCTCACGGCGGACCATGCGTCGAGGCCCCGTGTCAGGTTCGTGCAGGGGGACTTCGCGGCGGCCCCCTTCTCCGAGGAGTCGTTCGACGGCATCTATGCGCTCGAAAGCAGCTGTTACGCCGCCGGTTATACCAAAGCCGCGCTCCTAAAGGAACTCCATCGCCTGCTGAAACCTGGAAAGCGCTTCGTGATCGCCGACGCGTTTCTCAAGACGCAGCGGAAGATGAGCGCGCCGATCCGCCGATGCTACCAGGCGCTGTGCCGATGCTGGTCGCTCGACACGCTCGGCGACCTCCACCAGGTCACGGCGTGTCTCGCGACCCTCGGATTCCGCGACGTGACGGTGGAGAACATCTCCAGGCACGTCACGCCGTCCGTGCTCCACATCCCGTTGACCACGGCGCGATTCGCCGTGCAACAGCTGCTCGGCCGCCGCTCGCCGCTCGATCCCGAGCGCCGGCGCCACCTCCTGGCGGGGCTGCTGCTCATCGCCTTCACGATCGATCGCACGCGCTCGGGCTACTTCATCCTCTCCGGGTCGAAGTCACCGCGATAGCTTCTTCCTCCACGCCATCGGCACCGGGAGCGACGGCACCTGCGCCGCGTAGGCCGCGTACGCCGGGCCGAAGACCCGGCGGAGCCGGCGGCTCTCGAGCGGGCCATACAGCAGGCTGTAGGCCAGGTTGACGCCGGCAATCGCGCGCGCGACGGGCGTCGAGATCGCGATGGCCAGCGCCGTTGAGAAGAGCGCGCCGGACCAGAAAAGCGGGTGCATGAAATGCGCGTAGATGCCGCGCTGCACGGGCACGAAGGCGCCCGGGTCGCGGAACTCCGGGACGAAGGCCGCGTTGGCAATCCCGATGCTCCTGATGGCCGAGATCATCATGACGAGCGTCGCCAGCGACATCACGGCGCCGGCGACGATCGCGACCGGCGACAGCCCCTCCAGAAAGACCGGCGGCGCCGGCAGCAGCTTCGCCAGCGTGTCGCCGTTGACGAGCGGCCGCCACATCTGGCAGAACCCGAGCGTGACCCATGGATAGATGTCGCGCACGAAGGCGGCGCGATACGCGTGCGCGCGCCGCAGGTGCCGGAGCCGGTTGCGCGGAAACACCCAGCTATGCCACCAGGTCCAGACCGCCCACACGATCGCCACCACGATGACGGGCGAGAGACCGAGGCGGTACTCGATGAATGCCTGTGCGAGCGCCAGGCCGATGAAGGAGATCTCGAAGGCCGCGATGAGCAGCACGCCGGCGGCGCGCCGGCGGCGGGCCGTCTGAATGCCGATCTCGGACAGGAGCACTCCGAGATCCGCGGCGCCGGCAGGCCTCATCGTTCGGCTCCCGCGGGCGGCGGCGCGACCCGCCGCAGGACGGCCTGTGCCGCGGCCCGCCCCGAGCAGGCGGCGCCTTCGATCGACGCGTTGAAAGCGTGCCGCGTCCAATCTCCCGCCACGAAGAAGTTCTCGACACCGGTTCGGCATACCGGCCGGCGGGCGTGCGCGCCCGGCGTCGCGGCGAACATCGCGGCTTCGATGCGCGCCACGTGCGCGTCCACCAGCCGCGCGGCCGCCGTCGCGGGGTGCAGCTCGCGCAGATCGTGCAGCAGGAGGCCGACGATCTCCTCGTCGGTGCGCGCGAAGTGCTCCGTGGCCCGCCCGACGAGCACTTGAAGGCACGTGGGACCCGATGGCCGGCCCCAGAGCGCTCCAAGGTCCACGACGTTGCGAATCACAGAGCCTCCGACGAGCAGCGCCCCGTCCCAGCCGGGTGCGATGTATCGATCGAAGCCGAGCACGACCGACAAGGCCGGCACCGTGTCGAGCGTCAGCGCGCGCTCGAGGCCTGTCAGGCGCACGAGCGCCGGGTCGAGGACGGCGCGAAGCGCCTGCACCGGCAGGGCCGAGATCATGGCGTCGCTCCGGAGCGTTTCTTCGGATCCCGTCACGTCGGGCTGCCCGTGTGCCCGGCACCAGGGACCCGCCGCGCGAGAGCGGCGCACGACCGCGTGTCGAATGCCGCCGGCGCCGTGCTCCAGTCGAACCACGGCTGTCGATGTGCGGACGATGCCCCCGTGCCGTTCGATCGCTCGAACGAGCGGCCCGACGAGCGCCTCCGCGAGCGGCCTCCGCCACGAGCCGACGCGCGCGGAGCGCGCGCTGTGGAACATGTACTTCATCCAGGAGAGCGCCGCCCGCGCCGAGACGCGCTCCGGCGGCAGGAACGTCGTCGCGTCTGCGGCGTACTCCGCGAGCTGGAGCAGGAAGCCCCGATCCAGGCCGTGCTGCGTATGCCAGTCGAGATAGCTCAGCTCGTCGAGGCGACACAGGTCGTCCTCGGTCGCCCGTGCCGCTTCCCATGCGGCGCGGAGGAGGCGCCACGGCGCGCCGACGACGCGCGACATCGCGCAGGCCGGATGGAGCAGGTGGAATGGCGCCGGAGCCTGCGTGAGGCGGAACCACAGGTCGGGGCTTCCAGTCCGGCGAAACAGGTGCCGGTCCCACCAGACAAGATCGCCGGCCGCGTCGATGCTTCGCAGCACGTCGAAGAGCGTCCGATAGTGGCTGGCGACGACGTGAAAGCCCGTGTCGGCGTGCAGGCCCGAGCTGGTGCGCCACGAAGAGGTGCGCCCCCCGGGGAAGGGCGCGGCTTCCACCACCGTGACGCGGCAGCCGGCGCGCGCCAGGTCGAGCGCGGCGACGAGCCCGGCGACGCCTGCCCCGAGCACGACGCACTCCGGACGGCCGTCGGTGGCGGGGGCGGCCGGGTGCGCGGGAGCCCGCTCGAGCCCCGCGGAGGCCGTCACCGCAGCACCCGCATGATGCGCCCGATGGCGAGGAGCAGCACGGCCCCGGAGGCCACGGCAATCCACCGCCACGACGTGGCGCCGCCGGCGTCCCACGCCGATGGCGTCACGGACGATCCCTGCACGCCGCTCACGACGACGATGACGACGGCCGCGGCGACGAGGAGACGGACGTACGCGAGCGTGGTGAGCGCCGCGCGCTCGAGGCGCGACGGCGAGGCCGGCGGCTCGCGTATCGGCGCCGCCACGCCCGTGCGGACCGCCTGGCTGAACTGGCGCAAGGCGACCGGGCCGTCCAGCACGGCGAAGAGCGAGTCGTATCCGCCGCGAAGCAGGCGCCCGTCGCGGGTCGCCTCGCTGACGAGCCGTGCCAGCTCGTCCCTGAAGAAGCGCTCGAGGAGCGGCAGGCGCAGCATCTCCGGACACAGCGTGAGGACCAGGATGTCCGAGACGAGGAGCGCCCGGTTCAGGCGCATGTCGGCGCTCGGCATCCGCATCCCTTCGGCCCTCACGAGCGAGAACAGCTCGCGGGAGAAGAAGGCCGCGCTGCGCTCGCGCAGCGACGAGGTGGGCAGACGCGTGGCGAAGATCCACCGCTGCAGGAGCTGCTTGAACGCGCGCTCGAAGCGGCGCAGGTCCTTCGAGGGCGGCGGTTGGAGCGTCTCGAGGAGCGCCTCGTAGGCGCCGTCGAGATCGCCGGTCGCAATCGAGAGGTTCAGGCGCAGTTGCCGGCGCCAGGTGCGCTCGTCGATCCATCCGATCATCCCGAAATCCACGTACCCGATCCGGCCGTCGCCGAGCACGATGACGTTGGCCGCGTGCGGATCGGCGTGAAAGAGCCGATGGCGGAAGCACTGGGCGATGATCGACTCGCAGAGCGTCCGCGCCACCTGTCCGGGCACGGCGCCTTTCGCGGCGCACGCGCGAAGACCGTCCTCGTCGCCGCGGCTGACGGCCCGCAGCAGCTCGTTCGCCGACACGCCCTCGAGCCACTCGAGGGTGAGCACGCGCGGGCCGCTGCACGCCGGATAGACCTGCGGCACGTAGTGCGGCACCGTGTCCGCCACGAGCGATTCGCGCAGCAGCGCGGCGTGCCGGGCTTCCACGCGGAAGTCGAGCTCTTCGTTGGCGAGATCGACGAGCTCTCCGACGAACCCCTCGAGGTCGACGCTCGCGGGCGGCCTCGTCCAGAGCGCCAGGCGGGCCATGAGGCGGATGAGCACCAGGTCGGTCCGGTACTGCGCCTCGACGCCCGGCCGCATCACCTTGATGGCGACCGGCTGGCCGTCGTGCAGCGCGCCGCGATGCACCTGCGCGACCGAGGCGGTGCTCACGGGCACCGGGTCGATGCTGGCGAAGAGGTCGGCGCACGGCCGCCCGAGGTCGCGCTCGATGATCGCCTCGATGTCACGGTAGGCGACCGGCGGCAGCCGATCGAGAAGGCCGCTCAGCTCCTCGCAGTAGCTCGCGGGCAGCATGTCGTAGCGCATCGCGAGCACCTGCCCCAGCTTCAGGAAGGCGCCGTCGAGCGTCTGCAGATACGCGCGGAGCACCTGCGGCCTGCGCGATCGCGATGACAGGAACCTCCCCGCGTACCAGAGGGACACCCACATCACGCGAGTCGCACGGCGAAGGGCGCGTACCGGGGTCAGGGCCATCGGCTGCCTGGGCGCTGGACGGACGAGAGCGGTGGAGGACGCGGAGTGTACCACGAGGCACGCCGCGCCTTGACACGTGGTGACAGGCGGCGTATGGTCCGCGGAGGAGGCGGAGGATGAGCACCCAGGACAGCGTCGCCAAGGTGACGCAGGCCATTGTCGATCTGCAGCGAACGACGGTTCCCCTGTTTCGCGAGCTGATTACCGTGCTGCAAAGCTCGAGCACGCAGATCAACGGCATCAATCGCGATCTGCTGCAGGTGGTGAACAAGAACCTGGACAACGTCTCGGCAGCCGCGAGCCGCCTCGCTGCGGCCGGAACGCAGCTGGCGAGCGACCTCGTCGAGCGTGCCGTGCCCGTTCGCGACGCGGCCACCGACGCTCCGCGGAAGACCCCGACCTCCGGCGCGGCCGCGGCGGGATCGACGGGCCGGGCGCGCAAGCGCGCCGCGTCGAAGACCTCGCGCCGCGGCGCGTCGCGCCGGCGCGCCCGTTAGCGCGCCCGCTCGAGCATCTGCCGCCAGGCTCCCGCAGGCACGGCCGTCGCCGCCTGCGCCGCGCGACTGAGTCGCGTCCTTCTCGATGATCGCGCGCCTACTCGGGGAACGTGCTGAATACCAGATCGCGCGTCCCGGGGACAGCGTGACAGGCAAAACACTGCGTCGCCGCGAACTTGGCCCGGTCCTTCACCATCACGTGGAGCCGCCGGCGACTGCCTGACCGCCTGGGATTCGCCTCCGCGCCTCCCGGGCGATCTCCTCCCTCATGAACGCTCCAGACGGCTCCGACCCGGCTGGGCGTCAAGGAGGTCTTGAACCAGCTTCAGGAGATCCTCCTCCCAGAGCGGCTTGAAATGAAACCGGGCTCCGAGCGCCTGCACCTCACGGGCCATGTCTTCCTCGACGAAGTAGTCGCCGGTAATCACGGCAATTGGTATCCCATCATGCGGCCAGCGGGCTCGAAGCTGACGCAGGAACTCCACGCCATCGGCCATCGGGAGATGCAGATCAAGAAGGATGGCTGACGGATTGACGCGCTGGATATCCTGCAATGCCGATTCCGCGTCCACGGCGACGTGGACCGCGTAACCGTTCAAGGTGAGAATCTGCGTGAAGATCTCGACGGCTCCAGGATCGTCCTCGACGATGAGAATCGTTACGGCGGCGTTCGGACTCGCCCCCCGGTGCGCCACCCCGGTCATTTCGGCACGGACTCCTGCGGGCCGGTCCGGCGATCCAGGCACTCCCGAACCATCGCGGCGAGGGTCTCCGCCGTGAACGGCTTCTGAAGGAAGCAGGTCCGATCGCTGACCGAGCCGAGGCCAACGGCCACATGGTGGGCGAACCCTGACATGTAGACCACTTCCATCGCCGGCCGGCGTCTGACGAGGCGTTGCGCGAGGTCAGGGCCGTTGAGGCCCGGCATGACGATGTCGGTCAGCAGCAGGTGAATGGGATTGTCATGCCGCTCGTCGATCGTCATGGCGTCGGCGGCATCCCGGGCCGACAGGACCAGGTAGCCGTACCGCTCGAGTATCTTCCTGACGAGCTCGCGCACACCCCCTTCGTCTTCGACGAGCAGGATCGTTTCCGTGCCCCTGAGTGTGCGAGCGGACGAACGGCTCGCGCCCTGGCTCGAGATCGACTCGTGGACCTCCGGCCAGAAGGTCGTGAACGCAGTCCCCGTGCCGGGCGTGCTGTGAACCGTCACGTAGCCGCCGTTCTGTTTGACGATGCCGTAGACCGTCGAGAGACCCAGGCCCGTGCCTTTGCCTACGGGCTTGGTCGTAAAGAACGGCTCGAACACGCGGGCGAGCACCTCGGGCTTCATGCCGAATCCACTGTCGGTCACCTTGAGCGACACATAGGCGCCCGGCACGGCGCCCACGTGCTGGCGGGCAAACGCCGCGTCGAGGACGACGTTGGCTGTGCTGACGTGCAATCGGCCGCCGCGCGGCATCGCATCCCGCGCGTTCACGACGAGGTTCATCAGCACCTGCTCGACCTGGCCGGCGTCGGCGCACACGGACCACAGCTCGTCCTCGAGCTGCGTCGTGAGCTCGATGTCCTCGCGGATCACGCGGCGCAGCAGCTTATGCATGTCGCGGACTACGAGGTTCAGGTCCAGCACGAGCGGCTGCAGCACCTGCCGGCGACTGAACGCGAG
>JBOGIW010000315.1:0-6710 GCA_050748045.1 Vicinamibacterales bacterium | reverse complement strand
GGCTGGCGGCGCGACCCTCGCGCCGTTCTATGACCTCCTGTCGACGGTCGCCTATTCGGACCTGTCGCCGAAGCTTGCGATGAAGATTGCCAAGCGGGCCACGCTCGAGGAGATCGGCCCAACGACGTGGCCGGCGTTCGCCGAAGACATCGGGTTGGCGGTGCCTTTCGTCCGGCGCCGGGTCAAGGAACTTGCCGGAGCGGCAATCACTCAGGCGCCTTCCATCCCCGGCAGTCCTGGACTCGCCGGCCTGAACGCGGGCGCTTTGAAGGAACACTCCGCACTCATCGTGTCCCGAGCGGAACGGGTGGCCAGGACGAGCACGAAGTAGATGACTGACATCAACCTCTCTTCGTTCATCTGGTCCGTCGCCGACCTGCTGCGCGGCGCCGGGCCCGATCCCGGCACTGTCGGACGCCAGATCGTGAACGTCATCGGCCAGCATCGTCGAGCTCGCCGTCGATCGAAGCCTGTCGCGAGCCGCCTTCGCTGAAGCTACGGCGGGCAACCTTCCCCTGCATTCACGCGCGAAGGTTGGTGGAGGCGGCGGGAGTTGAACCGTCGCCGCCGATCGCGGCGGCGAGCCCGTCAAGGAAACGCGACGCCTCAGGCTTACCCGCCGAATGGCACAAGTACGCCAGCCGCGGGAGCTGCGCCGCGGCGACGCCTGTGTGCCCGAGCCGCACTGACGACAGCGCCAGCATCATGCGCGCGAGCAGCTCCCGCGGCTCGTCGAACAGGTGCACGCCCGGATCGCCGTAGACGCCGCTCAGCAGCTCGAAGACCACGTCGTAGCCTCCGCGATCGAAGAAGATGCGAGCGAGCTCGAGCCGCGAGTGCTCCTGCGCGGCGGCGCCGCCCGTCCTGAAGCTTTCCTCCAGGAGCTCGACGGCGCGACCTGTCTGATCGAGTCGCCGTTCGTACACCTTCGCGGCGTTCGCGTTGACGAGATCGCGCGCCCACTCGAGGATCGTTGGGAATCGATCGGCTGCGTGACCGGCAAGCCCGAGGCACCGGCGCTCGAGTTGCAGCGCCTCCTCGTCCCGTTCCTGCAGGTACCGCACCAGGGCGAGCCCGTTCAGCAGGCGGATTTCCGAGTACAGCCGGTCGTCGGCGTCCGGGATCTCGTCGAGACCCGCGAACCCCGTCGCATACACGGATTCCGAGCGTGCCAGGCTCTGCGGATCGCGTCTCGAGGCGTGGGTGTTCGCGATCGAGTAGAGGAGATACGAGGTCACGGGCTGCCGCGAGGTGGTCAGCGCCTGGGCGTACAGGCGGAGGGACGTCTCCGCGTCGCCCGACTCGCGGTCGCGGCCGGTCATGGCGGAGAGGCGCGCCGCCCCGATGAGCGCGTTGGTGCGTTCGTCGGGTCCGAGCGTGTCCAGCACGGCCGGTGCGCACAGGGCGTCGTAGTGCCGGTAGAGGTAGTCGCGGCCGAGCCCCCGCAGGCCATGGACGAGCGGCGAATGCTGCGAGCGGATGCGCGACGCGGAGCCGCTCCTGATGGCGTGGAGCGCTCGGCGAAGGTACCCCCAGCCATCGGGCTCCCACGCGTCGAAGATGGCGCCATGCAGCGCCTGTTCGGTCGCCGGATCCATCGCTGCGCGAACCCCGGTCCGCGGCGCGTCGCTGTAGAGCCATGGCTCGCCCTCGGGTCCGGCCCACGTGCGACAGCACGAGAGGCCAGCCGGCTCGGGGAGGAGCCGCCTCGCCACGCGCAGCGGGAGACCCGACGGACACACGGCGAGGAGGCGTGCGAGCGCCGGAGGAACGCCGGCAGGGTCTCGAGCGTGTCCGGGCGCCTCTTCCGCATCATCCAGGAGGGGTGCGAGGGCGGGCCTGAGGTCGCCGCGCGCGTGAACCGCGACGCGGAGTCCGGTGTACCGCGCTTCGCGCAGCAGGCGCGCCAGAAACGCACGCGAGACGTAGTCGGCCGGATCGACGTGGCGCAGAAGGACGCCGAATTCCGGCCCGAGCGCCGCAAGCGCCAGCGCGCTCGCGTTGACGAGATACCGCTCGAAGACCTCGTCGCCACGGCCGCCGTGAATGTCGTCCCATCGTGGGAAGCTGGCACGGGGATCGCCGAGCGCCCCGTCAATCAGGTCCGTCCACGACAGCGCGACGGCCTGGCTCACCGCCTCGAGCAGGGGCGTCCGATGCCGGCGTGTCGCGGCCTCGAGGAGATCGAGCAGGACGGGATACGGGGGAACGGCGCCAATCGGTCCGGATTCCAGCCATCTGGCCGGCGGCAACTGGCCGGCGTCACAGGCCTCGTCCGCGGTTATCACGAGTACCGGCGAGACCGCGGCGGCCGGTCCGGCCTTCGTCGTGCCATGCAGGTTCTCGAGGCCGGCGAGCTGCTCCTTCAGGCGTGCCAGCCGATCCCGCCGCCGGGCCGTCAGCTCGGGACAACTGATCAGCCCACGCGAATGCGTGGTCACCAGATCGGAATACGCCGACAGCATGTCGAATTCACATTCGCCGCCGGCGATTCGAGGTCGCCCCAGTTTCACGTTCACCAGCCGGGTTGCGGACGCACGCTGCAGGACGGACTCACTCCTGGATGTCGATGGCACCGCACGCGAGCAGATCGTCGAGCAGCGCGCGAGCGCTCTGCCATGAGTACTCCCGACCGTCACCTCGCCACGCGAGCGTGTCGCCCGCCACGAACTCGGTTTCCGTGAACGCGCGTTCCAAGAACGGCAGCGCATTCTCGCTGTAGGCGATCTCGACTGGAGGGTCGGCCCCGTAGACCAGCACCCGCCGCTCCCCGTGCGGACCAGGCCCGAAGCCGTACGCGACGGGCGCGCCCGCTCGCCGCCGCAACCGTGTGGCGGGCGTCACAGACCGGTTCGGCGCCTCGGGCGGCGTGGAGGCAGCCGCCGCGCCTGCCGCCGATCCGTGGACGACGAGACGGTGCCATGACTGGCCGAGGCTCGTCGTGTCAGCGGCGAGATCCTCGAGGACGTGGATCAACTCGGCGATTCGAGCCTTGAAGAAGGCGTCGATGTCCGGCGGCAGCTGGCCGCAGTGGATCCCCTGCGTCAGCACGAGCGGCGGAGGCTCGCGCCACGGCGGGCGCGTGCGGACGCGTGCCGCGATCACCGGCTCGAGCACATCCCACATGCCAGCCGATCCGAACGCAAGGTTGAGGGCCAGCGAGTGTCCGATGGCCTCGGCGCTGTGCCACGTGCCGGCCGGGAGGCACAACACGTCGCCGGGTTCCAGCATGACCTCCTCGAACGAGCTGGCGGTCGGCGGGACGAACTCGTCCCAGTCCTGCACCGGCTGCTGAAAGCGGTAGTCCGTCACGAGCGTGTCGCCCGCCCCTGACCGTACCTGATAGTGGGGCCAGGGCAGCGCGACGCCCGTCGAGAAACGCCACCGCTTCCTGCCCGAGATCTGGAGCGTCGTGGCGACGCGCGAATCGAAGTGCATGTCGTATCCCTGCCCGTCCGGTGAGAGATAGGCACGAACGTCCGCACCCCCGATGAAATTCAACTGCGCTCTCACGGCAGCCGCCAGTCGTCCCAGCGAGGGGTCGATCCTGGCGACATCGTTGACGCAAATGGTGGCGCCGGCTCGGTACAGCGTCATCGCGTCGGCCGGGTCGGGCCGAACCTGGGTGCGGCCCCCGTCGAAGGAGGCGCGGACGGTCAACGTGTCGTCGCTCTGGAGTCCCGCCTCGAGGCGCTCGAGCGTGAAGAGCGAGCGGAACTTGTCTTCCCAGCCCCGGATGTACAGCGGCTTCCGTGCCCAGAACTCGGAGAGGAAGACGTCGGGCCGAAGAGGCGCGAGGAGATACTCGAGCGCGGTGGCGCCGCCGGCGATGGGGTCGCTGGTCGATCGTTTCGAGACGAGCTTCGTCGCGGCATCGTACGCGCCCCGGCTGATTTCGCCGGCGAATGCCTGAATCCGCTGCGCAAGGGCATCCAACACGCTCGAATCGGGGTCTCGCACCCGGTCGAGCTGCTCCACCGTGTTGGCGATCTCGATTTCGAGGAGGTCGCGCCGCCGGGCCCGGGACACGACAAATCGGCCCTCGTCGATCCGGCTCCGCAGCGTCACGTCCTCGTCTCCCGGCGACTGCCACAGGTCGGCGCGATCGGTGGCGCAGAAGAGGAAGGCGAGCTCCTCGGCCGGCTTGCCGATGACACCGGCGATCCGCTCGCGCTCGGTCATCGGCGCCGACTCGACGGGGTACCACTGCGTACCGTAGATGCTGTGGAAAAGGCCGGCGACGCACACCTCGTCCGGGTTGCCCCAGTCCTTCAGCAGCGCATACGTCTCGAGGAGGTGCTGCCGGAGGGTGGCATCGGAGTGCTCGTGGTGCGCCGTGTCGAGCTCGTCCAGCAGGTCTGCATATCGGCGCGGAATCGTGTCGCCGGTCAGGGACGCATGAGTCATGGCGGTCAACAGTGCTGGCGAACGAGTTGCGTGATGACGTTCACCCTGCGAAACAGTTGCCGCACGGGCCGGCGCGGCGCTCGCAGGAGACGCGCGGGAACGATCGTGTCATTGCTGATGCACGGGTCAGAGGCGTGGCCGAAATAGACGTGTGCCGTCCGCCGCTCGGAGGGCGTCCGGCGCACGACCGCGGCATGGCAACTGCCGGCATTGAAGAGAATGGCCGTGCCAGCCTTGCCGTGGATCGCGCGCGCGCCAGACCCGTCGGCGTTCTGGGGGCACGCGCGTTTCGCCGACACGTCCTCGGGCACGATCGCGAAACAGTGGGTCGTCTCATCGACGTCGGTCAGGTAATACATCAGCGACAGGTACCGCAGCGCCAGGGGATGCTCGGGGGCGTGGTCCATGTCCCGGTGCCACACGCGCTCGTCGTCTTCACCGGCGGGCCCGCGAATCATCAACAGGCACTCGTCGACGCAGACATCGGGTCCCATCAGCGCCTTGACGATGCGCAGGACGGGCCGGTTCAGGAAGATCCGGTCGAAGGCGTCGGTGGCCAGGAGGACGTTCCAGTTGTCCAGGCGGCCGCGGTCCCTTGGCGTCCACAACTCGGGGCGCTCGAGGAGCTCACGGTCGAACGCCTGATTCAGGTCGGCGAGGTCCCGGCGCCCGAGAGCCCGTGCGAGCACGACGTAGCCGTTCCGGCGAAACCCGGCCGTGAGACGCCGTATGGGCACCCCCGGCTCGAACGACGCCGAGCGCCGTCGGCGCGGCTTCACCGGGACGCCGGCGATCACGTCCCCTCCCTCGCCATGCGCCACCGAGGCGACCACGCGGGATCCAACCATGGGCCACCTCCGCCCTGTCAGGTTCGAACGGTCATCTGCTGCAACCGCTGTCGATTGACGAGCACGACGACCATCTGCGCCGTGCACACCAGCAGATCGCCGACCTCGACGCGCCCGGCCAGACGCGCGCCGTACGAGGCGACGTTCTTCAGGGTGACAGTGTAGTGCAGGGTGTCGCCGGGGAGGGCTGGAGCGGAGAACACCGCGCGCTCCACGCGCGTCACGAGGATGTCGGTGTCGGGGGAGAGGTCGAGGCGGTAGCGGATCAGGAAGGCGCCCGCCTGGGCCATCCCTTCGCCGGTCAGGACGCCCGGCATGAGCGGCGTGTGAAGGAAATGCGAGAGCACGTAGGGAGCATCCGGCGGAATCCAATACGTCGCTTCGACGTCGCTGGCACTCAGGCGTGTGATGTGGTCCACGAACAGGAAGGCGTCGCCGTACGGCAGGACGGTGCGGACGGCGTGCCGGTTCAACGAGCCGTCGGGCGCGCGGAGGCCGTCGATGAGGGCGGTGGCGTTAGCGGTCGGCACGGCGGATCACGAGCGACGCGTTGGAGCCTCCGAACCCGAAGTTGTTCGACATCACGGTCGTCAGCGCCTGGCTGCGCGTGCGCGTTACGAGCGGCGTCCCCTCCACCTCGGGGTCGGGGTCGAACACATTGATGGACGGCGCGATGAAGGAGCGCTCGATCATCCCGATGCAGAAGATCAGCTCGAGCGCGCCGGCGGCGCCGATGGCGTGGCCGGTCATCGACTTGGTCGATGAAAACGGCGGCATGTCGTCGCCGAACACCTGCCGCAGCGCGCGCACTTCGGCGATATCGCCCGGATGGGTCGACGTCGCATGGGCATTGATGTAATCCACGTCCGACGGCGTCATGTGAGCGCTGGCGAGGGCCGTGCACATGCACCGCGCCGTGTAGGTGCCCGCCGGCTCGGGCAGCACCAGATCGTGGCCGTCGGTCGTGGCGCCAAAGCCCACGATCTCCGCCCGGATCGGCGCGCCGCGCGCCTTCGCCAGCTCGTAGGCTTCCAGCACGACGACGCCCGCGCCGCCGCTGATGACGAAGCCGTCGCGACCGCGATCGAACGGCCGCGAGGCTTCCGCGGGGGTGGCCACGTATTTCGTCGAGAGCGCCAGGCGTATCGCCTCGAAGGCGGCGGTGACCAGCTCGCCCACGTCCTCTGCGCCGCCGGCGAAGGCGCGGTCGATGGCGCCGTCGCGGATCAGCTCGTAGGCATGCCCGATGTTGTGCGCCGACGTCGCGCAGGCCGAGCTCATCGAGTAGCTCCGGCCGTGGATGCCGAGGACGTTCGCCACGGCGGCGCTGCACGAGCTCGACATGCTGCGCAACACGGTGTAGGGATTCACGCGCCGCAGCCGGTCCGTGTAGTAGAGGTGCGCCGCTTGCCAGACCGCGTCGACGCTGCCGACACCGCTGCCGATGATGCACGA
>JBOGIW010000314.1:0-9308 GCA_050748045.1 Vicinamibacterales bacterium | reverse complement strand
GTTGAGAGTTGAGAAGCGTTGGGCGTTGTAAGTTGGGAGTTGGGAGTTTGGGAGTTGGGACTTGGAAGTTGGAAGTTGAGTAGAGTTGGGAGTTGAGGGGTTGGGAGTTGAGGGCTTGGGAGTTGGGAGTTGGGAGTTTGGGAGTTGAGACTTGGAAGTTGGGAGTTGAGTAGAGTTGGCAGTTGGAAGTTGGGAGTTGGAGTTGGAAGTTGGGAGTTGCAAGTTGGGAGTTGAGTTTGAGTGATGTCGCTGCCCGGACCACTCTCCGACCTCATCGAACAGCTGCGCCGCCTGCCCGGCATCGGGGCGAAGGGCGCGCAGCGGCTGGCTTTTCACATCCTCAAGACTCCGCGCGAAGAGACGGAGCGCCTCTGCGACGCGATCCGCGGCGTCAAGGAGCGCGTGACGTACTGTTCAATCTGCAATAACATCACCGATGCTGACCCCTGTATGTTCTGCAGCGGACCCGCGCGCGATCAGCGCGTCATCTGCGTGGTCGAAGAGCCGCAGAACGTCAGCGTCGTCGAGAAGACGGGCGGCTTCAAGGGGGTCTATCACGTGCTGCTGGGGGTGCTCTCGCCGCTGCAGGGCGTTGGCCCCGACGATCTGAAGATCAAGGGCCTGCTCGCGCGCGTCAGTGCGGACCGGGCCGACGAGGTGATTCTTGCGACGAGCCCCACCGTTGATGGCGAGGCGACAGCACTCTACCTGGCGCGGCTGCTCAAGCCTCTCGGCGTGCGCGTGACGCGCATCGCGATGGGCGTCCCGGTGGGCTCCGACCTCGAGTACGCAGACGAGATCACGATGACGCGCGCCATGGAAGGGCGGCGCGAAATCTAGAGATGCTGCCTGTCCAGTACCAGTTGCCGGCCGCAATCCTGCTGCTCGTCGGCGGCACGGTTGCCTGCTTCTTCGGCTACCGTCTCTTCCGCATCGTCCTGGCCATCTTCGGCTTCATTCTCGGCGCGCTGCTGGCGAGCTCCATCTTCGGCACGGGCGACACCTGGCCGATGATCGCCGCCGCGGTCGTCGGCGGGCTGGTCGGCGCGGGTGTGCTGATCGCGGCGTACTTCATCGGCGTCGCCCTCGTGGGCGCGGGGCTCGGCGCCGTCGTGGCCAACCTGGCGTTCGCCGCCGGCGAGCGCGAGCCGCACTTCCTGATGATCGTGTTCGCGTCGATTGTCGGGGCGGCCGGCGCGATCTACCTGCAGCGCTACGTCATCATCGTCGGTACGTCGTTCGGCGGGGCGTGGACGCTCATCGTCGGCGCCATGGCGCTCGTCGGCAATCGCGCGGCGCTCGAGGCCGCCGCCCGCAACGTCTGGGTCGCGTACCCCCTCGACCCGGCGCCGGGCCAGCGGTGGGTGCCGATCGCGTGGATCGTCCTCGGCCTCGTCGGACTCGGGGTCCAGATGGGGGTGACCGGCGGCGAAAAGGGGCGCGTCGGCCGACGGAAGGCGCGACACCCGGATTAGGCGTGCGTCAGCGGATCAGGAACGGAGCGGCGGACGTGGCGACGAGACGGGGATCGGCGACGCTCGTGACGCGCACGCGTGCGCCCGGCTGGAAGCCCGCCGGCGGCACCCAGTCGTGGAAGCCGACGTTCGGCGCATTGCCGGCAAGCTCGACCCATGTCCGGCCGTCGTCGCGCGAGAGCTCCACGCGCACGCCTCCGTCCACACCGCGAAGCGTCCACTGAACCGCGGCCGCGCGCCCGGCGCGGAGCGTCTCGCCGCCGTTCGGGTGGACGAGCACCAGCTCACGTCGCGGCGTCTCGACCGTCTCGAGGCTCGTGGCGACAGTGTCATCCGGATCGTCCGCCTGATGATCGGCGGAGACACGCGCCGTGATCACGAGATCGCCCGTCGTGCGCGCGCGGAGAGTGACGATCACCGTCGCGTCGGCGCCTGCCGCGAGGCCGTCCAGCGCGCACGTGAGGATGGTGGTCGTGGCGCACGCGCCGCGGCTTGCGACGGCCGACGCGATCGAGGCCCCGTCTCCATGCTGCATCGTGAGCTGCACGGCCTGCGCACGCCCGGGGCCGTGATTCGCCACGCGCGCCACGTACACGAGATCCGCGCCGAGGAAGGCGGGCCGGCTGGTCGCGGCGAGCGTCACGCCCAGGCCGCGCGCGGCGCCGCTCGGCGCCCGGCGCGGGCGCAGCAGGAACAGCCCCTGCTCGATGCCGTTCACGAGCACCGTGCCGCTCGCGAAGTAGGGGTACACGCTCCACGCGCCGTTGAACTCCGGACCGTCGTCGGCCGGGTAGATGTCGAAGAAGCCGATCTCCCGGGGCGGCGCCGTGGCCAGGTCGCCAAGAGCGAGCACCCGCAGGCCGCTCCGGTAGTTGGACTCGTAGGCGAGATCGCCGCGGATGAAGAGGTTGTGATCGATGGACCCGACCGGGCCCTCGTAGACGTGCGCGATGAACGGCGCGTCGAGATCCGACACGTCCCACACGAACGTGCGCGTAGGCGTGCCGTACGCGCGCTCGTCGCCCTCGTCGTCCACGAGGAAGAACCGGCGGTCGTCCGTCAGCCAGCCCTGGTGCGTATAGGCGCTTGCGTCGTACCCCGTGCGCGAGACCTCGCGCTGCGCGTGCTTGTCGCTCACGTCCACGATGGTCAGCGTGTCCTCGTTGGAGTTGAAGCAGATCTCGCGCCCGGCGTGTGTGCGGTCGGGGCCGTCGTACACGACGCACTGCGCGTCATGCGTGTAGCCGTCGACGGCGTAGCATCCGGCAGTGCGTGGCTGCGCAGGGTCCTGGATGTTCACGGCGTGCAGCCCGCCGGCGCACGTGCGCGTGCCCACGGCGTAGGCGAAGCCGGCGGCCGCGTCGATGGCGATGTTGTGGGCCGAGCCGAAGCCGGTGTAATGCGCCGTCGGCGGGAACGTGACCGGCGGGCCGTCAACCGACGCGAGCCGGCGGAGGTCGAAGACCTGCAGCCCGTGGTTCGGCGCCTCGCTGACGACGAAGGCATGATCGGCGTAGACCTTGACGTCGCGCCACAAGGAGTCCGTCGTCTGCGTCGGCAGGTCGCCGAGGTACAGCGGATGCTCGGGGTCGGTGACGTCGACGAAGGCGGTGCCGTTCGAGCGGCCGGCGATCGCGTATTCGCGCCCCGTGTCGGGATCGGTCCACCCCCAGACGTCGTTGCCGGAGCCGCCGCCGATCTCGGCGAGCGGCAGGAATGACAGCAGGTCGACGTCGTGGCAGGCGTAGCCCGCGGCGTCACCCTCACGGCATTCCTGGCGTGCGAGTGGCCGCAGCGCCTGCACGCGCTCCACGTCGGCTCTCAGGCCGCATCCGCAGGAGCACGCGCGTCCGTTGGCCCGGACGGGGCAGAGACCGTTCGCGCAGTCACAGTGGCCGTCGAGCGGCGGCTCGGGAGTCGAAGGCGACTGGCCGGCGCCGGGCCGGACGCTCCCGGTCAGGACCGCGGCAAGCAGAGCGACGAGGATCGACGCGTCGCGCACAGGACCTCCATCCTAACCCCACTGGTCACGTGAGTCGAGGAATCGTAGGGTCTCTGTCTCTTCGCTTCTCCGTGTGTGTGAATACCGTGTGCTCCGTCATCTCCTTCCCGACTCACGTGAGCGCAGGAAGAAACAGAGCTCACCGGGGTTGAGGCCATGTCAGGTAAACGGCGATGGCGGCCTTCACAATGAGATCAAGGCCCCCGAGCTGCATGTGAGGACGGCTGCGGGCGTTTACTGGGCGAAGGCCAGGACGTTGCGCGCCGGGACGCGGCTCAGGTCCGCGGTCCCCTGGCTGTCCACCGCCACGCGGTTGCGGCCGGCGCGCTTGGCCTCGTAGAGGGCCGCGTCGGCGCGTGCGATCAGGGCTTCGGGATCGAGCTCGCCTGCGAGCGAGGTCGTGATGCCGATGCTGCTCGTGACGGACAGCACGTCCGGGCCCGCCGCCACGTGCAGGCTGGCGATGGCGCGGCGGATGTGCTCGCCCACCTGCTGGGCCCCGGCCGAGGGCGTCTCCGGCAGGATCACCATGAACTCGTCGCCGCCGTAGCGGCACTTCACATCGCTGGCACGCAGGAGATCGCCGACCTGCCGCGCCACTGACATGAGGACGGCATCGCCGGCCTGGTGGCCGTGCGTGTCGTTGAGCGTCTTGAAGTGATCGACGTCGAACATCAGGAGCGAGACGGGCGTGCCGTTTCGCTTGGCGCGCTGCAGCTCGGCCCGGAGCGTCTCGCTGCCGTGGCCGCGGTTGAACCAGCGCGTGAGGCTGTCGCGCATGCTGTTCTCGCGCGTCTCGATGAGGAGCTGCACGTTGCGGATGGCGATGCCGAGAAAGGCGAGCGCGGCCTCGAGCGCGCGCCGCTGGTGCTCGGTGAGCGATTCGCCGGCCTGGCGCATCACGAGCATGCCGGACATGGCGTCGCCGCGGCCCATGGGAAAGCACTCATAGCCGTCGACGGCGACCGACTCGGACGCCGGCGCGTCACCGCCGCGTGTCAGCGCGAGGGCGGCCACGTTCTCGATCGTGGCCGCCGACGTGCGATCCGCCGTATCCGTGTCTTCGACGACGATGCGCCAGTGGCCGCGCTCGCGGAGCACGACCCAGAGCGCGCGGGTGCGGAGGAAGTCGGGGATGTGCCGCCAGATCGCGTGGCGCACGGCGCTGAAGTCGAGCGAGTTGGCGAGGCTGCGGCCGAGCGTCACGAGCTGCTCGAGCTCCCTCGCGCGGTCGCGCTCGAGGCGCGCCTCCGCGGCCGCCCCCATGGCTTCGGCCTTCATGTCCTGCCGCTTGCGGTACTGGTGGAGGACGAAGATCACGCTGAGGACGACGAGCGCGGGGATGAGATCGAGCCGGTAGTGGTCTTCGACCTCGCTCGCCAGATCGACCAGCCAGCGGAGCGGCTGCTGGAAGACGACGAACGTGCCGGCGATGAGGCCGGCCGCCAGTGGCGCGTCGTGACGACGATCGATGAGGCGCATGCTGTGCGCGGTTGGAGCAATCCGGCTGCCGCGCGCGAGGTGCGCAAGTCGCGGCATCCTCAGGCACCGCACATGTGCGGCGCACGTGCGGCGTGCGCGGGCGGCACGTTTCGCACGCGCAGGGTACGCTTGCAGTGGTCGTTCGACGACTGCCGGCGTTCTCCGGCGGTTGCGCAGCGTTGCGCGAATCCGTTACCATGAACGTTCCGCCGATGAGCGCCGGCCCTCCCAGGGGCCTGGCGCGCGCCGTATTCCTCGGTAGCTCAATGGCAGAGCATCCGGCTGTTAACCGGAGGGTTGCTGGTTCGAGTCCAGCCCGAGGAGCCACGCCCGTAAGACCAATAAAATCAGACACTTGTGGCGACACCTGTCTCGCGCTCGTCTAAGTAGCTGCGTCTCAACACGTTGCGGCGAACAGACCGCACTGGACGATGTCCGCAACTGCCTGGTCCCTTCCGCGTCTGCTGCCCGAAGCCACGACAGAATGGCGAAGCAACCTCCGGCTCCGCAACGCTTTAGTGTGTTGGAGCACCGGAGGAGCAGCAGCGGATCGTCCCCAAGGTCGCCAAGGTTGACCGTGTAATGCACTGCCCCTGTCAGCGGTCATGCTGGCGATCCGCGGCAAAGATGTCAAAACAGATTTCAGAAATTACGAAGCGAGATCTCCGCGAGGTGCTTGCGAAGATCAAATGGTGGGGACGTCTTGAGGAGACGACGTTCCTGGAGCGTTTGTATCCGCTCGACGAGATGCCGTCGTACGACCCTCGCTACAAGACGGCAGAGCAGGACATCTATCAGCACAGGGTGAACAACAGCGATTGGCCGGACGATTGGGTGTTCGCCGACGACCGGTTCGGCATGGGCAACGGCGAGGACGAGGAACTGCTTCGGTTTCTGACTGAGATGCTGCATCCGATCGTGCGCGACGAGAGCGAGTCGGAGGACATCATCGAGAGGCTGAATCCGCTCCTGAGGGCGGATGGATATCAGATTGCACCAAATGGTGCGATCTCCGGACGTCCGACGTACGGTTGGGAAAGGGTTGACACAAAAGCGACATCTTTCAACAAGCACTTCACGAAGGCGAGCGCGCCATCATGGCGCAGCGGATCGCGGAGTTTGCGGCGTGGCGCCGGGCGTCACTGCGGCGCCGCAGCCGAACGAACTAGACGCGTCGCCCTGCCATTGGCCGTGCCACTTCCTGCCCTGGGCGGTAGTAGGCCTTACCGCCGTTGCCGCCCGCATCATTGGGCGATTGACGGTGCGGACGATGCCGCTCAGATCTCTGCCTCATCGTCCGAAGTGTATGAGACATGCTCGGCCTCCATGATGCGCAATACGGCAAGGCGCTCTGACGCATTCGTCACTTTCGTGTATAGCTCGTCAACGATGCCGCCGACGTACGGCAGATGGAGGTCGTTCAGCAATGCCTTGATGTATGCAGGCACCATCGCTGAATCCAGCTCCAGTGCGTCAAGGGATTTCAGCAACTGCACATGGGCGCCATCCGCCTTTTGACTCATCAGAAAGAGCAGAAGCTCCCTCTTCTTGATCGTTTCATCGATGAAATCGAGGCGCTTGCCGTAAAACGTCTTGATCGCTTTCGAGTCACCCCTGATCTCGGTGGTGTATATGTTTAGGGCAGTCGCGCGCTGGTCGACGACCTTGAACAGGTTGTCGGTTATCCTTTTGACGACTTTCCCAACGAACCGGCGAATCTGATCAGTGTTTCGCAGTGAGGTCCACTCATCGTCGCCGACCTGCAATCGCAAGTGCTTCGCGAGAAACTCCAGAAACCAACGCTTTTCTTCAAACACGTCCGGCACGGCACGGAAGGCGTACCGACCGTAACGGTACGACTTGTAGAATTTGGCCAGCAATGACAGCCATTCGCGGTGGATATCTGCCAGGCCGACGTCGACGTGTGCCTGGACCCTGTTCGCAAGTTCGATTGTGCTGTGCGTAATCAGGCTTTCTTGAAGCTGCTCGATATCGATCTGATCGTTATGCTCGATAAGGATTACGGCGACTTTCAGCAACCGCTCGAGCCCAACAGACAGGCTGTAGAGGACTTCAAAAATGTCAACCGGCTGGTTCCAAGAACTCCAAGTCAATGGAGCGACTTTATGCCGTTGTATATGAATGTCCCGGCGACATCGAGCTCCGTGCCCAAGGCGAAATTTTTCCACCATTCGTCTGGTCTCATGTGGTCGTCCCTAATGTTAGGCGCGCTCACCTGCAGCCTTGGCGCGTCGACGGCGCCAGAGCGCGCGAACGGCCAGCCGGAAAGTCCGGGTGATTACTCCATAGTTATCCAAGTCGGTAAACGAGTAGTCGCCTAGCGTGCACCAACGGGCGCCCGCGCCACTCACTCGATAGCGCCGGCGGTCAGCCCGTGCCCAATGAGGTTCATCACGAACACGAAGAACTCCGGCTTCGACATCTCCGCCGCTCGCACGGAGAGGTCGTCGAGCGCGTCCTGCGGGAACCGCTCGAACGCCTCCCGGCCAAAGGTCGCAGCGGCGTAAGCGTGAAACGCCCGCATCGGGTCCGTCGCCGACCCCGTCAGCTCCTTGAACATCTCGATGTCGATGAACAGCATCAACTCGGTGTTGTGTGGATTGAAGTCTAAGGTCGCCTCCGCGTCCGTATCCGCGTGCTTGATGAAATTCTGCGGGGCTCGGATCGCCTTCTCGAACTTCCAGCGCCAGTCGGGCACGATGTATCGGTCGAGGATGGATTCGAACTTCGCGGCCTTGCTCAGATCCGTGATCAGAATGTGCGCCGCGCCGACGAGCGTGTGGGTCGCCAGCTCGTCGCCTTCGTGGAAATAGAGCTCAATGGCCGCGTTGATCTGTCGTCGCGCCGCTTCGATCTTCGTGATGAGCTTTCGCCGGATTGTGGCCCCTAGGCGCGGTGCCTCATCAGCACGAGCGCGGCCGGATCGACAGCGGGCATGGCCGGAGGCACCTTGAACGTGAGCCGGCGGCCGTCGCGTTCGACAACCACGGCCTCCCAGCCCTGCTCGCGCCGGCGCGCGGCCTGTTCCTCGCGCACCCAGCGCAGTCTGAAGCCAGCCGTCTCCAGTTCCGCCTGCAGGCCGGACCGCTCCGGAAACTCTGGATCGACGATCTCGACCTCCGGCGGCGCCTCGTCGACGACGCGCTCGGGCCGCGGCTGCGCCCGGTTGTGCGTGAGAACGAGCACGGAGGTGCCGTGTCTGCCGCCCATGCCGCCGAGGAGCTTGTGCTTCGGGCGGCGGTCGGGAGTCAGTTCCCACACGATCTCGTGGCGAATGTCGTTTGGCGCGTCGAATTGTGGCTCGCGCCTGGTGTCAGCACGCAGCGCGTCGCACACAGGGATGAACGTCTCGAACAGTTGCCGCGGCTCGCCGTCGGGAAGGAGCGCGACGCCGTGATCGCGCGACGCGCATGTGAGATGCCGATTCGCCTGGCCATCGTTAACGATCAGCGGATGAAGCTCCGGCCCCGGTGCCACACCGGGACGCGCCGGAATGGGCCTTCCGGAGATGCTGCCATCGCGGGCAATGCGGATCTGCCATAACATGTTGAGGAAGCCAAACCCCTGACCGCGCGCCGGATCGGTGTCGTAACTCCTGACATGATCGAAGCCCACGACGATTTCACCTCCGCGCGTAAGGTTCCGGAGCGTGGCCGACCCGCCCGCCCGATCGACGTTTGCGACTGTCCAGTCGTCGTCGATTGGTGCGCCGTCAGGACCGACGGCCGGCGGCTCTAGACGGAGCGTCTGCCCCGCGCATCTGCCAAACTGCTCGTGGTTCATCCCGCCGGCAAGTTTATGACGGCTTCACTCCGCTCCGGCAGCCGACAACCGTCCTGCGCCTACGGCGCCAACTTCAAGATGGTAGTGTGATGGCGAGCAGATTCCGCATCACGTCGGCGGTCTGGGCCCAGCTATCGAGCCAAGCGATACGCACACCGAGGTGCGTCACCGAATTCTCAAAGAACACCCGCTCCTGCGTGTCCTTCGGTCGCCGCTTAAACCAAAAGTGCGGAAGAACCTCTATCGTGCGCTTCGCTCTCCGAGAACTCTCCGCTGCTCGCACGGACGCAGACCATGCGAGCCATCGGCGCATGTTCGGATCGGCCAGAGATTGACCGATGAGCACGACTGCGTCCGAGTACGCGTAGTTCATGAATGTCGTCTGAGCTTAACCTCCCGCGCTCCCGGCCAAACGCGAGTAGCTCATCTCGGGTCCAACGACGGACTACGCGTGTCATGCGAACCACGAAACCGCCTCCTGGTCGTCCGAGGCATGACGCAACCATGAATGTGGATGATCGGCACGGCATCGGTGTGCCCACCCG
>JBOGIW010000313.1:0-1735 GCA_050748045.1 Vicinamibacterales bacterium | reverse complement strand
CGTCTCTACCAGCGCATCGTCACCGACCTCGACGCCCTCCTGCAGGCCGTCGGCTTGAGAACCGCCGCGTGAGGCACGCTCGAAACGAGTACATAATTCGCGCAAGGAGCCGGATAACGGTCTAAGGGTCGTTCGTACGACAATCGTCGCCCTCCCGCGTAGTACGCTGGCGGCATGTACGAAGACCTGCTCGCTCGCGCGCGGGCGCATGCGTTGGCGTACCTGTCGTCCGTGGACGCGCGCCACGTCGGCACGCGCGCGTCACGCGCCGACCTCCTGGCGTCGCTCGGCGGTCCGCTGCCGCCGGACGGGTCCTCGTCTGTCGAGGTCATCGAGCGGCTCGCGGCCGCCGCGGATCCCGGCCTCGTCGCCAGCGTCGGACCGCGGTACTTCGGCTTCGTCACCGGCGGCGTCCACCCCGCGGCGCTGGCGGCTGACTGGCTCGCGTCGGCCTGGGACCAGAACCTGTGCCTGTACGTGATGTCGCCGGCGGGATCGGTGATCGAGGACGTGGCGGCCGGGTGGGTGATCGAGGCGCTCGGGCTGCCGCCGCAGTCGAGCGTGGGCTTCGCCACCGGCGCGCAGATGGCGAACATGACCGGGCTTGCCGCGGCGCGGCACGACGTGCTGCGCCGCGCGGGATGGGACGTCGAGGCCCTGGGCCTGCAGGGCGCTCCGCGCGTGCACGTCATCGCCGGCGCCGAAGCACACGCGTCGATCTTCGCGTCGCTGCGTCTGCTCGGGTTCGGCCGCGCCACGGTCCGGCGCGCGGCGGCGGATAACCAGGGCCGCATGCGCCCCGCCGCGCTGGTGTCGGAGCTCGCAGCCTGTGACGGCCCGACGATCGTGTGCGCGCAGGCCGGCCACGTCGGCACGGGCGCCTTCGATCCCTTCGACGAGATCGTCGCCGCGGCGCACGCGCGCGGCGCGTGGGTCCACGTCGACGGTGCGTTCGGTTTATGGGCCGCCGCCTCCCCGTTGCGGCGCCGTCTTGCGGCCGGCGTGGAGAGGGCGGACTCCTGGGCGACCGATGGACACAAGTGGCTCAACGTCCCGTACGACTGCGGCATCGTCGTCTGCGCGCACTCCGAAGCGCACCGCGCGGCGATGAGCGAGGTCGCGTCGTACTTCGTCCGCGGCGGCGACGAGCAGCGAAACGGCATGGACTGGGTGCCCGAAGCGTCGCGCCGCGCGCGGGCGGTGCCGGTATACGCGGCCATGCGCGCGCTCGGCCGCGACGGCCTCGCGGCGCTCGTCGATCGGTGCTGCAGCCTCGCGGCACGCATGGCCGCGACCCTTCGGGACGAGCCCGGCATCGAGGTCCTGAACGACGTCGTGTTGAACCAGGTGCTCGTCCGCTGCGGCGCCGAGACCGCCGCCGTCATCGCGCGCGTTCAGCAGGAGGGCGTCTGCTGGCTCGGCGGCACCAGGTGGCAGGGTCGCGACGCCATGCGCATCTCCGTGTCGAACTGGCTCACGACCGGGGAGGACATCGACAGGTCCGCCGCCTCGATCATTCGCTCCCATCGGTCCGTCAATGCTCGAGTCCCCGCTTCCGCCCCGCCCGACGTTGCCGAGTCGTGAGCGGATCGTCGAGAGCGGAGAGCGGAGAGCGGAAAGCGGAAAGCGGAGAGCGGAAAGCGGAGAGCGGAAAGCGGAGAGCGGAAAGCGGAGAGCGGAAAGCGGAGAGCGGAAAGCGGAGAGCGGAAAGCGGAAAGCGGAGAGCGGAGAGCGG
>JBOGIW010000312.1:0-3973 GCA_050748045.1 Vicinamibacterales bacterium | reverse complement strand
GCTCCGGACGCCGCTCAACGCGGTGCTCGGCTGGGCCCGGGTGCTGCGGGCCTCCGCGGTGCCGGCCGACACGCAGGCGCGCGCCCTGGCGAGCATCGAGCGCAACGCGCGCGCGCAGGCGCGGCTCATCGAAGATCTGCTCGAGGTCTCGCGGATCATGACCGGCAAGCCGCGGCTGCAGGTCCGTGCAATCGATGTGGCCGCCATCGTGGACTCCGCCGTCGAAGTGATCCAGCCCGCCGCCGCGGCAAAGCGGATCCACGTGCACGTCGACATCGGGGGGCGGCCCGCGATGACCTCGGGCGACCCCGACCGGCTGCAGCAGGTCGTCTGGAACCTGCTGTCGAACGCGGTGAAGTTCACACCCCCGGGCGGCGACGTGCGCGTGTCGCTCGGCCGCGACCGGGGGCGCATCCTCGTCGTGCAGGACTCCGGCATCGGCATCGACCCGGACTTCCTCTCGCACATCTTCGAGCCGTTCCGGCAGGGGGACGGATCGGCCAGCCGCGAGCACGGCGGCCTCGGCCTGGGCCTGGCGATCGTTCGTCAGATTGTCGAGCTCCACGGCGGGACGGTGACGGCGCACAGCGCCGGCCGCAACGCGGGATCGACCTTCGAGGTCCGCTTGCCGTCGGAGCTCCCGGCGGACACCCGGCCGGTCACGCTCGACACCTCGCCGACGGCGCCGCCGCCGGCCAGGCCCGATCCCGATCTGCTCCGCGGCATCCGGGTGCTGGTCGTGGACGACGAGGAGGACGCCCTCGCGCTCATGCGGACGACGTTCGAAAGCTACGGTGCCACGGTCGACGCCGCCACGAGCGCCGGCGAGGCGTTGCAGATCTTCGAGCGAACCCCGCCCGACGTGCTCATCAGCGACCTCGCCATGCCGTTCGACGACGGCTACGCCCTCATCACGCGCGTCCGGCGGCGCGCGGAGGCGGCGGGCGGCCACGTCCCGGCGGTGGCGCTGACGGCCTTCGCCTCTCCGGGCGACCGCCTCGCCGCCCTCGCCGCCGGGTACCAGGCACACGTGAGCAAGCCGTGCGAACCGTCCGAGGTCGTCGCGATCGTGGAGCGCCTTGCGCGCCGGGCGGCGGCACGATGATCGTCCGCGATCCGCTGTCCGCGATCCGAAGCCCGCGATCCGCTGTCCGCGATCCGCTAAGATCACGGCATGGCGAACATGTGCTCGTTCGACGTCACGTCGAACGTCGATCTCCAGGAGGTTGACAACGCGCTGAACCAGGCGCGCAAGGAGGTGGCGCAGCGCTACGACTTCAAGAACTCGAAAGCGTCCATCGAGTTCGATGCGCGGGAATCGAAGCTCGTGCTCGTGGCCGACGACGAGTTCAAGCTGAACGCACTCTGGGAGATCGTGCAGACGCGGCTGGTGCGGCGCAACGTGCCCGTGCGGAACCTGTCACGCGGCACGGCGCAGCCGGCGGCCAACACCACGGTGCGGCAGGAGGTGGCACTGCAGCAGGGGATCCCCTCCGAGAAGGCGAAGGGCATCGTCAGATTCTTGAAGGACGCGAAGCTGAAGAAGGTCCAGGCCTCGATCCAGGGCGATCAGCTCCGGCTGCAGTCGGCCTCGAAAGACGACCTGCAGGAGGCGATGCGACTGCTGCGGGAACAGGACTTCGGGGTGGCCCTGCAGTTCGGCAACTACCGCGGCTGATCGCGGATCACCGCGGGCGCCGCCGGACCCGGTACTTGACCGTGACGCTCGGAGCCGGCGTTCGCCGAGCCAGCACCGCCTCGATGGAATCCAGGGCCTCCCGCACGAGGAGGGCGTCGCGGGACGACACCCGGTCGGCGCGATTCTCGTCGAACATCAGCTCCGGCAGCCCCACGTCCAGCGCCGACGCCAGGGCGTCCAACGTCGTCAGCGTCGGGTTCCCGATGCCGCGCTCGATTTCCCCCACGAACTTGTAGCTGAGGCCGGCGGCCTCGGCAAGCTGCTCCTGCGTGAGCTTCCGGGACAGGCGGAGCTGCTTCAACCGGGCGCCAACCCTTCCCAGAATCTCCGACAACGGGCGTCACCCCCTCCGACCGTTCGATTATCGGGATGACGTTCGTTCGATAAACCCGATTTGAGTGGTCACCTTATAACATATACGTGCTATCGTCGTCGGGTGCAGGAGGTATCCCGCCGCCGTCTCCGCATCCTCATCGTGGATGACGACCGCGCCGTGTTACTGGCGCTGACGCGTCAACTCGGCACGCTGGGCTGGGATGCGCGCGGCGCCGTCAGCGCGCAGGAGGCGCTCGCCATCCTCGCCGGCCTCGACGGCGTCGATGCCGTGCTGACCGACATCCAGATGCCGGGCATGGACGGCTTCGCGCTCCAGGCGGAAGTGGCGCACCGGTTTCCGGGAACGACCGTGGTCCTCATGTCGGCCGCCGCCGACCCCGCCGCCGCCACGGCGAGCCCTCCGGCGCCCACCATCCTGCGCAAGCCCTTCTCGGTACACACATTGACCGCCGTTCTCGAGCGCGTGCGAGAGGAGAGAGGGTAACGACATCATGTCGAGAGTGCTGGAATGCCTGGCGCGCATGGCCGGGCAGTGCGCGTGGTGCAGGACCGCGTTCGTTCCGCAGACGAAGGTCATCATCGCGGGAGGGCGGTTCTCGTCGTGGTCGCCGCAGGTGGAAGCGATCCGGGGCCACATCGTCCAGGTCCGAACGCCGCGCCTGACGCACTTCGTGGCCGCCGTCGTGCCCATGTCGGGCACGCCCGCGCACGCGGCCGGATATGACGTGCTGTTCGTGCTCTGCAGCCCGGATTGCCGCCGCTCGCTGGAAGGTGCGCTGCACGACGAAGTCATGCAGCTCACCCTCGAGGGGGCGAGCGTCGTCGACGCCGGCGCGATCAACTGGCCCTGAGCAGGCGCCGCACGGCGGTCACGAGGTCGGCGGGCTCCACCGGTTCCGACAGGAAGCCGTCGGCGGCGACGGATCCGAGCGAGGCGAGATCCTCGGTCTGCTGGTCGAGCGTCGAGGAGATCAGCATCACCGGAATCGACGAGGTCTCCCGATCGTTCTTGAGGCGCCGGCACACCTCCCGGCCGTCCATGTCGGGAAGATGCACGTCGAGGAGCACGAGCTGCGGCTGGAGCCGGCGCGCGTATTCGAGCGCATCGCGACCATTGCCTGCGTTCGCGACGACGAAGCCGTGCATGCGCAGCGCACGGTTCCGCAAGTACAACGACGCGGGGCGATCGTCGACGTTCAGGATGAGCGGCGTGCCTGTATCGGGTCGCGGGAACGCTTTGATGGGGCCCCCCTCGCAATGCTGGCACTGGTACCGGGCCATGCGCACGCCGAAGTCCGGCATCGATTGCCAGCCTTCGTCGATCCAGCGGGCCGACGCTTCGGCCGGGGCGTGCTTCCGGCAGGCGATTTCTCCCCGGCGTGACCAGTAGAGATGCGCGTCGTCGACCATGATGACAACTTATCATTACTTCTTCTTCTTCTCCTCCCACACGACCTCTTTCCCGGTCTCCGCTTCCAGCAGGAGGATCGCGTTCGACACCCGGTCGGTCTTCGTCTCAAGCGGGAGGTCCGCCTCGTACACGAGCTCCTTGGCCCCGGCGCTCCGCAGCTCGTACCGGATGTCGTAGCGCCGGAGCACGGCTTCGATCTCCGAGCGCAGGACCGACGGGTCGGCGGCGGTCACCTTCAGCTCGAAGGTCTTCCTCCGCTCCGGCTCGAGCGACTCGACGACCCAGAGCACGGCGAGGATGAAGACCGTGGCGAAGACGGCCAGGCCGTACAGCTCGACGCCGGTGGCGAGACCCACGCTGAGCGTCGTGAGCATCACCACGGCGTCCTTGGGATCCTCAATCTTCGCGCGGTAGCGGATCAGGTTGGACGCGCCGACGATGCCGAAGGCGCGTGCGAGACTGGCGCCCACGACCATCATGACGAGCGTGCCGACGACCGCCAGGATGATTTGCGTCTGGATCACCGG
>JBOGIW010000311.1:0-4425 GCA_050748045.1 Vicinamibacterales bacterium | reverse complement strand
CGTCGAGGCCGCGGAAGAGGCGCTGCCGATCGCGGAGATGGTGGAGCGCGCCGCCGACGGGGCGGCCGTGGAGGACTTCGAGTTCCCGGTGATACGATCGCAAGTCTCGTAGGGCGGCCGGGCCTTCGGAGGGGCGGCCGCCTGACAGGAGCGACACGATGGTGTACTCAACCGTCAAGGAACTGATCGAAGCGCTCAAACCGTTTGCCACCGTGATGACGGATCGCGTCACGGCGTCGAGGGACTTGCCACCGGAGGCCGTCGATGCGCTGGCGCACACGGCGGTGTTCGGCGCCGACCCGGATGTGCGCGGCACCGCGCGCTGGGTGGTGCTGAGCCTGGCGAGCGCCGCAGGCATCCGCTTCGCCTCGATTCACGATCTCTACATGGCGATGGGCAGGGGCGACACGGGCGGCTTCACCGTGCCGGCGATCAACGTCCGCGCGATGGCGTACGACACCGGCCGAGCCGTCATCCGCGCGGCGAAGAAGCTCAACGCCGGCGCGTTCATCCTCGAGATCGCGCGCTCGGAGATCGGCTACACCGAGCAGCGGCCGCACGAGTATGCGGCGGTGATGCTCGCCGCCGCCATGCGCGAGGGCTTCCGCGGCTTCCTGTTCCTCCAGGGCGACCACGTCCAGACGAACGCCAAGAAGTACAACAGCCCCGAGCGCGACAAGGAAATCGAGGCGCTGCGCACGCTCATCCGGGAAGAGATGGCGGCCGGCTTCTACAACATCGACATCGATACGTCGACGCTCGTCGACCTCCAGAAGCCGACACTCGAGGAGCAGCAGCAGGTCAACTGCGAGCTCGCCGCCGACTTTGCGCAGTTCATCCGGAGGCACGAGCCGCCGGGGGTGACGGTATCGGTCGGCGGGGAGATCGGGGAGGTCGGCGGCAAGAATTCCACCGTCGAGGAGCTGCACGCGTTCATGAACGGCTTTCGCGCCGCGCTCGAGCGGCGCGGCCGGGACCTGACGGGCATCAGCAAGATCAGCGTGCAGACCGGCACCGCGCACGGCGGCTTCATCGACGCGCAGGGGAAGCTCCTCACGGACGTGAAGATCGATTTGGAGACGCTGCGCGAGCTGTCGAGGGTGGCGCGGGAGGTGTACGGCCTCGGCGGCGCCGTGCAGCACGGCGCGTCGACGCTCCCAGCCGAGGCCTTCGACGCCTTCCCCCGCGTCGGCGCCTGCGAGATCCACCTCGCCACGAACTTCCAGAACATCGTGTACGAGGGGATCCCCCCGGGGCTGCGCGACGAGATGTACGCGTGGACGCGCCAGCATGCCGGCGAAGAGCGCAAGCCGAAGGACACGGAAGAACAGTTCATCTACAAGGCGCGGAAGAAGGCGATCGGTCCGTTCAAGAGGCAGCTCTGGACGCTCGCGCCGGCCGAGCGCGAGAGGCTCGGCGCGGCGCTCGAGGAGCAGTTCACGTTCCTGATGACGAAGCTCATGGTCCGCGACACGACGGAGGCGGTGCGCCGGTTTGTCACGGCGCCGGAGATGACCCTGGATCGCGATGCCGCCATCGTGGCGGCCGGCGGCAAGGTCACCGCGGCCGAACGGAAAGCGGAGGGGCTGGCAGACTGAGCATGCGCAGCTCCGAGGTCGCCCGGCCCGCATCTCACGCGGTGGCCAGGGTGTGGCCGCCGCGCGGAATGCGGACATCCCGGCTCGGGATCTGGGCCGTGGGACTCGGGATGCTCGCGGCGTCCGCCGCCGGGTGCGCGGCGCGTTACCAGGGGCGCGGCCTGGTGCTCGCGGTCGATCCCGCCGCGTCGACGATCACCGTCTCGCACGACGAGATTCCTGGTTACATGAACGCGATGGTGATGCCGTTCACCGTCCGCGATCCGAGGCGGATCGGCGGCGTGCGGCCCGGCGATCGCATTGCCTTCAGGCTCACCGTCAGCGACGAGCGGAGCTGGATCGACAGGCTCCAGATGCTCTCGGCCGCGCCGGTGGACGCCGGCCTCACGCAGACGCCCGCCGTCCCGACGCTCGTGCCGCTCGGCGGCGCGGTGCCCGACTTCACACTGACCAACCAGGACGGCGAGGCCGTGGCCCTCTCGTCGCTGCGCGGCGCAGTCGTCGCGGTGACCTTCATCTATACGCGCTGTCCGCTGCCCGACTACTGCCCGAGGATGATCGCCAACCTCCAGGCGATCGAGCGCCGCTTTCCGGAACGCGTCGGCAGGGACCTCGCGCTGGCGGCCGTCACCTTCGATCCCCAGCACGACACGGCGAAGCGGATGAAGGAGTACGCGCGGTTCTTCAAGGCCGACAGGCCCGGCTGGCAGTTCCTGACCGGGAGCCTCGACGAGGTGAGCCGCGTCTGTGCGCTGTTCGGCGTGGAGTTCTGGCCCGAGGAAGGACTCATCACGCACACGCTGCAGACCGCGATCCTGGACAGGGAAGGCACGCTGGTCGCGTCTGTCGAGGGGAAGGACTACTCGCCGAAGCAACTGGCCGATCTCGTCGCGCGGACGCTTGCGAAGTAAACGCCCAAACCCAGGAGCTCGATAGTTGCGAGTTGGCCTGGGTTTGGGGGTTGGGAGTTGGGCGTTGGGAGTTGAGTCAGCGCCCGGCCGTGTTCGTCGAGATTCGGAGCTGCGGAAGATCGGCGTCGGCCTTGTCCCAGGCCTTCATGCCCCTGGTCGACATCTCCTGTGCTTCCGCCGTCCTGTTCTGCCCCCGAAGCGCCGCCGCGAGGCCGAAGTACGCGCGCCCGCTGCCCGGCTCCCGCACGAGCGCTTCGCGGTAAGCCTTTTCGGCGGTCGGATGGTCGCCCAGTGCGAGCGCGGTCATGGCGAAGCCCTCAACGACCGGCCGCGGATAGGATGGCGGCTCCGTGTAGAGGAGCGCCGCTTCCCTGTCGGCCGCCTTGCGGAACAGCTCCCAGCCTTTCTTCGTGTTCCCCGATCGCGCCGCGATCGTCGCATGGAGCTCGAGACCCGCGATCTCGAGCGGCCGCTTCGAGGCCGTGATCGTCTCGAGATGGTCCTTCATCTGCGCCTGGGCCCGCTTCGCCTGGTCGATGCGGCCCTGCGCGGCGTGCGCCAGGCCGGCGGCCCAGAGGCGCCAGGCGTTCTGCTCGGGCCTGTCGTAGGCCGGGATGGTCCTGCCGTCGAGGATGAGATCCCAGCGCTCGAAGCGGACGAGCGTCTTCACGAGCGCGTAGTACCCCTGCCGGTACGGCACCCGCTGGCTGGCGCCGCTGCGCTCGCGCGGCGTTTCCTTGAACGACATCATGTGGCGGACGCGGTCCATCGACTCGTTGTACCGCCCGTCGAGGTTCAAGGCGTGCACGAGGAAGTGCACGTTGTGGCCGTGGTGCCCGTTCGGGTAGAGGATGTCGGCCTTCAGGTACGACAGCTCGTTGACGGCGGCCTCGGAGAAGGCCTTCACGGCGTCGTCGATCCTGCCGCTCTGCGCGTAGATGTGGCCGGGCATGTGGAGCGCGTGCGGAATGTTCGGCACCAGCTCGGGGTACCGTTTGCACGCGTGCCACGCCTTCTCCGGCGTCCTGCTGCCTTCCCAGCCGTGAATCAGGTAGTGGTGGGCGCCAAAATGGCTGTCATTCTTCGCCGCGACGTCGGTCAGCAGCGCCAGGCCTTCCATCGTGCTGGTGCGCGGCTCCTTCGTCACCGAGTCGAAGCCGTCGAGGAGCGCCAGGCCCAGGATCGACTTCGCCTCCTCGTCGTCCGGGTACGCGGCGACGAGCTTCCGCAGCGCGGCGATGTGATCGGCATCGTTCGTCTTCGACGCGGGGTTGCGCCGTGCCCACTCGGCCTCGATGTACATCCGTTCGCGCGGCGTCACCGCGTCGCGGAGCGACATCGCCTTCTCGATGTGCTCGCGCGCACGGATGCGGCCGTCGACGGCCGCGCCGTTCGTCGTCCGCTGGATCGCATCGGGCGAGGACGGCGCCTGGACCTCGCCGCGGCCACCGTCGTACGGGTCGCGGAGCAACTGGAACGCCGGACGGTAGTCCCCTGCGGCGCTGACCGAGATGCCCCAGTACGCCATCGCCATGTCGGGGTCGAGCGCGGCCGCCTGCAGGAACGAGCGCTCCGACTCCAGGAACCAGAACGAGTGGATCTGCGAGATCCCCTGGTTGAAGAAGCGGCGGGCTTCCTCGGAGCTCGTCGTCACGGGCATGTCGGTCTTGCCCATGCCCTCCATCAAACGGGCGGGCAGCAACGGCTGCGCGCCGGGCGGGACCGCGCACAGGTCGGCCTCGGGCCGGGCCTGGCCCGCCGCCGACCCGGCGACGAGAAGGAGACACAGGACCCCCGTCGAACAGGCAGCTCTATGGCGCATGGGCGGAGTCTAGCGCCGGCCGAGAGCGCGTTGTAGGGCGATAGGATGGCGGCGATGATCGACCTGCGCTCCGACACCGTGACGAAGCCGACGC
>JBOGIW010000310.1:0-2595 GCA_050748045.1 Vicinamibacterales bacterium | reverse complement strand
CGCCATCGATCGGCGCGCGCGCCGCGACAACAGAGCTTCCGTACGAATAGGTGCCCCCGTGCCGGCGGCGGCCGCATCGCGTCCCGCCATCCGCTGCCAGGCGTCGCGGCCGCCGTCGAGCATGAGCCACCGCGCCGCCAGCCACACGTGAAACCGCGATCGCAGCGCCCCGTGAGGCCACGCGGCGAGCGCCTGCCACACGCGCTCGGGATCGGTGCCGGGCGGCGCCACGAATGGATCGAGGTCGGGTGGCTCTCGTCTGGGAAGTCCGACCACGTCGCGCAGGAACCGAGACGCCGGGCGGCTGAACACGGCGTCGAGACGAGCCATCAGCACGACGGTGAGGCGCCCGAGCGTGAGGTGCAACGCGCGCACCTCGTCGCGCGTGTAGCGGAGACGAAGCGCCCGCTGCACTGGAGACAGGACCGGCCATGCGAAGGGATCGTGCGGGGCCATCGCGGCGGCGGTGGTCTTCACGAACGGGAGGAAGTCGTCCCAGAACATGGAGAGCTGTGCCTCGTCCACGCCGCGGCAGGCACGCGCCCGCCGCCTCCATCTGGGTGCTTCGGGGTGAAACAGCTCCGGCGGCGGCATCCAGCGGCGCCACACCTCGGGATCCACGGCGGTGGGCACGATGTGCAGTCCGATGGGGGTGACGTTCCAGTAACGGCCGGTCTCCGCCTCCTCCTTCGATGTCGTCGGGGTGAAGCGATACAGCGCGGCACGGCCGAGGCGCGGCGGACCGGCGAAAGGCGCCTCCGCAAACAGGCGCGCGCCCGGGGCGTCCGGTTCCAGCAGTCGCTGTATCGTGCGGTCGAGCACTGACGAGGGGGTGAAGAGGTACGGGTTCGAGAAGCTCACCGGCTGGAAGTAGCCGGTGCCGTCAACACCCACCGCGTCGTAGAAGCTCTGGTGGTCGAGACGCGGATGGTGCGGCGCGACGGAGCGCGGCCGGCTGCGCTCGTCGGTCATCGTGAAGCGATACCGGTACTGTCGCCACTCCTCGCCGTCGTCGCTGCCCTCCACGACGGTGACCCAGCGCAGGGGCGGCGCGGCGCGGGCGTGGAAGACACCGTACGCGTTGACGAGGTGCAGCGGCTCGACACTTCGGAGCAGCGCGAGCAGCGCGCGCAGCGGTCCCGGCGGCAGGCGCTCGAACGCGGGCCAGGCGAGGAAGCCGTAGGTGAACCAGTTGTTGAAGATCAAGTACACCGGGGTCGCCAGCATGATGAAGGCGGCGACCAGCGTGAAGGGCAGCCGGGCCGCCGTCACGAGCGCCGCGGGGTCGGCCAGGGCCGTCGCCAGGGACGAGGTGATGTCGAGCGTACACAGGCACAGCGCCACCGTCAGCAGGTTGAAGTAGCCGAAGTTGCCGGTGAGCTGGATGCCCACCATCTGTCCCACGATCGCGGCTCCGCCGACGAGACGGGCCGGGCCGGGCAGGAGCACGAGCACGGGGCACACCAGCTCGACAAACGCGATGCCGGACAGCGTGAGCTTGTGCACGGCGTCCGGCAGCTTGCTGAAGCGCCAGCCGAGCGACGTGCAGAGCGGCATGTTCCTCAGGAAATACCGTGTGTAGTTCCAGTCGCAGCGCCGGATGCCGAAGAACTTCGTCTTGCCGAAGCCGAAGAGCACGCGGAAGACGAGCAGTTGAAAGATGAACGGAATGAGCGGATGTGGAAGCTCCGCGGCGGAGGTCACAGGCAGGAGCGCGGTTGCCGGCAGAAAGAGGCAGAGGAAGCCCGCCTCGAGGAGCACGGTGTCCCATGGGTAGATGAGGCGCAGCGGGAAGTGCAGCGAGAGCCACATCGCCCAGCAGTAGAGGGCGCAGAGCCACGCCGCCGGTCCGCCGAGGATCATGCCGCACGCCGCAAGCATGCCACCGCCCACGTAGGCGCGCAGCGCCGTGTCCCCGTGCGCGATCCACAGCAGGCTGGGATGCAGCCGGACACGGGCGAGCAGGGGCAGATCCTCGCGGAGACGCCCAAGCTGCAGGCCGACCGGATCGATGCCGCGACTCCCGAGGTGCGGGAGAATCTGGCGCCACAGCGAGCTGTATGCGACGAGGAACGTCAGCCCGATGCCGCGCGGGACGAGACCCCAGACGACGCGTCGCGCGGGCTCGCTTGCCAGTTGCTCCAGCAGATGATCCATCCGCGCACCGAGCCGGCCGCCAGTACGAAAGAACCAGAGGAGAAGGAAGGCTGTTGCTCTGAAGCAGAATCAGTGTAGTCGGCGTGGCGCGATGGTGTAAAGTCACGCCTCGATGACCCGAGCAGCACCCAATCCGACACCATCCACGACGGACATCGCCGCAGGCCCTCTGACCTTCCGGCTGCGGGCCTGGGGTCCGCCGGAGGCGCCGCCGCTGCTCCTCGTCGGGCATGTGTCCGACGGCATCGACGGACTGGCGGCGGCGCTCGCGGAGACGACGCCCGCACGCCGCGTGCTGGTGCCGGACGGCATCGACGCCGGCGACGGGCGGGCTCGCGCAATCGCCGGCCCTCTGGCGAATCTCGTCGAAGCTCTCGGACGCGGCCGGCTCGACGTGGTGGGCGTCGGCTCCGGCGGCACCGTCGCGGCGTGCCTGGG
>JBOGIW010000309.1:0-4514 GCA_050748045.1 Vicinamibacterales bacterium | reverse complement strand
GTCTTCATCGCGTCGGCCATCGCGGTTCTCCTCAGCACGGGCAGGTCGGCTGTCGCGCCGGTTGCGGAAGCCGGCGCTCGTTCCGCGCGCAAGGGCGGCCGGGCGCGCGCCTCGTAACGCGGGTTGGACTACGCCTACGCCACGCTGCTCGGCGCCGTGCAGGGGCTCACCGAGTTCCTGCCCGTGTCGAGCTCCGCGCACCTGATCCTCGCCCGGGCGCTCTTCGGCTGGGACGCGCACGGCCTCGGGCTGGCGTTCGACGTGGCCACCCACCTCGGCACGCTCGCGGCCGTCTTGTGGTACTTTCGCGCCGACCTCTGGCCGCTTCTCGCCGCGAGCCCGGGGGCGCTGGCCGGCGGCGGGGGCGCGCGGGGGCACGTGGTCCGGCTCGTGATTGCCGGCACGATTCCCATTGTCGTCGTCGGCCTGGTGGCCGCGGACTGGCTCGAGACGCTGCGGGAGCCGGCCGTCACGGCCGTGATGCTCGCCCTCGGCGCGATCCTGATGATGACGGCCGAGCGCGCGCGCGCGGCGAACCGGGGCGACGAGGACATCACGCTGGCCGAGGCGCTCATGATCGGCGTGGGCCAGGCGGCGGCGTTGTTTCCCGGCATGTCCCGGTCGGGCACCACGATCTCCGTCGCCATGCTGGTCGGCATCCGCCGCGAGGCGGCGGCGCGCTTCACCTTTCTCATGAGCATTCCGGCGGTGATGGCCGCGGCGGCCCGGGAGACGATGCAGCTCGGGGACGCCCCGCTGACCCGGGCCGACCTGACGATGTTCGCCGTCGGCGTCCTGGTGGCGGGGGTCGTCGGATACCTCGCGGTCAAGTACCTGATTCGCTATCTCGCGCACAATTCGCTCGACGTCTTCGCGTACTACCGGCTCGCGCTGGCCGGGGCGGTCGCGGCGTGGCTGGCCTGGTGATCGTGATGTCCTGGCTGCGCCGCAGCTTCATCGCCGGCTTCTTCGTCACGGTGCCGCTCATCATCAGCGTCGCCGCGCTCGTGTGGATCTTCGGTATCATTGACGGCTTCACGGCGCCTGTCGCGGCCCGCCTCTTCGGCCGCGCCGTGCCCGGGCTCGGCATCGTCGTCACCGTGCTGGTCGTCCTGCTCATGGGCGCCGTCGCCACCAACGTGATCGGGCGGCGCGTCCTGGCGCGCGGCGAGGCGTGGCTGATGCGCGTGCCCGTGTTCCGGACGATCTACGCGCCGGTGAAGCAGCTGATGGCGGCGTTCTCGCCCGACAACGAGTACGGGTTCAAGCGTGTCGTGATGGTGGAGGACCCCCACCGCGGCTGGGTGCTGGGGTTCCTCACGAAGGAGCTCAGCGTGGACCGGGGTCGCGGCCCCGAGCTGCTGGTCGCCGTGTACGTCCCGACGAATCACCTGTACCTGGGCGACGTGGTGTTGTACCCCCGCGAGAAGGCGTTCTTCCCGGACGTGAGCGTCGAGGACGCGATCCGGATATTTCTCACCGGCGGCATGACGCTGCCGTCGCGGATAAAGGAGACGAAGACCTCATGACGGCGTTGATGAGACGAGGGGGCGGGACGGCCGCGCTCCTGGTGATGATGCTGGCGGGTCCGGCGGGAGCGGCGGGCGCGTGGCAGCCCGAGACGATCCCGGAGGCGCAAGAGGCCGCCGGCCAGGAGCACCGCCCGGGCGGCGAGGCGAACCTGGTGCTCCCGGATCTGGCCGGGACCGAGGTCGGCGGCTATAGCAGCCGCGCGCTGCTCGTCGGCGGCCTGGGCGTCTCGGCGCTCGGCATGCTCTTCGGCCTCGCCATCCTCATGCAGATCAGGAACCTGCCCGTGCACCGGTCGATGCGCGAGATCTCGGAGCTGATCTACGAGACCTGCAAGACGTACCTCATCACGCAGGGCAAGTTCATCGCGGTCCTGGAGATTTTCATCGCCATCGTCATCGTGCTGTATTTCGGCGTCCTGTCCGGTTTCGAGCCGTTCCGCGTCGCCATCATCCTGCTGTTCAGCGTGATCGGCATCCTGGGCAGCTACAGCGTGGCGTGGTTCGGCATCCGCGTGAACACCTACGCGAACTCCCGCACCGCGTTCGCCAGCCTCGAGGGGCGGCCGTACCCGGTGTACGCGATCCCGATGAAGGCGGGCATGAGCGTCGGCATGCTGCTCATCAGCGTCGAGCTGTTCATCATGTTGTGCATCCTCCTGTTCATTCCGGGCGATTACGCGGGTCCCTGCTTCATCGGGTTCGCGATCGGCGAGTCGCTCGGCGCGGCGGCGCTCCGGATCGCCGGCGGCATCTTCACCAAGATCGCGGACATCGGCTCCGACCTGATGAAGATCGTCTTCAACATCAAGGAAGACGACGCGCGGAACCCGGGCGTGATCGCCGACTGCACCGGCGACAACGCCGGCGACTCGGTGGGCCCGAGCGCCGACGGCTTCGAGACCTACGGCGTGACGGGCGTGGCGCTCATCACGTTCATCATGCTGGCGGTCCCCGAGGCCGCGACGCAGATCCAGCTCCTCGTCTGGCTCTTCGTCATGCGCATCATGATGATCATCGCGAGCGGCGCGTCGTACCTGATCAACGAAGCCGTCGCCCGGGTCCGCTTCGGCCAGGCCGCGCGCTTCAACTTCGAGGCGCCGCTCACGTCCCTCGTGTGGCTCACCTCGGTGGTCTCCGTCGGCCTCACCTTCGTCGTGTCCCACGCGCTCATCGCCGGCCTCGGCGACGGCACGCTCTGGTGGAAGCTCGCGGCGATCATCACGTGCGGCACGCTCGCCGGCGCGATCATCCCGGAGCTGGTGAAGGTGTTCACCTCGGTGGACTCGGCCCACGTGCGCGAAGTCGTGACCTCGTCGCGGGAGGGCGGCGCCTCCCTGAACATCCTGTCCGGGTTCGTGGCCGGCAATTTCAGCGCCTACTGGCTCGGCCTCAGCATCGTGGCGTTGATGTCGATTGCCTACCTGGTGAGCAGCGCCGGCACGGCCATGGCGGAGCTCATGCTCGCTCCGGCGGTCTTCGCTTTCGGCCTCGTGGCGTTCGGCTTCCTCGGCATGGGTCCGGTGACCATCGCCGTTGACTCTTACGGCCCCGTGACCGACAACGCGCAGTCGGTGTTCGAGCTCTCGGTGATCGAAGGGATCCCGGGGATCGGGGAGGAGGTGAAGCGGGATTTCGGCGTGGACGTGCGCTTCGACCGGGCGAAGGATCTGCTCGAGGAGAACGACGGCGCCGGGAACACGTTCAAGGCGACCGCCAAGCCGGTGCTGATCGGCACGGCCGTCGTCGGCGCGACCACGATGATTTTCTCGATCATCGTGGCGCTGACGCAGGGGCTGCGGCCGGAGCTGCTGGCGAACCTGTCGCTGCTCCACGCGCCCTTCCTGCTCGGCCTCGTGACCGGCGGCGCGGTGATCTACTGGTTCACCGGCGCCTCCACGCAGGCGGTGACCACGGGGGCGTACCGCGCGGTCGAGTTCATCAAGGCGAACATCCGCCTCGAGGGCGTGGAGCGCGCGTCGGTCGAGGACAGCAAGAAGGTCGTCGAGATCTGCACGCAGTACGCGCAGAAGGGGATGTTCAACATCTTCATGACCGTGTTCTTCTCCACGCTGGCGTTTGCCTTCCTCGAGCCGTACTTCTTCATCGGATATCTCATCTCGATCGCCATCTTCGGCCTGTACCAGGCGGTGTTCATGGCCAACGCCGGAGGGGCCTGGGACAACGCGAAGAAGATCGTCGAGACCGAGCTGAAGATGAAGGGCACGCCGCTGCACGCGGCCACGGTGGTGGGCGACACGGTCGGCGATCCGTTCAAGGACACGTCCTCGGTGGCGCTCAACCCGGTCATCAAGTTCACGACGCTGTTCGGCTTGCTGGCCGTCGAGCTCGCCGTGTCGCTGACCTACGACGCCGGCGCCCTCGTCAGCCACGTGCTGGCCGCGGGGTTCTTCGCCGTGTCGCTCGTGTTCGTGCGCCGCTCGTTCTACGGGATGCGGATCGACTCGGCGATACGCTGACGCCACACAGACGAGCTTTTACAAATCCGTCCTTTTTTGGCTGTTGATCCGGCGGTGAACCGATCTAGAATGCGCGGGTTTTGTTGAGTCGGGCCCGGGAGCTATTTCCCGGAGCCGGTGTCTAATATTTTCATCGGACCGCCGCCGCCGGCCCCCCCTGCGGGCCGGCGGGATGCTGGTGTCCTGCGTCGCGGGCGGCCGCGACATTGGGCTATAATCGGCGGCTCATTCTCACGGCGGGACGCGAACGACACGAGGAGGTCAGACCGGTGCCACGCGACTTGTTCGGCGATGTCGTCGATTCGAGCATCAAGATCGGCAGCCAGAAGTGGTACACGATCCCGCTGTCGATTCTGGTGCACACGGCCGTCGTCCTCGCGCTCGTAATCATTCCGCTGATGGCGACCGACGTGCTGCCGACGCCGCCGTCGATGATGGCGTTTGTCGCGGCCCCGCCCCCGCCCCCGCCCCCGCCCCCACCGCCGCCGCCGCCGCAGGCCGCGGA
>JBOGIW010000308.1:0-7311 GCA_050748045.1 Vicinamibacterales bacterium | reverse complement strand
GATGTCGAACTGGGTGCAGAAGGACGCGGCGGAGCTCCTGGCGATCAGCCCCCGCGTGATGAACTACAAGATCAATACGCTCGGCATCGAGTTCCCGCGCGGCCGGCGCGCCCAGCAGGCGCACAATACGCCCATCGCGGTCTAGGTCCTCCTCGTCGTCGCTGGGGGCCGGCGCGAGCCGGCCCCTTTTTTTTGTGCTACCGCCCCACCTTCGCCCTCGGGTGCGCCTTCCGGTACACCTCCAGCAGCTGCGCCGCGTTGACGTGCGTGTACCGCTGCGTCGTCGAGAGCCGCACGTGCCCCAGCAGCTCCTGGATCGCACGGAGATCGGCGCCGCGCTGGAGCAGGTGCGTCGCGAACGAATGGCGCAGCGCGTGCGGTGAGATGCCGAAGCGCGTGCTGCAGGCCGAGACGTAGCGCGCGACCAGCCGCTGCACGCTGCGGCCGGTCAAGCGTGCCCCCCTGAAATTCACGAAGAGCGGCTCGCGCGCCTCCGATCGACGTGCCCGACCCCGGGATTGGTACGTTGGGATCTGTGTGGAAGGTCGAATTGGCTCGGGAGTCGGGGCCTTTGGAGCCGGGAGTCGAGAGCCCTGTGCTCGAATCCGCGCCCGGTCCGGCAGCCACGCCCGAATGGCCTGGCCCGTGGCTGGGTTGAACGGCACCATCCGCTCCTTGGCGCCCTTTCCGAGAACCCGCACGATGCGCCCGCTCAGATTGACGTCCTCGAGATCGAGGCCCACGAGCTCGCTGAGACGCAGCCCCGACGCGTAGAAGAGCTCGAGGATGGCGCGGTCGCGGCGGCCCAGCGCCTCGGAGGCGTCCGGCGTCTCGAGGAGCCGCGACATCTCGTCGATCGAGAGATGCGCCGGCACCGTGATCTCCCGCCGCGGCGACACGGCCAGTGCCGCGGGATCGGAGTCGAGCCAGCCCTCGCGGCACAGGAAGCGCGCGAACGTTCGGAGCGCCGAGAGCTTCCGCGCCACCGACGCGCGGGATTGACCCTGCCGATAGAGCTCCGCCAGGTAGGCGCGGATGAGGCCGAGATCGAGGTCGCCAGGCTCGATCTCCCCGCGAGGCTTTCGGAGATGCATCGTGGCGAAGGCGAGAAGCTGCGACACGTCGCCGTCGTAGGCGGTCACGGTGTGATCGGACGCGTTGCGATTGAGCCGGAGGTGCTCGAGGAACTCCCGGAGGCGGTCTTTCATACGCGGTTTCCACCCCTACCGCCAACTGCCTGCCGCCGATGGCTGCGACGCCCATTCGGCAAGGTCCTTCAGCGCACGCGCCGACATCGCGAGCTTCCGCTCCATCTTGCCACGCGGTTGGCCCTGAGCGGAGTCGAAGGGCTGCATGATCCCGAACGTGATGTTGGTCGGCTGGTAGCTCCTCGGATCGGCGTGCGACACGTAGAACGCCAGCGCGCCGATCGCCGTCGTCCGCGGCGGCGTGCGCGGCTCCTCGCCGCGGACGAGGGCCGCGGCGTTCCTGCCAGCCATGAGTCCCGAGGCCGCCGACTCGACGTAGCCCTCAACGCCCGAAATCTGGCCGGCGAAAAAAAGGTCGGGCCGTCTCTTCGTCTGCCAGGTCTCGCGCAGCACCGTGGGGCCATTGATGTACGTGTTGCGATGCACCATCCCGAAGCGCACGAACTCGGCGTGCTCCAGCCCCGGCATCATCCTCAGCACGCGCGCCTGCTCGCCCCACTTCAACTGCGTCTGGAAGCCCACGAGGCTGAAATGATCGCCAGCCAGGTTGTCCTGCCGCAACTGCGCGGCCGCGTACGGGATGCGCCCGGTTCGCGGATCGACGAGGCCAACGGGCTTCATCGGTCCGAACCGCAGCGTGTCGCGACCGCGATGCGCCATCACCTCGATGGGCAGGCACCCCTCGAAGAACGTCTCCGTGTCGAAGTCGTGGACGGTCGCCGATTCCGCCGAGGTCAGCGCCTCGTAAAACCGCTCGTACTCCTCTTTGGTGAAGGGGCAGTTCAGGTAATCCCCTTCGCCATCGTCAACGCCGCAGGCAGGCCGGTCGCGGCCGGCGTCGCCGAGGCTTCGGCCCCATCGCGAGGCACGGAACACCTTTGCGCGATCGATGCTCTCGGCGAGCACGATCGGGCTGACGGCGTCGTAGAAGTAGAGGTGATCGCGGCCCACGAACCGGGCGACGTCAGCCGAGAGCGCCTCCGAGGTCAACGGCCCGGTGGCGATGACGAGCGGGAAGAGCGACGCGTCCTGCGGGATCCGCGGCACTTCCTCGCGCACGACCGAGATGAGCGGGTGCGAGTCGATCGCGCCGGTGACGGCCTGGGAGAACCGCTCGCGATCGACGGCGAGCGCCGCCCCGGCCGGCACGCGGTGCGCATCAGCCGCACGCATGACGAGCGAGTCGAGACGCCGCATCTCTTCCTTGAGGAGGCCGACCGCGTTGTCGAGCTTGTCGCCGCGCAGCGAGTTGGAGCACACGAGCTCGGCCAGGCGATCGGTCTTGTGGACCGCCGTCGCGCGGACCGGACGCATCTCGTGGATCGTCGCGGGCACGCCGTGCGACGCGGCCTGCCAGGCGGCTTCACAGCCGGCAAGCCCCCCGCCGAGGATGTGGATCATGCTGGACTTCAGGCCACGGGTGCAGCCATTCTACGCGCCTGCGGCTTTCCTGCGCGTCCGACCCCTCGGTCTCCGGGCGACGGTCCGGCGGCCACGCCCGCTCCCCCGGCGAGGCGCTGGGCCCGCATTCCGGCGTGCCTCGAGCAGGTCCTGCGCCTGCTCGAAGGTGAACGAGTCGGGACTGGACCCCCTCGGGAGCGAGGCGTTCGTCGTGCCGTCGGTGACGTAGGGCCCGTAGCGCCCCGCGAGGAGCTTCAGCGTGGTGCCGTCCTTGCTCAGCTCGCGCAGCGTCGTCCTCACCGACAGATGGCCGCGCCGTCGAGACTGCTTCGGCGCGCGCAGCAGCGCCAGCGCCGCGTCGAGGGAAATGTCGAACACGTTATCTTTGGCGTCGAGCGAGCGGAACTCGTCGTTGTGCTTCACGTACGGCCCGAAGCGCCCGAAGTTGGTGAGGATCGGCTCGTTGTCCTCGGGATGCAGCCCGACGACCCGCGGGAGCGACAGGAGCTTCAAGGCCTCGGCGAGCGTGACCGTCGATTCGGTCATGCCGGCCTGCAGCGACGCGCGCTTGGGCTTTGCCGCTTTCCTGCCTTCCGGAGTCTCCCCGAGCTGCACGTACCACCCGTACCGGCCGTTCATCACATAGACGTGCTGTCCCGTCGCCGGATCGACGCCGAGCGTGCGCGGCCCCTCGGCCTTCGCGCGCACCAGCTCCATCGCCTTGTCGACCGTCAGGTCCGCCGGCGCCACGTCATCGGGAAGCGACGCCGTGCGTCCGGGGCCCCCCTCGCCGAGCTGCACGAACGGGCCGAAACGCCCGATGCGGACGCGAACCGTGTCGCCGCTGTCCGGATCCGTGCCGAGATCGACCACGGGGTAGTCGGCTTTCTCCTCCCCCTCCTCGACCGCCGGCAGCAGGCCCCGGTGCTGCTTCTTCGTGTTCCCGTAGTAGAACTCGCGGAGGAACTCGACCCACTCGCGCTCGCCGCGCGAGATCTCGTCGAGGTCTTCCTCCATCTCCGCGGTGAAGCCGACTTCGACGAAGTCGCCGAAGTGCTCGCGCAGCAGCTTCGTCACCGCGAACGCCGTGTAGCTGGGCACGAGCGCCTTGCCCTGCCGGAACACGTAGCCGCGGCGGACGATGGTGGCAATCGTCGGGGCGTACGTGGAGGGCCGGCCGATGCCGAGACGCTCCAGTTCCTTGATGAGCGAGGCCTCGGTGAAGCGCGCGGGCGGCGTCGTCTCGTGGCGCTTCGGTGCCACCTCGAGGAGCGTGACCGGGGTGCCGCTGCGAGCGATGCGGTCGCCGACGGCCATCGGCGGGAGGATGGCTTCCTGCTCTTCCAGCTCCGCGGCAGGATCGTCGCTGCCTTCCACGTAAGCGCGGCGGAAGCCGGCGAACTCGAAGACCTTGCCGCTCGACGTGAGCACGGCCGTGTCGCTGTCAGGACCCTTCGCCGAGAGCTCCACCGTCGTCCGGAGGACGCGCGCGTCCACCATCTGCGAGGCCATCGTCCGCTTCCAGATGAGGTCGTAGAGCTTCAGGTCCTCCGCCTCGAGCACCCCCTCGAGCCGGCTCGGCGCCAGCCGGAAGTCCGTCGGGCGAATCGCCTCGTGCGCTTCCTGCGCGTTCTTGACCTTGGTCTGATAGCGGCGAGGACCGTCGTAGTACTCGCCGCCGAACTTCCCGCGGATCACGCGGGCGGACTCGCTGAGCGCCTTGTCGCTGAGCGTCGTCGAATCCGTGCGGTGATACGTGATCAGGCCTTCCATCTGGCCGCCGCCGACCTCCACGCCCTGGAACAGCCGCTGCGCGCCCTGCATCGTGCGCTCGGCGGAGAAGCCGAGCCTGCGGCTCGCCTCCTGCGTGAGCGTCGAGGTCGTGAAGGGCGGCGCGGGCCGCTCCACGCCCGGTTTCTGCTCGACGGAGCTGACGGTCCAGGGCACGTTGGCCGCGATGGCGTCGAGGATGCGCACCGCGGCGGCCTCGTCGAGCAGCCGTGCTTTCTCGTGCCTCAGGGCGCCGGTCTGTGCGTCGAAGTCCTTGCCCGTCGCGATCCGCTCGTCGTTGAGGCGCACGAGCGTGGCGATGAATTCGCGGCCCTCGCCGCAAAGCTTCGCCTCGAGATCCCAGTACACGCCCGTGCGGAACGCGCGACGCTCCTCTTCGCGCTCGACGACCAGCCGGACGGCCACGCTCTGCACGCGGCCCGCGCTCAAGCCGGTCTGCACCTTCTTCCACAGCAGAGGCGACAGCGTGTAGCCATACAGCCGGTCGAGGATGCGCCGGCTCTCCTGCGCGCGCACCAGGTTGTCGTCGACCGACGCCGGGGTCTTCAACGCCTCCTTCACGGCGTCTTCCGTGATCTCGTGGAAGACGATGCGCCGGACCGGCACCTTCGGCTTCAGCACTTCCTTGAGATGCCAACTGATGGATTCACCCTCGCGATCCGGGTCGGTCGCCAGCAGGAGCTCCGAGGCGTCTTTGACGGCGGCCTTGAGGTGCGCCACCTGCTTCCGCTTGTCGCCGGGGACGACGTAGTACGGGGTGAAATCGCTGTCGACGTCCACGCCGAGACGGCCCCACTCCTTCGGCTTGATCTCCTTCGGGACGTCGGCAGCCGATTCGGGAAGATCCCGAATGTGGCCGTAGCTCGCTTCAACCCGGTACTTGTTGCCCAGGAAGCGGCCCAGCGTCTTCGCCTTGGCGGGCGATTCGACAATCACCAGCGGTTTAGCCACGTTGAATTCACAGCACCAATCACATATCGAGAGTCACGGATGACGCCGTGACCACCTCTCGAGAGCCCAATAGCCAATCACCAATCGAACACCCAATCAACAATCCGGCAATGACCAAATACTTAACACGTTCTCGCCGAGCGCATGAAACGCCCCCCACCCACGCGGCGTACCAGTCCCCGCAGCTCGAGGTCCAGCAAGCGCGGGAGCAGCCGGACGGCGTCGAGGCCGGAGTGCCCGCCGAGCGCGTCGAGGTCGTAGGCCTGCCCCGGCTCCATCCCCGACAGGATGGAGTCGCCGCAACTCGTTGGAACCAATGCGCTTGCTCCAGAGGTCGGGCTTTCGTCGCTGTTGGCGACCAGCCCCAGCTCTTCCAGGATATCGTCCGCACACTCGACAATCTTTGCGCCGTCGCGGATGAGCGCGTGCGCGCCCTTGCTGCGGCCGGTCAGCGGATTACCCGGCACGGCCATGACCTCGCGCCCCTGCTGCAGGGCGCACCGCGCGGTGATGAGCGAGCCGCTGCGCTCGTGCGCCTCGATCACGACGACGGCACGCGAAAGGCCACTGATGATGCGGTTCCTCATCGGAAACCGTCCGGGGTGCGGCGGCGTGCCCGGCGGGTATTCCGAGAGCACCAGTCCGCGATCGGCGATGGCCCTGGCGAGGTCGCGGTGCTCGGGCGGATAGATCACGTCGGGTCCCGACCCGAGCACGGCGACTGTGCGCCCCCGTGACAGGGCGCCCCGATGCGCGGCTGAGTCCACGCCGCGCGCGAGACCACTGACGATCGTCACACCTCGCTCGGCCAGGTCGGCGGCCAGGCGCGTGGCGATCTCGAGGGCCACGGCCGACGCCGCGCGCGAGCCGACAATCGCCACGGCCGGCGCGTCGAGCGCGTCGAGCCAGCCGGCGTACCACAGCTCAGAGGGACACCCGGGAATCGCGAGCAGGGCGGTTGGAAAGCGGGGGTCGTCTGCGGGCAGCAAGTGGATGGCACACGGGTCGGTCATGCGCGTGTCTCCTCGCACATCCGACCTCTGCTATCCGGATTATAGCAGCCGTCGAAGAACACTTTCGAAAGTCGGTCGTGACATTCGGTTGGGACCGCGCAAAACGCCTGATTTCAGACCCTTCGGCGTGGCACATGCCTTGCTCGATATTAGCTGTTACTTCTGGTCCAAACTGCTTGCGCCCGGCGCGCACGAGTGGCATAGTGGGGACCATTCCAGCCATGATGGCCCGATCCATCCTGCTCGCGTTGACACTCACGCTGGCCGCCACCATTCCGCTCGCCGCCGAAGCGCGCGACGATGCGAAGAAGCAGGTGGAGTTCGGGATCAGCGTCGCCCAGCGCGGCCTGTGGCGCGAGGCGATCTACCGGTGGGAGCGCGCCGCGCAGATTGATCCGTCGTACGCCGCGGCCTACAACAACCTCGCGGTCGCCTACGAGCACGAAGGCGACTTCGACAAGGCGCGCCAGTCCTACGAGAAGGCGATCGAGCTCGAGCCGAACAACGCGCTGATCAAGCAGAACTACGAGCTGTTCAAGGAAATCAATGACCGCACGACTCGCAAGGACGGCCAGTAGCCTGCTCGTCGCGGTCGCGCTGACCGCCTGCACCAGCTACTTCGAGATCCCGATCGAAACGCCGATCCGTCCGAAGCTCGACGTGTCGGCGTTCCAGCGCGTGCTGGTCGCGGGGTTCATCTCCGGCGGCAGCGAGGACGTGGATGCGAACCTCGAGACGGTGCGGCTCCTGCGCAGCCAGTTGCGCACCAAGTCCGAGCTGCGCGTGATCGACGCCGACGTGCTGCCGCTCGTCGACGTGGCGTCGGAAGGGCGCGACAACGGCAACGGCAGCGAAGCCGCCCCGGAGCCGGTGCCGGAGTCGCAGCCCGCGGCCACCGGGGCCATTCGCGACGAGAGGGACCTCGAGCCCTACGAGCACATCTTCGC
>JBOGIW010000307.1:0-5095 GCA_050748045.1 Vicinamibacterales bacterium | reverse complement strand
CAGGTCGGCCGTCCGCGCGCGGATGGCCTTGAGGATGTCTTCGGGATACTCCGGCGCGCTCGAGAGCCCCGTGTGCTCGAAGTTGTCGACGCCGGCCGCCAGCCCGCGCCGGATCTCCTCGGGGCGGTGCGAGTGCCCCACGACCATCAGCCCCCGGCGATGCGCCTCGTCGACGACAGCCTTCACCTCGTCGAGCGTCATCTGGTCCTGGTCGATGAGCTTGATGCAGTTCACGCCGGCATCGGCCAATCTGCGGACCTTCGCGCGCGCGTCCTCGGCGCCGGCGACGCCCCACCGGAACGCCTCGGTGCCCGGATACGGGGCGTGCTGGATGAACGGCCCCGACATGTACATCGTCGGGCCCGGCAGCGTGCCCGCGTTGATGCGGTCGCGAACGCTGAGGCTGGCCTGGAGCGGCGCACCCAGGTCTCTCGCGCTCGTGACGCCCGCCAGCAGGAGCTGCTTCGCTCCGGCCGGCATGATCGTAGACTCGAAGAGCGGCGGGTAGGTCTTGTCCCAGTGCGGGTAGTCGCTGTGCCCGTTGAGCATGAGGTGCACGTGCATGTCCCAGAGCCCCGGGAGCACGCTCATCCCCTCGGTGGAGACCACCTCGGCGCCCTGCGGCACCGCCAGCGTTCCCACCTGGCCGACCGCGCTGATGCGCTCGCCGTCGATCAGGATGACGCTGTTGCGGATCGGCCGCCCGCCGAAGCCGTCGACGAGCGTCCCGCCGACGAGCGCCGTGACGTTCCGGTCCTGCCCGCTCACGCCCGCGGCCAGCATCCCGACCGCGACCGGCAGCCAGAGGAGACGTGTCATGGCGTCACAGCATACGTGAAACGCCACACGAGGCGTCGGGTAGAATGGGCGCCTGTCCGGGAGGCCGTATGAAGCGCATGGGGCTTGCCACCGTTCTGGCCGCCGTCGTCGTCGCGCCCCTCGTGGGCGCGCCCAAGGCGAAGTTCGACTATTACCTGACGGGCAGCGGCGCCGATGCGCCAGGCGCGACGGTGCCCGGAATCGGCCTGATGGGCGGCGGCACCGACGTCGACGCGCTCTTCACGTGGATGAGCGATCGCGCCGGCGGCGGCGACTTCGTCGTGATCCGCGCGTCGGGAGCCGACGGCTACAACCAGTACGTGTTCGACCTGGGTGACTTCGATTCGGTCGAGACGCTCGTGCTCCTGAACCGCGCGGCCTCGTTCGATCCGTTCGTGCTGCAGACGATCCGGAACGCCGAGGCGCTCTTCATCGCGGGCGGCGATCAATCGAACTACGTGGAGCAGTGGAAGGGCACGCCCGTGGAGGACGCGATCCACGAGCTTGCGGCCAGGGACGTTCCGATCGCCGGCACGAGCGCAGGCACCGCCATCCTGAGCGAATTCGTCTACGCCGCCCTGCGCAAGTCCGTGACGTCGCTCGAGGCGCTGGCCGACCCGTTCGACCGGGACATCACCCTCGATCGCGATTTCCTGCTGCTCCCGCACCTCTCGGGGATCATCACCGACCAGCATCTCATCGAACGCGACCGGCTCGGCCGCACGCTGACGTTCATGGCGCGGATCGTCGCCGACGGCTGGGCGCCCGAGAGCAGGGCGATTGCCATCGATCGGGAGACCGCGGTCCTGCTCGATGCCGCGGGCGTCGCGACAATCGTGGCCAACGCCACGCATCCCACGCCGTACGCCTACTTCCTGCGCGGCGGCGTACCGGAGGTGGTGGCGCCGAAGACGCCGCTGACCTATACGCACATCCAGGCCCATCGCGCGCAGCCGGGCAGCACGTTCGACCTGCAGACGTGGACCGGCACGGGCCTGACGTCCTACACGCTGAACGTGCAGGCGGGCGTTGTCAGCTCGACGCAGCCGGACGGGTCAATCTACTGACGTGTCGAGACCCTCGAACGGGTCGGCCGATGGCCGGGCCGCAAGCGCCGGCCCCCACCCCTGTCGATAGACCTCGATCGACAGGATGCGATCGACGTCGGGCTGGCTGAAGAAGTACGCGTCGACCGAGTGATGTTGCGTCCGGTGGGCCCGCAGTGCGGCGGCCTTGCGCTCGCGCCACGGCGACACGTCGATGACGAAGTCCGCGCCGGTCTCCGCGGCGAGGTTGTTCGAGCGGGCCGCGTCCCACGGTCCGATCGGCGGCGTCCAGAGCATGCGCCTGACGATGTGCGGCGGGCCGAGGTCGGGGAGCCACCGGGGATCGGCGGCCGCCGCCACGGCGTCCATCGTGAACCGGCTGATCGCGAGGTGATCGGGATGACGGTTGAAGCCGTTCGGATCGAACGTCGCCACGACGTCGGGCCGGTACTCGCGCAGCCGGCCGACGAGCTGCCGGCGAACGTCCGACGGATCGGCGCCGGCCAGCTCGCGGTCGCGATACCCGAGGAGGTGAACGTGCTCGATGCCGATGAGCCGCGCGGCGTCGGCCAGCTCACGCTCGCGTGCCGCGCCGACGTCGGACGGCGCGCCGCTGACATGGGCGTCCCCGGCCTTGCCGGCCTCTCCCCGGGTGGCGCAGACGAGCACCACGCGGATGTCGTGCGCCACGCACCAGCAGGCCAGGCCCGCCCCCGAGAAGCTTTCATCGTCTGGGTGCGCAAAGCTGAAGAGGAGCGTGCGCACGCGACTCAAGGCCCGAGCGGCGAGAAGGCTGGACGGCGGCTCGTCAAACCGTGTGCGCGCGGATGCGGTGGTTGAGCGCGTGCAGCTCGCGCCGCAGGGCGTGCAGGCGTTCGTGGTCGTGCGTATCGAGCGCCTTGTGGCGCTCGGCCTTGAGCATGCGGATGCGCGCCTTGATGGCGTTCTTGTCGAACCCGGCCTCGATGCGATGGTGCACGCGGGTGTCGATGCCGAGCGCCTTGCAGATGGCTGGAATCAGGTGCTCCTTGTTCATCTGCGTATGGCCCTGCACGGCCTCGTGGTTGATGCCCTTGGCGATCTCGCGAAGCTCCGCGACGGTCTTCCGCTGGAGCTCTTCGTAGGTGACGCTCATTGAGATCTCCTCTTCAACGATTCGATATCCGGTCAATCCTTCGATCGCACCGTGCCCACCCGCGCCGTGCCTCAGTAGGCGTTGACGAGCGACTGCCACCCGATTGCGCGGGCGGCCCGGCGACCGGGATCGAGACGCTGCAGGCGTGACATGGTCGACTGAGGACTGCAGGCGCCGGTCGTGGCAAACACCAGCGCTTCGCGCAGCGAGCCTTCGGCCGCGTCGCCGAGGTCGTGCTCGACGTCGTCCGGCGCCGCGCAGTCGGGCGGGAAGCCCTCGAAGAAGTCGCCCTCGCCGTTCGCGTTCCGCAGCGTGAAGGAAACCGGCGCGAGCATCTTGTCGCAGAACTCGATCTGGTACTGGCCGACCGGCTTGCCGTAGGTGCGATCGCCGATGACCACCACCGGCATGAAGGGCCGGAGCGCGTTGATGAGGAGCTCGCTGGCCGAGGCCGACGCAGGCGTCGTGATGACGATCAGGCGGTTGAGCGTCGCGGCGTTCGGCTTGTCCTCGAACCGCAGTGCCTCGTTGCGAAACAGGTTCTTGTCGTTGTGGAAGTACTCGGCGAGCACCTGGCCGCGCGTCCGCACGCCGCCGACGAGGCTCGCCAGGTGCTGCGCCACGCGCACGAGGCCGCCGCCGTTGTAGCGGAGGTCCAGCACGAGGTCGTCCACGCGCGCCGCCGTCACCTCGGCGAACGCCTCGTCGAGCGCCGCGAACGACGGCTCGACGAAGTTGCGGAAGAAGATGTAGCCGATGCGCCTCCCTCCCGGGATGTCGTAGGTGCGGGTGAGCGACACGGTCGGGATCGTCACGATGCCCGTGACCATCGTGGCCGACTTCTCCACACCGGCGCGATCGACGAACTGCAGGTCCGTCTGGTAGCCGGGCTGGGCCGGCCTCGGCCCGAACGCCGTGTCGATGAGGTTGCCGACAATGAGCTCGGCCACCGATCGCCCGCCGATGGCCGTGATGCGATCGCCGCGCGCGAGCCCGGCTTCGGCGGCGGGACTGTCCGGGAACACCTGCAGCACGCGCATCTCGAGCCCGGTGATGGTTGTCGACATCCCGAAGCCGACGTACTGGCTCTCCCCGTAGAAGGCCTGGTTCGCCTCGCGCGACGTGATGTAGCTGAAATACGAGTCCAGCGGCCGGTACCGCATCGCCTCGAGGTAGCTCTCCGGATCGGGGTAGTCGAAGGGATCCGCCGCCGGGAGCTCGGCATACCAGTAGTAAATGTCCGTCAGCACGTCGCGGACGAAGAGGTTCTTGCCCCAGTTCGTGCAGGACGTGAGACGCCACTGCGCGCCGGCCGCAGACGGCCAGCAGAAGAGCAGGATGGCGGCGACGCACGCCAACCTCGTGCGAGGCATGGATTGGAACATAGCACAGGTTCCGGGGGGCGGTAAGCTAGGTACGTGCTTCGCCGGATTCTCGTCCTGCTCGTCATCCTGGCCGTGAGTGCGGCCGGGGTGATCTACTGGTTTTTCAGCGGCGACGGCGTGCGCCGCGCGCTCGAACAGCAGGCCACCGCCTGGATTGGCCAGCCGGTGGCAATCAGAAGCGCGACTGCACGGATTTTCCCACGCGTGGGCATCGAGCTTGGGGATGTGCGGATTGGCGATCCCGTCCGCGTGACGCTCGCTCGAGTCGAGGTCTCGACGGGGCTGCGCCCCCTCCTCTCCCGCCGTATCGAAGACGCCGCGCTCATCGTGTCCGACAGCCGCATCGAGATGCCGCTGCCGTTCTCGATGCCGGAGTCGGGCGGCGCGTCGCCGGCGCCGGATGACGCCGGCGCCGGGATCACCGTGGTCTCGCTCCGCGCAATCACGCTGCGGGACATCCGCATCGTGAGCCGCGGGCAAGAGATCGAGCTGTCCGCCGACTCCTCGCTCTCCGGCTCGCGGCTCGACCTGTCGCGGTTCACGGCTCGCGCGGGCAGCACGTCGCTCGAGGCGAGCGGCGTCGTCGAGCTGGAGCCGTCCTTCGACGCGAAGCTGCAGGTGTCGGCCGGCGAGCTGGATCTCGACGACCTCGTCGCGCTCGCCGATGCGTTCACACCACCGCCGCCCAGGCGCCCGCCTTCGCCAAAGGG
>JBOGIW010000306.1:0-5428 GCA_050748045.1 Vicinamibacterales bacterium | reverse complement strand
TCGTCATCGGCGGCTCGCTGCCGTTCATCCTCGTGCGCCAGCGCCGCTCGTCGCGGCTCTACAAGTTCGAAGAGCACTTCCCCGAAGCGCTCGACCTCATCTCGCGCGCCATCCGCGCCGGCCATGCCTTCAGCGCCGGCATGAAGATGGTGGCCGAGGAGATGAGCGAACCGATCGGCCCGGAGTTCCGCAAGGCGTTCGAGGAGCAGAACTTCGGCATGTCGCTGAAGGACTCGCTCAACAACCTCAGCACGCGCGTGCCGCTGCTCGACGTCCGCTTCTTCGCCACGGCGGTGCTCATCCAGAAGGAAACCGGCGGCAACCTGTCGGAGATTCTCGACAACCTGGCCGCCGTCGTGCGCGAGCGCTTCAAGATCCGCCGCCAGGTGCGGGTGCACACGGCGCACGGCCGCTTCACCGGCTACGTGCTGCTCGCGCTCCCCGCGTTCCTGGCGATCGCGCTGTCGTTCATCAACCCCGAGCACATGGACCTGCTGTTCAAGGACCGCATCGGTCAGATGCTGATCGCCGCGGCGATCGTCATGCAGATCGTCGGCTGGTTCTGGATCAAGCAGGTCGTCAAGATCGAGGTGTGACGTGCTGACGCTTCTTCCGCTGCTCGCGTTTGCGTTCGGCACGCTCGTCGTGACGGCCGTGGCCTACCTCGCCTTCGGCCGGCCGGCGGCGACCATCGACGAGCGGCTGCGCGAGGTCATCCGCTTCCAGGGCCCCACGGAGGAGGCCAACGCCGAGCCGCACCAGATTGCGGCGTTCCTCAAGCGCGTCGGCGAGCGCGTGCCGAAGTCGGCGGCGGAGCTGACGAAGCTCCAGCTCCGGCTCGTGCAGGCCGGCTATCGCCGGCCCGATGCGCTGGCGCTCTTCCTCGGCATCCGCTTCGCGTGCGCGATCGGATTCTTCGCGCTGATGTCGACGCCCATTCTGCTCCGCCCGAACCTCGGGCTCGCGATCCTCGCCGCGGCCATCGGCTACGTCGTGCCCGCGATGTACCTGGCACGCATCGCGAAGAAGCGGCAGCTCCGGATCCAGCTGTCGCTGCCCGATGCCCTCGACCTGCTCGTCGTCAGCGTGGAAGCCGGGCTCGGGCTCGACCAGGCGATGGCGCGCGTGGCGCAGGAGCTGGCATTCGCCCATCCGGATCTGTCGGGTGAGCTGCGCCTCGTGAACCTCGAGCTGCTCGCCGGCACGGCGCGCGCCGACGCCCTCAGGAACCTCGCCGACCGCACGGGCGTCGAAGACCTGCGCTCGCTCGTCGCGATGCTGGTGCAGACCGACAAGTTCGGCACGAGCGTCGCGAACTCGCTGCGCGTCTTCTCCGAGACGATGCGCACGAAGCGCCGGCAGCGCGCGGAGGAGGCGGCCGCGAAGACCGGCGTGAAGATGGTGTTCCCGCTCGTCGTCTGCATCTTCCCGGCGATCTGGTTCGTCACCATCGGCCCGGCCGCCATTCGCTTCATCCGCGTGATGTCGACGATGGAGATCAACAGGTAGGCGCGGCGCGGCCCGGTGACCATCATGACGACGATGCGGACCCACCTCGTGGCGCGCAACCTCCACACCGGCCGGGTCGTGGCAGACCGGGTGACGGTGGCGTCGAAGGCGGTCGAGCGCGCCATTGGCCTGCTGCGGCACAGCAGCCTCGCATCGGGCGAGGGGCTGCTCATCACGCCCTGCCGCGGCGTGCACACCTGCGGCATGCGGTTCGCCATCGACATGCTCGCGCTCGACCGGGCGGGCGTGGTAGTCGATGCGGTCCGGGCGCTCCTGCCCTGGCGCATCCGGCTGCCGCGGCCCGGGACGGCCAGCGTCCTCGAGCTGCCGGCGGGAAGCCTGTCGCGGACGCACACCGAGCGCGGGCACCGGATCGAGCTGCGGCCCGCGCCCGTCCTGGAGGCGTCATGAGCAGCACGCTCGCGTCCGTGGCCACCGGCCGCGTGATCGCCCCGCAGAAGGCGGCCACGCTGGCCGAGACCGGCCTGACCCCCGATTCCCTGTCGGCGCTCGTCCTCAAATGGCTGTACCGCGGCGAGGCCCGCGGCATCGACATAGCCGACGCGGTTCGCCTGCCCTACGGGATCCTCGAGCCGCTCCTCGGCAACCTGCGGGCCGAGCAGCTCGTCGAGGTCAAGAGCGCGACCGGCACGGGCACCGCGGGGTATCGCTACGCCCTGACCGATCGCGGGCGCGATCGCGCCCGGCGGTGGCTCGACGCCTGCGGATACACCGGGCCCGCCCCTGTGCCGATCGACCAGTACACCTCCTACATGGCCGCGCTCGCGGCCGAGCGCCCGCACATCGCCCCGGAGCGGGTGGCCGACGGGTTCTCGCACCTCGTCGTCGAGCCCGCGATGCTGAACCAGCTCGGGCCCGCCATCAGCGCCGGCCGTGCGGTGTTCCTGTACGGCGCCCCCGGCAATGGCAAGAGCGTGATGGGGGAGGGCATCGGCCGTGTGCTGGGCGGCGACATCTACATCCCTTACGCGATCGACGTCGACGGACAGATCATCTCGGTCTACGACCCGGTGACGCACCAGGACCGCGGCCGGGACGAGGACCACGCGCTCATCCGGACCGAGGATGCCGTGGACGGGCGGTGGATACGCATTCGCCGCCCCGTCATCACCGTGGGCGGCGAGCTGACGCTGGATATGCTCGACCTGCGGTTCAACCCGCTCTCGGCCTTCTACGAGGCGCCGCTCCAGGTGAAGGCGAACGGCGGCGTCCTCGTCGTCGACGACTTCGGCCGCCAGCGCGTGCCCGCGCGCGACCTGCTCAACCGGTGGGTCGTGCCGCTCGAAGCGAAGGTGGACTACCTGAACCTGCACACCGGACGCAAGTTCCAGGTGCCGTTCGAGCTGATGATCGTGTTCGCGACGAACCTCGAGCCGCAGTCGCTCGCCGATGAAGCGTTCCTGCGCCGGATCCCGTACAAGATCTTCGCGAAGAACCCGAGCTACGACCAGTACTGCCGCATCTTCGAGATGAATTGCCGCCGCCACGGCCTGCCGTACGATCAGTCGCTCGTGGAGCACCTCCACGATCGCTACTACGTGCCCCGCACGCTGCAGCGGCGCGCCTGCCACCCGCGCGACCTGATCGACCAGGTCGTCACGCTCTGCCAATACGCCCAGCGCAAGGTGGAGCTCACCCCGGAGCTCCTCGACCTCGTCTGCCAGTCGTACTTCCTGGACGACGGGCAGACGGGACCGACCTCGGCTCGCTAGCGACAGACGTCGACGCCGCGCCTCAAGCTTCCGGGTTCTCTTCCAGAACCTTTCTCCACCATCGCGCGGCGAGTGAGTCCTCAGCAGGGACGAATCTTGCCAGAGCTTCGATCCTGCGGAGCGCATTCGCAACGTCCGCCATCGAATGAGGTGCGTGTGTGGCCCAATGCTGTAGCAATTCCGGCGTCGTTACGACCGCGACCCCGACCCCGTCGGCCTTGATTCGCGCTTTGCGATCGTCTGTCGCGACCTTCCATCCCCGGTTCTTCGCGATCGCCAGGGCCATCGCCTGGCCATCACCCAGACTGAACGCCAATTCGACGTACAGTGCGAGCTCGGCGTCGTCTGCTGGAGCGCAGATCTGAACAGTGCCCGCCGACATCGCGGTCGTCAGCTCGATTCGGTGCACCACCCGGCTGTCTGCGGCAGCACGGATGAATATGCCCTCTGCCTGAACCGCTGTCGGCACATACCACGTCAACGCGAACGACGCGAGGCAGTCAAGTGTTCCGTCAATGGCGGCCAAATTCACCAGGCAACAGGTGTCCAGGACGACATCAGACGCTGGCTTGCTCGCGTGCTTGTCGTCCTCACCGGGCATTGGCTAACAGTGAGCGCTCGAAAGGCATTTCGACAACCTGGTCTCCACCATCCGACTGCGTCTCGCGCCGCATCAGACAGCTCTCGACGATCGCGCGCGCGGTCACGCGATCAGTGCGCAGGAATCGCGCAAGCTGGCCTTCACTGATCACGTCCCGCTGAAACGCCTGGACTGCCAAAAACAGATATCGTTCTGGGTACTCGTCCTGAGACTCCGAAGTCGGTGCCTGCAGATTAAGGTCGTGCTTCGCGGCGCCGGGGCGGAAACCGGCCTCACTGAGATGATCCCACCATCCTTTCCCAATCAGGCCCAGCTGCTCCAGACGTAGTACTGCAGCCTGAGCTGACACGAAGTAGTAGTGGGTCAATCTCACAAGGTCGGCGACCCGAAAGTCTCCAGTCGTGTTAACGATGTCATTGAAGTAGCGCCGAACGCTGGCGCGAGGCATGAGAAACGCCAGACCAAAGGCTTCCGCGAAACGTTCGTTCGCCGGTTTGCGGGCGTGACGTTCAAGGTAATCGATGCCTGGTCGATACCGATCGACAAGAAAGTGGGCGTACTCGTGCGCCATCGACATTCGCTGGCGCTCTGGTGGATGGCTCTTGTTGATGAAAACGCAGTAGCCAAGCTCCGCGAACGCGTACATGCCGGCAATCCACGAGGGGAGGCGACCGAAGAACACCCGTACGCCAACTTCTTGCTCGAGGACACATCGTAGACTCAGAATCGGCTGATCGCCGAGTTGCAGCCTATCGCGTTCACGTGCCGCGACGTCTTCGGCGAAATCCGTAATGCTGCCGCGGGTCGGGAGTTGTACCTGCGGAGGAGGATTCGACACGAGCGGAGCGTTCAGCAAGCGCTCGAGCTCGCGATAATCGTCGACGAACCGCTCGAGCTCGCTGATCGCCGCGAGGAGCTCCGGCGTGTCGGGTCGAGATTGATCGACGGCCGCTCGCAGATGCGGTTCGAGCGAGACAGGCTCGGATGATCGGACGAGCTCGTTCACGGTCCTGCCGAAGAACACAGCGAGCTTTACCAGTTCCTGCGGCTGCACGGGGCGAAAGCCCTTTTCGATAGCGATGTACGTTGGGCGACTGAGCCCAAGCCGCGCCGCTGCGTCCTCCTGAGTCTTACCGGCAGCCTTTCGTGCTGCAGCGATCCGCTCAGCAAGCGCTTTGGGATCCAAGCTGGATTCTGGCATGGTGTCCCTCACTACGCCGCTTTCGGCGCGTTAACATTGACAAGCGGTTTTTCGGCCATCAGCGCCTGCCTCACGGAGAACATGGTAGCGGATGGGCATTACATTGTCCAATACTTGCAGCAAAACGCACGCTATTGTGTCAAATGGCAAAATGGCATGTTGGCTTTTGGCTCATCTACAACGCGACCCGTCGATGCGACCGTCGAATCACGCAACCGCAGGTCCCGGAGGGAACGGCTCGAACCGCGAAGCGTGCGTGGAACCAGCTCGCCAGCGCCAGGACAACTGCGCGTCGATCCAGACGATCACGCGGCGACGATTTCCCCTCTTCACATCGCGCCAAGGAACTTGGCCAGAATACGGGTCGTCTGCCCTGAATGGCCC
>JBOGIW010000305.1:0-3535 GCA_050748045.1 Vicinamibacterales bacterium | reverse complement strand
ACAGGATCGTCGCGGAGGAGGTACGGCGCGCGGGTTGGTACGAGCGGCTGTGGCAGAGCTTCGCGGTGCTGCTGCCGGTGCAGAGCGTGGGCGTGATGGGCGATGCGCGCACCTACGAATACACGGTCGCGATCCGCGCCGTCGAGAGCCTCGACGGCATGACGGCCGACTGGGCACGCCTGCCACACGACCTCCTCGCCTCGATCTCCTCGCGCATCGTCAACGAGGTGCGCGGCATCAACCGCGTCGTCTACGACATCAGCTCCAAGCCGCCCTCGACGATCGAGTGGGAATAACCATGGTTCCAGGTTCCGGGTTCCGGGTTCCGAGTTCGTGGCTCGACGTTCCGGGTTCCCGGTTCCGGGTTCCCGGTTCGTGTTCGGAGTTCCGTTCAGCGTTCGAAGTTCTGGGTTCTGGGTTCGACGTTCGCGGTTCCGGGTACGAAGAACTCAGAACGCCGAACCCGGAACTCCGAACCCCGAACAGAACCCCGAACACGAACGCGGAACCTGGAACCTGGAACCCGGAACGGCTCTGAGATGTCCGACTTCGTCCACCTTCACCTGCACACCGAGTTCTCGCTGCTCGACGGCGCCTGCCGCATCGACGAGCTGCTCGACGAGGCCGTCCGGTTGCAGATGCCCGCGCTCGCCGTGACCGAGCACGGGAACATGTTCTCGTCGGTCGCGTTCCACGACCACGCGCGCGCGCGCGGGATCAAACCGATCCTCGGCTGCGAGGTCTACGTGGCCTCGGGCAGCCGCTTCGAGAAGAGCGGCCCGCAGACCGAGACCAATCACCTGGTGCTCCTCGCCGAGACCGATCGCGGCTACAAGAACCTCATCAAGCTGGTATCGGCCGGCTACACCGAGGGGTTCTATTACCGGCCGCGCATCGACCGAGAGCTGCTGGCGGAGCATGCCGAGGGGCTCGTCGGCTTGAGCAGTTGCCTGAAGGGGGAAGTTGCCTGTGCGCTGCGCGTCGAACAGCACCGCGCGGCGCTCGACGCGGCCGCCCGCCTTCGCGACATCCTCGGGCGGCGCAACTTCTTCCTCGAGATGCAGTACCAGGGCCTCGAGGAGCAGACGATCGTCAACCGCGGGATCGTCCCGCTCGCGCGCGAGCTCGACCTGCCGCTCGTGTGCACGAACGACGTGCACTACCTCCGGCAGGGCGACCACCAGCCGCACGACGTCCTGCTCTGCATCGGCACCGGCAAGACCGTGAACGACGCCCAGCGCCTGCGCTACACGGGCGACCAGTTCTTCCTCAAGACCGCGGAGCAGATGGCGGCCGTCTTCGCGGACCATCCCGAGGCGCTCCGGAACACGTTGCTCGTCGCTGAGCGCTGCAACGTCACGATCCCGACGGGGCAGAATCATCTCCCCTCGTTCGGCGTGCCGGAGGGCTTCACGCTGGACGAGTACTTCGAGCACGTGGCCCGCGAAGGATTCGCGCAGCGGCTGCCGCGCCTGCGGCGGCTGGCCGACGCCGGGCGCCTGCGCCACACGCTCGACGAATACGAGCGCCGTCTGGACTACGAGCTCGAGATGATCAAGAAGATGGCCTACACCGGCTACTTCCTGATCGTCTGGGACTTCATCCGGTACGCGCGCGAGGAGGGCATTCCCGTCGGCCCCGGCCGCGGATCGGCCGCCGGCTCCGTCGTGGCGTGGTCGATGCGCATCACCGACGTCGACCCGATCGGGTTCGACCTCCTCTTCGAGCGGTTCCTCAACCCCGAGCGGGTGTCGCTGCCCGACATCGACGTCGACTTCTGCGAGCGCCGGCGCGGCGAGGTGATCGACTACGTCACGCGGAAGTACGGCCGCGAGAACGTCGCGCAGATCATCACGTTCGGCACGATGAAGGCGAAGGCCGTGGTGCGGGACGTGGGGCGCGCGCTCGACATGCCGTATGCCGACGTGGATCGGATCGCGAAGCAGATCCCGCCGGCGCTCGACATGACGCTCGAGAAGGCCCTCGCCGAGAATCCCATCCTGAAGCAGATGGAGGGGCAGGACCCGAAGGTGAAGGAGGTGCTGGCCATCGGCCGCCGGCTCGAGGGGATGTCGCGCCACGCGTCGGTGCACGCCGCCGGCGTCGTCATCGCGCCGGGACCGATCACCGACTACGCGCCGCTCTACAAGGGGCAGCGCGATGAGATCACGACGCAGTGGAACATGAAGGAGGTGGAGCGGGTCGGCCTCCTCAAGATGGACTTCCTGGGCCTGAGCACGCTCACGCTCATCCAGGATGCGCTGGCGGAGATCACGCGGACCGAGGGCATCGAGCTCGACCTCGACAACATACCGCTCGACGATCCGAAGGCCTACAAGCTGTTCGGGGACGGGGCCGCCTACGGCATCTTCCAGTTCGAGAGCTCGGGCATGCGGGAGCTGCTGCGCAAGGCCAGGCCCGAGCGCCTGGACGATCTCATCGCGTTGAATGCGCTCTATCGCCCCGGACCGCTCAAGAGCGGCATGGTGGACGACTGGGTGGCCCGCAAGCAGGGGAAGACGGAGATCAAGTACGAGCTGCCGCAGCTCGAGCCGATTCTCGCGTCGACCTACGGCGTCATCGCCTACCAGGAGCAGGTGATGCGCATTGCCCAGACGCTCGCCGGCTTCAGCCTCGGACAGGCCGACGTGCTCCGCAAGGCCATGGGGAAGAAAGACCCCAAGGTCATGGCCGAGCAGCGCGAGGCGTTCATGGACGGCGCGAAGCAACAGGGCGTCGGCGGGAAGAAGGCGGCCAAGATCTTCGAGCTGATGGAGTACTTCGCCGGGTACGGCTTCAACAAGTCGCATTCGACCGCCTATGCCCTCCTGGCGTACCAGACGGCGTACCTCAAGGCGAACTATCCCTGGCACTTCGCCGCGGCGCTCCTGACGATCGAAGCGCAGAACACGGACAAGCTCGCGATGTACCTCGGCGAGTGCCGCGAGCGCGGCATCCCGGTGCTGGCGCCCGACGTCAACGAAAGCACGCTGCACTTCTCGGTCGAGAAGGGGGCGGGCGTCCGCTTCGGGCTGACCGCCATCAAGGGGATCGGCGAAGGGGCCATCACCGCCATCCTCGAGGCGCGCCGGGCGCTCGGGGGCCGGATCCCCTCGCTCCACGCCCTCTGCGAGATCCTCGACATGCGCCTGGCCAACAAGCGCGTCTTCGAGGCGCTCGTGAAGTCGGGCGCCTGCGATTCGCTGATCCCTTCCGAGGGCCAGGCCGAGGCGGCGCGGGCCGGCGCGGATCGAACCGCCCACCTCGCACGATGGCGCGCCCGTCTCTTCGCGTCGATTGACGGCGCCTGCGATCACGGCAGCCGCACGCAGCGCGACAAGGAACTGGGGCAGACGGACCTCTTCGGCGGCGGCGGCGAGGGCGGCGGCGGAGCGGCGCCTCTCCCGGACGTGGCTGCCTGGACCGAGATCGAGCTCCTCACTTGCGAGAAGGAAACCCTCGGCCTGTACTTCACCGGCCACCCGATGGATCGCTGGGCCGGCGACCTCCGGGAGTACGGGGCGAAGTCGATCGC
>JBOGIW010000304.1:0-6351 GCA_050748045.1 Vicinamibacterales bacterium | reverse complement strand
GCGCAGCTCGAGCGGGCCCATGCGGCGCTCGTCGGCGAACTGGCTGCGCAACCGATTCGCCCGGCGCTCATCGACGAGATCTACGCCGAGCTCGCGCGGCACGACGACGCGTTCCGGATCCTCGAGCGGCTGCCGCGCGCCGAGCGCGCCGAGCGGGCCTCGGCGCTCGAGGCGGAAGTCGGGCTGCCGAAGGCCGAGTTCAGACGCCGCTTCGCGAAGATCGAGGCGGCCGAGGCGGCGGTGCGCGAGGCGAAGCGCGAGCTGATGGAGGCCAACCTCCGCCTCGTCGTGTCGATCGCCAAGCGCTACATGAACCGCGGGCTGTCGTTCCTGGACCTGATCCAGGAAGGCAACATCGGCCTGATGAAGGCCGTGGATCGCTTCCAGTTTCGCCGCGGGTTCAAGTTCTCCACCTACGCGACCTGGTGGATCCGCCAGGCGATCACGCGCGCCATCGCCGACTACGGCCGGACGATCCGGCTGCCGGTGCACGTGATCGAGTCGCTGAACAAGCTGGAAAAGGAGCGGAGGGCGCTCCGCACCGAGAACCGCCGCGATCCCACCGCCGAGGAGCTGGCCGATCGGTTGAGGATGCCCGCCGGGAAGGTCCGCCTGCTGCTCGACGCTCAGAAGACCCCCTACTCGCTCGAGATGAAGGTCGGCGAGGACGAGGGGACCGAGCTCGGCGACCTGCTGCACGACCGCAGCATCCAGACTCCCGAGGAGCGGGTCATCGAGCGCGACCTCGCCAACGAGGTGGAGCGCGCGATGGCGCCGCTCGGCGACCGCGAGAAGGAAGTGCTCCGCCTGCGCTACGGCCTCGGCATCGAGCGCGAGTACACGCTCGAGGAGATCGGCCGGCGGCTGTCGGTCACGCGCGAGCGCGTGCGCCAGATCGAGGCGCGCGCCCTGCAGAAGCTCCGCGCCGCCAGGCAGCGCGACGAGGCGCCCCGGCGGCGCCACGCGTGATCCCTGCCGATTCCTGATTCTTCGGCTCGACGGCAGCGGAGAACTCTAGAATCCCTGGATGAGCGTGAGAGCCCCTGTCGTGATCGGCGTGGCCGGCGGCTCCGGCTCCGGCAAGACCACCGTGGTCCGCCGGATCGTCGAGAGCCTCGGCCCCGATCAGGTCATCGTCCTCGAGCACGATCGCTACTACCGCGACAGGAACGACCTCCGCCTCGAGGAGCGTGCGGCCCTCAACTACGACCATCCCGACGCGCTCGAGACCGACCTGCTCGTGCGCCACGTGCGCGATCTGAAGGCGGGCCGGAGCATCGACGTTCCGCAGTACGACTTCACGCGCCATGCACGGCTCGAGACCACCGAGGCCATCGCGCCGCGCAAGGCCATCATCCTCGAGGGCATCCTGATCTTCACGGACGCGCCGCTTCGGGATCTCATGGACGTCAAGGTGTTCGTGGACGCCGACGCCGACACGCGCTTCATCCGCCGCCTCCGCCGTGACGTCGCCGAGCGCGGGCGGACCATGGAGGCCGTCGTGGATCAGTACCTCGGAACCGTGAAGCCGATGCACTTCGACTTCGTGGAGCCGACGAAGCGGTACGCCGATCTCATCATCCCGGTCGGAGGCCACAATCCCGTCGCGATCGACATGATGCTGTCGCTCGTCCGCAGCCTGGCGGCTCTCTGACGTCAGTCACAATTCGCAACTCAAATTCACAATTCAAAAGTCACCGGTCGCGCGGTCGATGCGCGATCAGGAGACGATGACGAACTGGATCTGCTCGTCCGCCGTCGTGCCGGAGCGGTTGTCGATGACGCGGATTGCGAGGCGGTAGGTGCCGGGCTTGTAGGTCGTGAGCGGCAGCGACTGCATCGCCGCGAGCTGCTGCCCGGCGCGCAGATCGAACCCGGCGGGCAGCGTCGACACGTCGAGCGTCTGCGGCGGCGTGGCGCCGAGCAGCCGCTCCGACGCGAAGTTCCGCTGGTAGAGGCGATACTCGACGCGCACGTCGGGCTTGCCGCCGGCGTCGGCCGTCGCGTCGTAAATCAGAAAGGCCACGTGCAGCGTCTCGTCCCGCCGGAGCTCATCGTCGGCGGCCGGGACGAGCTCCGCGGTCCCGAACACGTACGGCCTCAGCGCCTGCTCCGCGAGCGGGACCGGCGCGGCGAGCGAGTCCACGCGGTCCGCGAGGATCACGCTGCTCACGCGCAGCCCGCTTGCCGCGAGATCCGGAACGGTGAGGGGCTGCTTCAGGAGCGCCCACTTCTTCTCGCCCTTCTGGTCGCGCTCGAGGAGCGCGATGTAGAGGTCGTACTCGCCCGGCCCGACGGCGAGCGCGCGCTGCACCGTCGCGGCCTTCCCGTCGGCGGCCGGCTCGACGCCGTAGGCCGCCTCGTACGGATAGCCGGCGCCCGCGCCTTTCGCCGTGAGGCTCCGCAGCATCAGCGACGCGTCGGTGGCCGTGGGGGCGCCGACGCCCTGGCGCCGCTCGGGAGAGTTGATCGGGAGCTCGCCCGTGGCCACGCCAAGCGCGTTCTGCACGCCTTCGGCGCGCTTGCCGGCACGCCCCTGATCGCCGCGCGGCGCAACACGCACATACATCGCCGCGGCGCGAAACGCGCCAGGCGCCTCGTCGATCCTGAGCGTGAAAGGCACGTACGTCCTGCCGCCGGGGCCGCGCAGGAAGTGCGGCGCCCACTTGAGCCACGCGTTCCCGCCGGCGGGCTTCCCCGCCGCGGCCTGCTCGACGATCTCGTGAAGCCTCGCCTGCTCGTCGAGGCCGACGCGCCTCGGCTCGCGGCGGGACTGGGCAGGAGAGGCGGACGTGACGAACGCGACCAGCGCGATGACGACGAAGGCCCGGACCGTCACCGACCACCTCCTCGGAAAAGCTTCCGCAGTGTACTGCAGAGCGAGCCGCTCCGCGCGCGAGAAGCCATCGGCTCCGGGAAGACAGGGGGCCGCGTTTCAGCTTGTCGGCCACTCGCGGCATCCTTACACTTGGGGAACTGATTCGAACAGGGGTTCCTGACTTATGAACCAGTTCCTGTCAGATTCGCAGCGGCTTCTGGCGTCGGCCGACAGCACGCCCGCCATTCTCCAGCGCGTCGCGCGCGCAGCCGTCCCTCTTCTCGCCGACTTCTGTTTCATCTTCCTCGTCAGGAACGGCGACGTGCCGTGCGTGGCCAGCGCCCATGCCACGCCGGAGGGCGAGCGACTGCTGCGCCGGCTGAACCGCGTGTACAGGGTCACCCGCGACGATCCGGTCAGCACCGTGGCGCAGGTCGTGCGAACGGCCCGGCCAAGGCTGCGCAGCGAGATCGGCCACGAACCGAAGACGCCCGGGGTCGATCTCCGGATCTTCACGCTCCACCAGCGGCTTGGCGTCCGCTCGGCGCTGGTGGTCCCCATCGGCAGCTCGCCGGACGTCCTCGGTGCGATTTCGCTTTCGTACGCGGAGTCGGGCCGCCGTTTCACGCGGCAGGACATCCCGATCGTCAACCGCCTGGCGAGCCTCGTCGCCGCCTTTCTCATCGAGCGCCGACGGCTGACCGCCTCACCGCCGCCCCCGCCCCTCACCCCGCGGCGCCCGATCCGCCTGCGGGCCCGCGCCTGAGCCGGTCGTTCCAGGCGTTCGCATCCGCGCGTCGCGCGTCGCGCCGAGCCAATAACACGATCGGACGCACGGCGAGACCGTGTCGCGCGGGGCGTTCACTCAGGGAAGCAGAGTGACACGTAGTCGGGGCGATCGGCCGTCGTGCGGTGCCTGAACGCGCGCACGATGCGTCCCTGGCGGATCAGAAAGGCGCCCGGCATGCGGCGGACGTCGGCACCGGTCCAGCCCGCGCCGCGCCGCTCGACGATCGCCGCGGTCAGCCAGCGCCACAGCACCCGCGGCCCGACGATCTGGCCGGCGCTGCCCCGCTCCAGCCCGCACGATTCGTACACGCGAGCAGTCGGGTCGCTGATGGTGGGCACGTCCGCGAGGCCGTAGCGGCGCAGCAGCGGCTCGGCCGCGGAGGGGGGCTCGAGGTGCGCGATGACCAGCCGCGCGCCGCTCGCGTCGATGGCCGCGCGCTGGGCCTGCAGGTCGGCCAGCGCCTCGCGCGAGAACGCGCAGCCGAGGTGCCGCAGGCAGACGAGCAGCACCGGCCGGTCCGCGGAGAGCGACGACAGCGCGTCTACGTCCACCGGAAGATCCTCAGCGCCACCGCGAACGGCAGGATACCCCACGCGGCCAGTACCAGCAGATCCGGCGTCACCTGCGCCAGCGACGCGCCCTCGAGCATCGTCGCCCGGAGGCCGTCGTTGAGCGCGGTGAGCGGCAGCGCCTGAATCACCGGCTGCACGGCGTCGGGGAAGTTCGCCGACGAGAAGAACACGCCGCTTACGATCCACATCGGGAGCACCGCGACGTTCACGAGGCCGGAGATCGCCTCGAACGTCCGCGCGCGGCTCGCCACGAGCAGCCCGAAACCGCCGAAGGCCAGCGCGCCGATGAGCGCAATCGCCGCGATCGTCGCCCACGACCCGCGGATCGGCGTGCCGAGCACCAGGAGGCCGAACGCGACGAGCGCCCCCACCTCGCCGACGAGGAGTACCAGGCGTGCCAGCACCTGCGCGAGCAGGTAGTCGCTCTTCCGCATCGGGCTCGCCACGAGGCGCTTCAGGAGCTTGCGCGAGCGCGCCTGCACGATCGAGAAGCCGATCCCCCACACGCCCGTCGTCATGATGTTCACGCCGAGGAGTCCCGGGAGCAGCCAGTCGACGTATCGCGAGCCGGGAATCGTGACGCGCTCCTCGCGGGCGTGCCACGGGTCCTGCCGTCCCGCGTGCCGCTTCAGCGCATCGTCCACGGCGAGCCGCGCCAGCCGGCTCTCGGCGCGGGTGGGATCGAACTGATAGGTCGGCGGATCGCCCGGCACGACGACGATGTGCACGTCGCCGTCGCGGAGCGCGGGAAGGATCGCATCGGGCGCCAGCTCCCGAAGCTCGAAGCCGCCCGCGCGGTCGAGCATCGTGCGCGCGGCGCCGCCGTCGCCCCTGGGCAGGCCGACGAGGATCGGATCGTTGCCGCTCGAGGGGAACGCGATTCCAAGGGTCACCGTCATGAGAATCGGGAAGACGAAGGCCCAGAAGATCGCCTCCGGCTCCCTGATGAACTCGACGATCCGGACGCGGGTGAGCTCGACGAGCGGCGGCCAGGCACGTGTCTCAGTCATCCTGCAGGTGCCGTCCCGTCATCTTCACGAATACGTCCTCGAGCGTCCCGTAGTGCGTGACGACGCGCGCCTCGCCGAGCGTGGCGATCAGGTCGCGCGGCGTTCCCTCGGCAATGACGACGCCCTTGTCGACGATCGCCACGCGGTCGCACAGGATCTCGGCTTCGTCCATGTAGTGCGTCGTCAGCACGATCGTGCGCCCCTGGCGGCGGAACCGCTGCAGCAGGTCCCAGAGCTGCCGCCGCGCCTGCGGATCGAGGCCGGTGGTCGGCTCGTCGAGGAACAGGAGGTCGGGCTCCCCGACGAGCGCGCAGGCGATTGCCAGCCGCTGCTTCTGCCCGCCCGACAGCTTGCCGACCCAGCTCGTGCGCTTGGATTCCAGCTCGACGAGCCCGATCACCTCGTCGGCGTCGTGGCCGCGGCGATAGAAGGAGCGAAACAGGCGCAGCGTTTCGTACACCGTCAGTTTGTCGGCGAGCTGTGTTTCCTGGAGCTGGATGCCGAGACGCTGGCGCAGCTCGCGGGCATCGGTGGCCCATCGCAGCCCCAGCACCTCCACGTCTCCGGCGTCCGGCTGCAGCAGCCCTTCCAGGATCTCCACCGTCGTCGTCTTGCCGGCGCCGTTCGGGCCGAGCAGCCCGAAGCACTCGCCGCGACGCACGTGCAGCGACAGACCGTTGACGGCCCTGACCTCGCCGTAGCGCTTGTGCAGATCGGTGCATCGCAGTGCCACGTCCATCCGACGATTGTAGCGTCAGGTTCGGCGCTGCGGTTTTTGAGTTAGACTTTTCTTCCAGTGTCCTCGGGGATCGTGGTCATCGCCTCGGCGCAGCATTTGCCGGCGCTGCAGCAGCGCGCGGAATTCAAAGACGCCGAGGCGTTCACCGATGCCGACGCGCTCCGTGCGCTCGATGCGATCAGCAGGCATCGTCCACCCGTCGTTGCGCTCGAGCGGCTTTTCGCCGCCACCTCGCGCGGCGCGGCGCTCATCAACCGCATCAAGGCCGATCCGGCGCTCACGGCGTGCGAGATCCGGATCGTGGCCCACGACAGCAACTACTCGCGCGTCTCGCCGCGCCGGCCGGCCGAGGCCAGCGCCGCGCCGCCGGTCGCCGTGGAGGAGCCGCCGGCGGCCCCGCCGCAGAGCCTCGACTGGAAAGG
>JBOGIW010000303.1:0-4505 GCA_050748045.1 Vicinamibacterales bacterium | reverse complement strand
GCGCGTGCCCGAGCTTCAGCGCGCTGCGAACGTTGGCGGCATGAAAGAGCGACTCGATGGCGACGCAGTCGGGCTCGCAGCCGGCCAGCAGCGTCACGAGCTCACGATGAATGTGCGCGAGGCGCTGGGGGAAGGGTTCCGCCGCCGGCACCGAGATCGCGCCGCACAGCACGAGGCGAGCGACGCGGCCGTCCGTCTCCACGCAGCCGTAACCGGTCCGCTCGGAGCCCGGATCGATGCCGAAGATTCTCACGCCAGGGAGGCCTCTATCTCCTTCTCCTCGACGTCGAAGTTGGCCCAGACGTGCTGCACGTCGTCATGCTCCTCGATGACTTCCATCAGCTTGAGCATCTGCTGGGCGTCCTTGCCGGTCAGCTTGACGTAATTCTGCGGGATCATCGCGATCTGCGCGCTGGCGGGCTCCACGCCGAGCGCCTTGATCGCGTCGCGCACCGCCTCGAACTGCTCCGGCGCCGACACGACCTCCCACGCACTGCCGTCGTCGTTCATGTCATCGGCCCCCGCGTCGAGCGCCGCCGACAGCAGCCGATCCTCATCGATCTTCCCTTTCTCGATGATGATCTCGCCCTTGCGGGTGAACATCCAGGCGACGCTGTTCTCGGCGGCGAGGTTGCCGGCGTGCTTGCTGAGCATATGGCGGATCTCGCCGACCGTCCGGTTCTTGTTATCGGTGAGCGTCTGAATGAGCAGCGCGACACCGCCGGGCCCGTAGGCCTCGTAGGTGACCTCCTCGTACTGGACACCCGGCTCCTCGCCCGTGCCGCGGCGGATGGCGCGATCGATGTTCTCGCGCGGCATGTTGTTCGCCTTGGCTTCCGCGATGATGGTCCGCAGGCGCGGGTTCGTGGCGGGATCCCCGCCGCCGTTGCGGGCGGCGACCGTCAACTCCTTGATGATGCGCGTGAAAATCTTCCCGCGCCTGGCGTCGGCGGCGCCCTTCTTATGCTTGATCGTGTGCCACTTCGAATGGCCTGACATGCGGAAAACTCCAGGAAACACAGCATCTTAGCACAGGGGCGTCAGGGGTTCGGAGGGTCGCCGCGCCAGGATGACCCAGACCTCGGCGCGCCGATCCCAGGGTCGGCCCCGGTAGTCGCCAAGGAGCGCCGTCACCTCGAAGCCGGCACGGGCGAGCCGATGGACCATCTGCGGAACGCTCAGCGTCCGGAAGGTCAGCGAAAACCGGTGGGTCCGCCGATGGCGGCCCCGGCGCTCCGTGAACTCCTGGTCGAAGATCGTCAGCCGTCGGGACTCGTCCTGGCGGACGGTCTCGACGAGCGTCACGTGCGATCCTCCTCGTGCGCGGCGCCAGCCCCTGAGGCTGACACGCCGGCGATACTCCGCCCAGGACGGCAGGTCCGCCACGAGCTCCAGGCCAAAGACACCGCACGGCTCGAGGACCTCGCGAACGGCGGTCAGCGTGGCGGTGAGGTCGCGCTCCCGAAGCAGCGACTGGAGAACCCCGTACGGCGCGATGACCAGGGAGAACAGACCAGCGAACGGAAGATGGCGGATGTCTCCGCGCACGAGGCGAACGCGCCCGCGGAGCCGCGCGCGTCCGAGGCGCTGTCGCGCCCGGGCCAACATCGCATGGGACCGATCGATGCCCACGAGCGGAACGCCGGCGCGGCCGAGCGGGAGCGCCATGCGGCCCGTGCCGCATCCGAGCTCGAGCACCGGTCCCCCGGCATTGACGGCAAGCTGGCGCCAGAAGGGCACGTCGCGGCGTCCCAGCGTGCGCGCGTTCTCCCAGTCGTAGAACGGGGCATAGTCGTCCCACCCTTCCCATCCTTCGGGGCGGGAGCTGGAGCGGATCCGCGAGCGGTCACGTTCACCCGAGGGCTTAGCCAGATTTCTGTCCGACGGTGGCGAAGAGCATCGTGTTCTGAATCTCGACGAAGCGCGGGCCGGCCTTCGCCGCCTCCGCTTCGTAGGCCACGAGCGCATCGAGGTACGCCCGCCCCTCGGCACGCGCGCCGTCCGGCGCGGTGTCCATCAGGCGCTGCACGCGGGCGCGACGGTCCTTCCACACCGCAGCCTCCGGCGCGCCCAGCGTCGCCTGCGACACCGGGAAGAGACGGACCGACTCGGGCTCGATGCCGTGCTGAACGAAGAGCGTCGGCAGTTTCGGCCCGACCGACGGGTCGCCCCCGCTGTCGCTCAGCCTGGCGAGCGCGGCGAAGAAGCGGGTGGCGGCTTCGAACGCACGCATCCCGGCCGGCGCCGAGCTGTGCCAGTAGCGCGCCGCGTTGTCGGGCTCGACGGCGACGATGCGACCGGTGGGCCGCGTGACGCGGGCAAATTCCTGCACGGCCGCGGACACGTCACGAATGTGCTGGAGCACGGCGACGCAGTACGTCGAGTCGAAGCTGTCGCTGACAAACGGCAGGCGGCAGGCGTCGGCCACGGCAAACCCGGCACGGATGTTGTGCGACCGCGCCTTCACCTGCGCGGCGATGACGTTGTCGACCACGAGGTCGACACCGTACAGGCGAATCTGGGAGAGCTGCAGCCTCGCGATGCTGACCTCCCCGATGCCCGTGCCGCACCCCACGTCCAGGATGCGGTTGCCGGGCCGCGGCCGAAGCGTCTCCTTGAGGAACCCGGTGAACTCGTCGTTCCACCAGTGCTCGCGCAGGTGCTTCAGCGTCGGTGAGGTGAGCGCGTCGATGCCGGAGTTGGACATGCCGGGCGGAGATTATAAGTCTTTGGTCGTTGGAAATTGGGAATTGGGCGTTGGGTGTTGGGCGTTGGGTGTTGGGTGTTGGGCTTTGGGTGTTGGGCTTTGGGAGTTGGGCTTTGGGTGTTGGGCTTTGGGAGTTGGGCGTTGGTTGGGCGTTGGGAGTTGGGCGTTGGGAGTTGGTTGGGCGTTGGGCGTTGGGAGTTGGATTAGTCCGACACGGCCAGCTCGCCGGGGACGATGGGGCGCGTTCGGGGCAGGAGGCCGAGGCGGGCCATGTGACCGATCGCCGTCAGGATGCCGATGAACACGGCTAGCTTCACGGCGTCGCCCAGGCGCGTCAGGGGCAGCGTCTTCCACAGGAACCAGAGCACGGGGTGTGCCGCGGCCACGGCCCACACCGAGCCGTAGAAGTAGCGCCGCTCGTGGCCCTCGCCGTGCGTGGATCGCTTCACTCGCGGAAGCAGGCCGAAGGCGCCGAGCACCCAGACGGTGCCGGCAATCGGGAAGTACGCGGCGTCGTACATCTGCCTGAGCCGCCAGTCGCCCGTCGTCGCCGCCCACGCGAGCCCGGCTGTATTGAGCAGGGCGAACGCGACGACCTCGCCCCACGCCGCCGTGTAGCAGATGCGCCGGTACCACGGGTTCGGACGATCTTCGGTGAAGCGGATGATGTAGGGCCGCGGCTCGCAGCCCGGCAGCCGGCCGCGGAGGCCGGCGACGGCCGTGCCCACCAGCACGACGCCGAGCCAGCCGAGGATTCGCGCGTCGAACCCCCGCTCGAAGAGCGCAAACGTCATCGGCCCCGGCGCAATGAAGAAGACGAATATCCAGATGGGCCAATGATTGAACCGGTAGTAGAGCTTGTTGTGATGACGAATCGTGCGGTCCGTGTCGCGCTCGATGTACAGCGCGTCGGTATTGACCTCGTCGAGTGTGCCGTTGCTCATCGGTGGGACTCAGAATACTCCATGGTGTAACGTCTGGCGCAGTCGCGGCTATGCGGCCGCTGCGGCAACGACCTTGATCGCGCTGATGCGAAGACGCGGCAAGCGCGCGGTGTGGGCGGCGCTCGATTCCAACCTGCCGTCGCTTCGGGTCGCGGTAACCCTCGGCTTCCAGGCAACCGGCAAGCTGTACGTGCTGGCGAAGAAACCAGGCGCCAGCCTGTCCTAGTTGCCTGCGAGTACGACCAGGTTGCGCTATGCCATCACTTCTGTAATCATGCTGTATGGTTCGAACCCAGGTTCAACTGACCGACAAACAGGCGGAGGCACTGCGTCGGCGATCGAAGCGCGAGAGCGTTTCCATCGCCGAGCTGGTGCGTCAGGCGATTGATGCGTTCACCCGCGCGGAGCCGCCATCCGACCGGGAGCTTCGTGATCGGGCGCGGCGCGCGGCTGGCCGATTTGCGTCTGGCGTACGTGACACGTCGAGTCACCACGACGAGGCGCTTGCGGAAGCTTTCCAGTCGCGATGATCCTGGTGGATACGTCGGCGCTGTACGCCGTGCTCGACCGCGACGACCAGAATCATCCCGTCGCTCAGGCCACGTGGGCCAGGCTGCTGCAGGACGACGAGACGCTCCTCGTGACCAACTATGGCGTTGTGGAGACGACTGTCCTTGTCCAGCATCGGCTGGGGATGGAGGCCGTCCGAGTGCTGTGCGGGGATGTTCTCCCTGCACTCCACGTGCATTGGATTACTGAATCCGATCACATGCACGCGCAGAACGCGCTGCTCGCGACCGACCGTCGAAGACTGAGCCTTGTAGATTGCAGCAGCTTTCACGTCATGAGAAGCC
>JBOGIW010000302.1:0-2294 GCA_050748045.1 Vicinamibacterales bacterium | reverse complement strand
TCATGCGGTCGCGGTAGGCTGGCGGGTAGATGTGAGTGAAGACGTCGAGCTTGCGCATCGAACTGCGAACCACGGACGACGGGACTATGGACTACGGGTTACCGACTTCAGGATCTCGTCGATGAGGAACAGATCCGTCAGGAGAGCTCGAAGATGAATCGACGCGTTGAGATTGTCGACGAGCTGGGACGAAATGACCGGCTGAGCCTGGACGAGCTGGATTGCGGCCTGGGCGTCGGCGGCGTCGCGCGCCAGCACGTTGATGAATGCCTCGTATTTGCCTGCCGGCTGGAGGCCCTCGGCCCGGACGGTCTCACGGAAGAGGTCCGCTAGACCGGTCAGCGCCGTGTCGGCCTGAACAAGGAACTCGCGAAGGCGCGTGCCGCTGCCCGAACCCTGATCGCTCGCCAGCCCTTGCGCGGCGTAAGCGAGCGTGAACTCATAGGCTTCCTCGATGCTGTTGCATCGAGCCGCAAGCTCGCTCCTCAATGCGTTTTCGAGGCCTTGGGCGGCGTGGACCCGGCGACAGCCCATCGCGACGGCTCATGGTGCTCGAGGTACTGCCGGCGCGTGATCCATCCGAGAATCATGGACTTGGTGATCCACCACTTCTCGGGCCGGACGGCGAAGTAGACGTGTGCGATGACGAGGCCGACGAGGGCCACGCCGGCGATGCCGTGGAGGACGTAGGTCACGCCCCACGTCGAGTCGCCGAAGATGTACGGATCGCGCGTGAAGAGCGGCGTCTGCACGCGCTTCATCATGAACAACCCGCTCGCCGTCACCGCGACGCCCGCCAGGACGATCGCGGTGTGGTACAGGCGGTTGCCCAGCGGGTACTTGCCGGGCTTCGGCCCGGGCACGTCATGACCGAACTCCCGCAGCATCTCGGCCTTGAACTCCGGGATGTCCTTGGGCCCGATCCAGATCGACCAGAAGTCGAGCCAGAAGGTGGCGTGGATGACGTGATAGACGATCGAGGCCGTCAGCACGAGCCCCGCAATCCAGTGCCACTGCACCCACGGGAACCGGATGCCGACGATCGGCAGGAACGCCGTGAAGAGCAGCACGAACATCGCGGCGGCCATCACCCAGTGGAAGACGCGCGCCATGAAGGAATGCCGCGGCACGCGCTCGGGCAGGCCCGTGAGCCGGGCCTCGAGGGCGTCGGTCTCATGCGCCTCGCGCTTCCGGTGCGCCGAGAGCACCATGTAGCTCGCGTGGGCGACAAAGAACACGACGCCCGCGAAGAGCGACGCCCAGAAGAGATCCCACGAGATGTGCGTGAGGATCCACTCGCCCCAGGGACTCCGTCCCCACGTCAGGAAGTCCATGATCCCTCCACGCCCCTGATCGCCCGCTTCACGAGGTTCCTCATGAGCGGCACCTTGTAGGCGTTGTGCTGCAGCGGCACCGCGCCGTCCACGGCCAGCCGGCCAGCGGCCTCGGCGGTCTCCTCGTTGCGCGGCCGGCCCGTCACGAAGGCCTCCACGGCGGCAAGCCGCATCGGCACGCACGACACGCCGTTGACGGCCAGCCGGATCCGCTGGATCGTGGTGCCGGAGGTCTGCATCGCGGACGCCACGTTCACCAGCGGGAAGTCCCAGACCTTCCGATCCGCGACTTTCTCGAAGTAGAACTGCGAGCCGCCCCAGGCCGCGGGGATGCGGATGGCGGTCAGCAGGTGGCCCGGCTCGAGGATCGTCATGCGCATGATGTCGATTCCCGGACCGATGAAGTAGTCCTGCGCGTCGACGATCCGCTCGCCGCGCGGCGTGCGCACCACCATCTTCGCATCGAGCGCGATGAGCGCCGGCGCGGTGTCGGAGGGATTGACGGCCACGCAGCGGTCGGCGTCGAAGATCGCGTGCTCGCGGTTGATGGCGGTCGGCGTGTCGGCGTAGCAGATGTTGCCGCCCGCGCGGTAGCACGTCCAGCCGGCGCGGTAGTACCAGCAGCGCGTGTCCTGTGACACGTTGCCGCCAATCGTGCCCTGGTTCCGGATCTGCGGCGAGGCGGCCGCCTCGGCCGCTTCGAGCAGGATGCCGTACCGCTCCCTGACGATCGGGTTGCGGACCACCTCGGTGAGCGTCGCCATCGCACCGATCTCGAGGCCGTCGCGCGTGGCGCGCACGCCCTTGAGCTCGGCGATGCCGCCCAGGTCGACGACGTAGCGCGGACGCTTGATGCGGTCCTTCAGCCAGTCGAAGCTGTCGAGCCCGCCGGCGATGATCCACGCCCCGGCGTGGCGGTCGAGCAGCTCGAGCGCCGCGTCGACGGTCGTCGGCTGGTAC
>JBOGIW010000301.1:0-3016 GCA_050748045.1 Vicinamibacterales bacterium | reverse complement strand
GCGTGGAGCTGGTTTTCGTCGCGCATCGGCGCGGTGCAGCCTTCGAGATAGCTGACGTACGAGCCTTCCTCCGCGATGATGAGGGTCCGCTCGAACTGGCCGGTCTCCCGTGCGTTGATGCGGAAATAGGTGGACAGCTCCATCGGGCACCGGACGCCCCTGGGAATGTAGGCAAACGACCCGTCGCTGAAGACCGCCGAGTTCAACGTCGCGAAGAAGTTGTCCGAGTACGGCACGACCGTGCCGAGATATCTGCGCACCAGCTCCGGATGGTTCCGCACGGCGTCGGAGAACGAGCAGAAAACAATGCCCAGCTCCGCCAGCTTCTCCTTGAAGGTCGTGGCCACCGATACGCTGTCGAACACCGCGTCGACGGCAACGCCTGACAGGAGCTTCTGCTCCTCCAGCGGGATCCCGAGCTTCTCGAAAGTACGGCGGACTTCCGGATCCACTTCATCCAGACTCTGCAGCGCAGGTCCCTTCTTCGGGGCGGCGTAATAGATCATGTCCTGGTAGTCGATCGGCCCGTACTTCACATTGCCCCACGTCGGCTCCTTCAGCGTCAGCCACATACGGTACGCCTTCAGACGCCAGTCGAGCAGCCACTCCGGCTCCTGCTTCTTGGCAGAAATCAACCGGACGATCTCCTCGTTGATCCCTCGCGGCGCCGATTCCTGTTCGACGTCCGTGACGAAGCCGTACTTGTACTCCCGGCTGGCGAGTTGCTCGATCGTCTGCGTTGACGTGCTCATGATTCACTTCTCCGCGGATACGCTGAACGACACGCCGCAGCCGCAGGTGCTCTTTGCATTCGGGTTGTCGAGAATGAAACCCTTGCTCAGCAGGCTCGTGTCGTAGTCGAGCACCGTGCCGTCGAGCAGGCGCAGGCTCTTCGGATCCACATAGACCGCGGCGCCATTCGACGCTTCGAACACGGAATCGCCCGGCCTGGCAGCGCCCTCCCACGCGAAGGTGTACTCGAAGCCGGAGCACCCTCCGGCCTTGACGCCCACACGAAGGCCGCGCTCGTTCAGATTGCGCCTTGCGAGCATCCTGTGAATGTGTCCGGCTGCGTTCTCGGTGATCTCAATCATCGCGCGTCGACCAGGAGCACCGTGCCCCGTGTAGGTTCAGCCATCTCGGCCAGCGTCGTTGTCTGCAGCACCGAGAGAATTCGATTCTTGAGCCGCCACAGCGGATCGCGCACGGTGCATGCAGCGAACTGCGCGCATCGCTCGTCGCCTGGCGCACAGGCCGTCACCGCAAACGGTCCATCGATGGCCTGCACGACCTCCGCGACCGAAATGGCCGTCGTTGGTCGTGCGAGGTGGTAACCGCCGTGAGAGCCCTTGAAGGCTGCGACGAACCCGAGCCGCGCGAGATGCTGGAGGACCTTCGCGAGAAGATCGACGGGGATGTCGTACCGCTCCGCAATCGCGCGGGCGCTCGCGGTGCCGGAAGGCGCTTCCATGGCCAGGTACTGGAGCGCCAGCAGGGCGTAGTCGGCCTTTTTCGAAAACCTCAGCATGGTCGTAAACTCCGACCAATTAAGTCCTATATTACTCCGTCGCTCAATCGGAGGCCAGCTCAGCACGACCGCGCCGCTAGAAACCCTGCGCGATCTGCGGAGACCGCACGCCTCGACCAGCAGCGGTCCGATCGGCCAGACCGTGGCGCGGCCGTGCCCAGTGTCGATCGGGGCGGACGCCGTTCGTATAGAGGTGAGACGCCGGCATGGGGCCGGCGATCGCGGCCACGAGGAGCGTGCGATGAAGCAGTACCTGCTCAGCATCTATCGGCCCGACGGAGACCTTCCACCCGCGCCCTTCCTGGAGAAGGTCATGCGGGACGTCACCGCCCTGCGCCAGGAGTTGAAAGCCGCCGGCGCCTGGGTCTTCTCCGGGGGCTGCACGCGCCGAGCACGGCCACCGTCGTGCACGTCCGGGACGGCGACACGCTCACGACCGACGGCCCTTCACCGAAGGCAAAGAGCACATCGGCGGGTTTGTCGTCGTCAAGGCGCCTGATCTCGACGCGGCGCTCGAGTGGGGCGCAAGCTTGCACGGGCGGATGCGGCGCTCGCGATCGCCGACAGCCTCGACCTCGATCGCTACTACCTGTTCCACGCGATCCGCGCCGACCTGCTCCGGCGACTGGGCCGCGACGCCGAGGCGATCGCGGCCTGCGAGGCGGCGATCGCCCGCAGCGAGAATGCCGCCGAGCGCCGCTTCCTGCAGCGGCGACGCGAGGCGCTCACGCAAGGGTGACCTGCACCAGTGTGTCACTTCCGAGCGGAGGCGCAGAGCGATGTCGCGACGAGCCGCAGGCGTTCCCCGGCGGCATGGGGCCGCGCGGCCCGGGCGACGGCTTCACGGAAGCGCGCGGGCTCCTGCGAAGGCAGTGCGTCGACACGCGACTTCCACGCCAGATCCGTGAACATCCGGCAGTATTCGAGCGGGGACTCGCAGCCGAACGTCATCGGAACGCTCTCGACGCGGACCGCGGAGAATACTGACCGATGACGAAGGCAAAAGTCGGGCGGACTGCGCCGTCGTGCGCAGGTGCTCCTCGAGGCGATCATACAGCTCGGCAGCGATGATGCGGGGAATCGGGCGGCCTCGCGCCGCGTAACCGGCGCGGCTGTGCGAAACTGGGCCACTGGTCCGACGAGCGGCTCGCCATGCTCATCCGTACCATCGCCCTCCGCCGCCCGTTCGCCGTGCTGAAGCGGCGCTGTCGCGAGGCCAGAGCCCTGGCCCACGCCTTCCAGTGGCCGCAGCGCCCCATCGTCGCCCAGATCATTCCGACGCGCCGGTGCAATCTGTCCTGCGGCTATTGCAACGAGTTCGACCACAGCTCAGAGCCCGTGCCCCTCGAGGATCTGCGGCAGCGGATCGACAGGCTGGCCGATCTCGGCACGAGTATCATCACCCTGAGCGGAGGCGAACCGCTGCTGCATCCGGACGTCGACGAGATCGTCCGGCACATCCGGCGGCGCGGCGCGATCGCGACGCTC
>JBOGIW010000300.1:0-9680 GCA_050748045.1 Vicinamibacterales bacterium | reverse complement strand
GCGCCTGAGCGTCGCCCGCGCCTTCGGTGCCGGCGCCGTTGCCGCCGCACCCGATGCCGAATGAGGCTGCGCCCAGCATCACGGCGATCGTAAGAACAGTCCACTGCTTCACGTGATTTCCCCCCTCTGGCATTTCGACATGGTCGGTCTTTCTTACACACCCAGAACTGCCGGTTCCCATGACAGATCTGGTCCCAAAATGACAAATCTGGTCCCAAAACGAGCGGCTCGCCCGCCGGGCCAGCGGCTCCTGCGAGAAGCTTGCCGGTCTCAGCCATAACCGGCCGACCGCCGGCCGCCCGAATCAGTCCGCCCGGCGAACCACCGCCTGCGTCTCGATGAGCGAATCCTCTCGCAGCGTCTCTTCGGGCGGCCGGTTCAATGCGCCGCACCATCTCGATGAGCGCCAGCGTGACCGCGACGGCGACCGGGCCCAGTACGACGCCGAGCACGCCGAACGTCTCGAGCCCGCCGAGCACCGAGAAAAACACCAGCAGTTCGTGCATCCGCGTCCGGTGCCCCACGAGCCTCGGCGACAGAAGATTATCGATCGTTCCGACGACCAGGACGCCCCAGGCCACGAGGATCAGGGCGCGGATCCAGGCGCCGGTGATTGCCAGGAAGATCGCCGCGGGCGCCCACACGAGGAACGCCCCCGGCGCCGGTGGAACGGCTGAAACACCGTCACCAGGACGCCCGCCCACATCAGGACGTCGAGAAATGGCAGGATAATCCGCCAGCAGAGGTACAAGCCTCCGACGAGCGCGGCGACGAGCACAATCCAGGAGGCGCGGAGCTCGGCCGGCGGGGACTGGCACGTTTCTAGTGAGCGTCGGCCAGACGATACGTCAAAACCTCGGATGAAGGCTCCCTCAATGTTCAGATATCCGCGTCCCATCGTCTACACGTGGCTCATGCTCCTCCTCGCATCGCCGGCCGTCGCCGAGCGGCTGCCGCCCGGCGCGACGCCCGAGCACTACCGGCTCTGGTTCGCGCCCGACTTCGAGACCGACACGTTTCGCGGCCGCGCGTCGATCGACGTACGCCTCGCGAAGCCGTCGCGGACCATCACCCTGCACGCGGCCGAGATCGCGTTCGGCGACGTGCAGGTCGCGGCCGGGGCGCTGAGGCAGGCCGCGACCGTCGCGCTGAACGACAAGCACGAATGGGCCACGCTCACGGTGCCGGACGAGATGCCCGCCGGCGCGGCGACCATCCACATCTCGTACACGGGGATCCTCAACGACAAGCTGCGCGGCTTCTATCTGAGCCGGGCGAACGGACGCAAATACGCCGTCAGCCAGATGCAGGCGACCGACGCGCGGCGCGCGTTTCCCTGCTTCGACGAGCCGGCCTACAAGGCGACGTTCGCCATCTCGATGACGATCGGCGAACACGACGTCGCCATCTCGAACGGCCGGCAGATCGCCGACACACCCGGACCCGAGCGCGGCACGCACACGGTCGACTTCGAGACGACGAAGCCGATGTCCACCTACCTCGTCGCCCTGCTCGTCGGCGACTTCGCCTGCCGCGAGGCGACCTCCGACGGCGTCCCGCTGCGCGTCTGCTCCACCCCCGACAAGAAGCATCTCACGGGCTTCGCCCTCGAGGCCGCCGTGCAGCAGCTCTCCTTCTACAACGCGTACTACGGCGTCCCGTATCCCTTCGGGAAGCTCGACATCGTCGGCCTACCCGACTTCGCGGCGGGCGCCATGGAGAACATCGGCGCCATCACCTTCCGCGAGCAGTACCTGCTCGCCGATCCCGAGCGCGCGTCGCTCGGGACCCGGAAAACGATCGCCGCCATCCTCTCGCACGAGATCGCGCACATGTGGTTCGGGAACCTCGTGACGATGCAGTGGTGGGACGACATCTGGTTGAACGAAGGCTTCGCAACCTGGATGGCGAACAAGCCGCTCAAAATCTGGAAACCGGAGTGGGACGTGGAGCTCGACGAGGTGCAGGACACCCAGCAGGCGCTCTCGCTCGACGCGCTGCGATCGACACGGCCGATCCGCACCCGGGTGGAGACGCCCGAAGAGATCAACCAGGTTTTCGACGCCATCGCGTACGAGAAGTCCGCGGGCGTGATCCGGATGGTCGAGAGCTACGTCGGCGCCGAGCCGTTCCGCGCGGGCGTGGCGTCGTACATCAGGAAGTTCTCGTACTGCAACGCCACGGCGGAGGATTTCTGGACCGAGGTCACCCGCGTGACCGGAAAGCCCGTCGACCGGATCATGAAGAGCTACGTCGACCAGCCGGGCACGCCCGTCCTGACCGTGGCGTCGGCCTGCGCGGGCGCCACGACGGAAGTCACCGTTCAACAGGCGCGATTCATCGGCACGCCGGGCGCCAGGCCGGAGACGCCGCAGACCTGGACGATTCCGGTCTGCTTCAAGGCGTTTCCTGACAGCCCTGCCTCGTGCCACGTGATCGCCGAGGCCACGGAGCGGCTCATCGTGCCGGGATGCGCGGCCGAGGCGTTCGCCAACGCCGGAAGCGTCGGTTACTACTTCACCGAGTACTCACCGGAGACCGTACGGGCCTTCTCACGGAAGGCACGGGGCACGCTCGCGCCGTCGGAGCGCGTCGGCCTCATCGGGGATGAGTGGTGGATGGCCCGGGCCGGCCGCCACGACATCGGCGTCTTCTTCGATCTGGCCGCGGCCCTGGCCGGCGACGACATCGCCGCGGTGACCGAGGGACTCGCCACGCGCGTCAGCTACGCCGCGGAGTATCTGGCGCGCGACGCGCATCGCCCGGCGTTCGAGACGTGGGTGCGCGGCCGCTTCGGTCCCGTGCTCGATCGCCTCGGCCTGCCTGGCGAGGCGGGCGACGAGCGGCAGCAGAGCCGCCGGGCCGCGCTGGTCGAGCTCGTCGGCATCTGGGGCGATGCGCCCGACGTCCAGGCGCGCGCGCGCGAGCTGGCGCTCACCTCCCTCGCCGGATCGTCATCGCTGCCGGCGACGCTTGCGCCCGCGGTCCTTCGCGTTGGCGCGTATGGCGGCGAGGCGCCGCTCTACGGCCGCTACCTCGCCCGCATGAAGCAGGTCGCCTCGGACCCGGAGGAGTACTACCGCCTCTTCACCGCGCTTCCCTGGTTCCGCGATCCGGCGCTCGTGCCGCGAACGCTGGATCTGGCGCTGTCGTCCGGCGTGCGCACGCAGGACAGCGCCACGCTCGTCGCGGGACTTCTGGCGCGTCCGTGGGGGCGCGAGCAGGCATGGGCGTTCGTGAAGAGTCAGTGGGAGAAGCTCGTCGAGCGGCTCGGCACTTTTCAAGGCATACCCATCATCGTCAGCGCCACCGGAAACTTCTGCTCGAGCGAGGCGGCGGCCGACGTGCGCCGCTTCTTCGAGAGGCACCCGGTGCCCACGGCCGATCGCGGCGTCCGCCAGGCGATCGAGCGCATCCAGAGCTGCGCGGCGCTCGTCGCGCGGCAATCGGAACCCCTGAGCCGCTGGCTGGCAGAAGCATCTAATGCGCGATAATGCCCGCTGAGTGATTCTTTCGGCGGGCTTCGCCATCGGGCCATACCAGATCGTCGGGCCGCTCGGGTCGGGCGGCATGGGGGAGGTCTACCGCGCCACCGACACGCGCCTCAACCGTGACGTGGCGATCAAGGTGCTGGCGCCCCACATGGCGGCCGATGCCACGGCGCTCGTGCGCTTCGAGCGCGAGGCGCAGGCCCTCGCCGCGATCTCGCACCCGGGTATCGTCGGGATCTACGACATTGGACGGCACCAGGACTCGGCCTACGTCGTCATGGAGCTCCTCGAGGGCGAGACGCTGCGCGCGCGCCTGGCGTCGGGACCCGTCGGCGTCCGGAAGACCCTCGACTACGGCGTGCCGATCGCCTACGCGCTGGCGGCCGCGCACGAGCGCGGCATCGTGCACCGCGACCTGAAGCCCGAGAACGTCTTCCTGTGCGCCGACGGCCGCCTGAAGATCCTCGACTTCGGCATCGTGTCGCTTGCGTCGGCCTCCGCCGCCGTGTCGGCCGAGACGATGGTCCTCCCCCAGCCGCGTGCCACCGCCCCGCAGACCATGGTGGGCACCGTCGGCTACATGGCGCCCGAGCAAGCGCGCGGGCACGCCGTGGACGCGCGGGCCGATATCTTCGCGCTCGGGGCCGTCCTCCACGAGATGCTGAGCGGACGGCGCGCGTTCGACGGCGACACCGGCGTGGACGTGCTGGCCGCCGTGCTGCATTCGGACCCGGCGGAGCTCGGCGCCGAGCTGCGCGTGCCGCCGGCGCTCGACCGCATCATCCGCCGATGCCTCGAGAAACGTCCCGACGACCGGTTCCAATCCGCCCGCGATCTCGCGTTCGCCCTCGAAGGCCTCACCTCCGGCTCCGGCACCGTGGGGGCCGTGATGGACGCGCCCTCACGCCGCGTCCCGTGGTGGACGGCCGCCGGCGCGGCGATCCTCGCACTCGCGGTCGGCCTCGCGGCAGGCCGGATGGCGCCGTCGGGTCCCGACGTGACGGCATCGTCGCCCGGCCCGGTGCGGTTCGTGCTCGAAGCGAACCGCGGCCAGGTGCCGGAAGTGTCCGTCTCGCCGAACGGGCGATACATCGCGTGGACGGAGATCTCGAGAGGCGGCCGTGTGAGCGGCGTCGCCGTGCGGCGTCTCGATGGGGTGCCGTCGACGCTCCTGGTCGACACGCCAAGCGTGGGACCGCTCTTCTGGTCCCCCGACGGCCGCGAGATCGTGGTCCTCGGCAACGGCAAGGCTCTCATCGCGATTGACCTTGAGCGGGGGAGCCGCCGGGTGCTCACCGAGGTGGACCCCGCGGGCCTGCCGCTTCGTGGAGCCGACTGGCTCGACCAGACGCTCGTCGCCGGGATCTCTGACACGATCTGGGTGCAGGATCTCAGCGGCCGCACGCCCCGGCGCGAAGTGACCCGGCTTGTCCGCCCGCGCGAGACCTATCATGGCTGGCCGATGCTCTTGCCCGACGGCCGCCAGTTCTTCTACACGGTCGGCCTGGCCGACGGCGGAACCGAGACGCGGATCGGATCGCTCGACGGCGCCGAACCGATCCCGGTGGCCCTGCCCCCGACAACCTCGCGCGTGCGGCTCGATCGACGCGGATATGTCATCTTCGGGCAGAACCGCGTGCTCATGGGCCAGCGCATCGACTTCGCCACGGGCGCGCTCATCGGCTCGGCTCTTCGCGTGGCGCCCGAGGTCTTTCAGGACTCCACGACCGGCTGGGTGTCGGCCGACGTGTCGCGCAACGGCGTGCTCGTGTGGCGTGCGCCGGGAATCGATGACGTGCAGTTCGAGTGGGTCGATCGCGAAGGGCGCACGATCAGTGTCATCGGCCAGCCAGATGCGTACACGAACTTCGACGTCTCGCCGGACGGGGCCCGCATTGTGACGACGCGTCGTCGAGGAGAGGCGGCGAGCACGCTGTTCCTCATCGATCCCGCGCGCAACCTCACGACGCCCATCTCGGACCAGAACACGGCCGCGCCCATCTCCGATCCGACGTGGTCGCCTGATGGCCAGCAGATCGCCTATCGCCACGGCGGCGACCTCGTGGCGCGGAACGCCTTTGGCGGCGAGGAGCGCGTGCTCAAGCCGTGGGCGGCCTATCCCGACTCGTGGAGCCGCGATGGCAAGTACCTGGCCGTCGGCCGGCCGCAGGGCACCGATTACCAGCTCTGGGCGCTGGCGATGGATGAGAGCGGCGACGAGATTCCGCTCGTCGAAGGCGCCTCGCTGGCCGACGAGCCTCGCTTCTCCCCCGACGGAAAGTGGGTCACCTTCCATGCGGCCATACAAGGGGCGCCGCAGGTGTTTGCCATCCGGTTTCCCCCGACCGGCGAGCGCTGGCAACTGTCCACCGATGGCGGCGTACAGCCGCGCTGGCGCGGCGACGGGCGCGAGCTCTACTACCTCGGCGTTGACGGCCAGGTGATGGTGGTGGCGATGCCGGACGGCGATCCGACGAAAGCCCGCAGCCCGGAGCCGCTGTTCGGGCTGCGCCTCGAGCCGTCCACGGCCTTCGACCAGTTCGCGCCCGCCCTCGACGGCCAGCGGTTCATCGTCCGGCGGCCGCGCCGGCCCGGCGGCGCCGATACGGCACAGGTTCACGTCATCGTGAACTGGCCCGACGCGGTGGCGGCCTCCGCGCCGTCGCGCTAATCGGCGCGCGCCTGGAGACCAGGCGCGGCCGGCGTGCAGCCGCCACAACCGCTCGTCCCGTATTACCGAACATGGATAACGACGGTTACGATCTGCGGCCGCCGGGCCGGGCACGACGTGTGCTACGGCATCAGCGTGCTGTTCAATACGGCGGCATTCTTCATCTTCTTCGCAGCCGTGTTGATCGCGTACCGCCTGCTTCGGCATCGCGAGCAGAACCGGCTGCTGCTGGCCGCGAGCTACGTTTTCTACGGGTGGTGGGACTGGCGATTCTGCGCCCTTCTCGCGAGCTCGACCGTGCTCGACTGGGCGCTCGCCCTCGCGATTGAACGCGCGCGGGCGCGCGGCGGCGCGACTGCCGCCACGCGCGCCGTCACCGCCAGCGTCATCGCCAATCTCGCGGTTCTCGGCTTCTTCAAGTACTTCAACTTCTTTGTCGGCAGCGCGGAACACCTGCTCCAGGGGCTCGGCTACGAAGGCTCGACCTGGACACTCGGGATCATCCTGCCGGTCGGCATCTCGTTCTACACCTTCCAGTCGATGGCCTATACGATCGACGTCTACCGCGGCCAGATCGGCGCCGAGAAGAGCCTCCGCGATTTCGCGCTCTACGTGTCCTTCTTCCCACAACTGGTGGCCGGCCCCATCGAGCGCGCAACGACGCTGCTGCCGCAGGTCCGGCGTCCGCGCGTCGTCACGCGGTCCGACTGGGAGGAAGGCCTGCTGCTCTTCGGCGTCGGACTGTTCCGCAAGGTGGCGATTGCCGATCCCGCGGGATCGATTGCGGACACGTTCTTCGCCGCGCCGGCCGGGCACACCAGCGTGCAGCTCGCCGTGGGAGGCTTCTTGTATGCCTTGCAGATCTACAACGACTTTGCGGGCTACAGCGACATGGCGCGCGGGTCTGCGCGGCTCCTCGGGTTCAGGCTGATGCGCAACTTCCGCCATCCGTACTTCGCCACGAGCTTCTCCGACTTCTGGCAGCGGTGGCACATCTCCCTGTCCAGTTGGCTGCGCGACTACCTCTATATCCCGCTCGGCGGCAACCGCCACGGACGGCTGCGCACGCACGTCAACCTCATGCTCACCATGCTTCTCGGCGGGCTGTGGCACGGCGCGAGCTGGACGTTCGTGGCCTGGGGTGCGCTCCATGGCGCATTCCTCATCGTCCAGCACGCATGGACCGGCGTGGCGCCCGGGCTCGCGCGCTATTGCCTGGCCCTTCCGCCGTTCGCGAACCGGTCCCTGCCGAGACTCCCGGGCGCGACGTGGCTGCGCACGGTGCAACGCGGCGCGGCCGCGGTGCTGGTGTTCGGGCTCGTGAACCTCGCCTGGCTGTTTTTCCGTGCTCCCGATTTCACGACCGCGGCTGCCTACATGCGTGGCCTCGTCGCGATGACGACAGGCGCGGAGGGCGCCATCGTGCCGCTGCTGGTGCTGGCGGCATTCACCCTCGTCATCGACGTGCCGCAGGCGGTCGCCGACGACGAGTATGTGTTCCTGGACTGGTCGGTCGGGCGGCGTGCCCTGGCCGCCGCGGCGGCATCGCTGGTGCTCCTGGCAAGTGGATCGGTCCATGCGCCCTTCATCTATTTCCAGTTCTGAGCGCCGGGCGCCCCGCCGCTGGCGCCTGTTCTTCCTGATCGTCGTCGTCGTGCTGGCGGCTGCGGAGAGTGCGCTGCGGCTCGTCTCGATCCGGCTCCTCTTGCCGCCCCGGTCGCACTTCTACCATCCGGCGATCGCGCGGCGGCTCGACGCGCTGGAGCTCGTGCTCGACGAACACAAGCGGCTGGACGTGATCTTCATCGGCAGCTCCATCGTGCTCACGAACGTCGATCCCGTGTCCTTCGACGAGCGCGCGGGGGCGCACGGCGATGCGCTCGTGTCGTTCAATGCGGGGCTGGCCGGCCTCTGGCCTCGGGGCGTGGAGCTCTACGCGCGTCACGTCTGGCTGCCGAGCGGCCGGCCGCGCGTGGTCGTGCAGGGCATCCGGTACCCCGAACTGGCCGCGACGACGGAGGCGAAGAACGAGACGCAGGTGTGGACCGGCAGGATCGAGCCAGCCTGGCGGGATGCGGACCTGCTCACCCGCCTCGACGCGGCGGCGGTGTCGCACGTGCGCCTCCTGCAGTATCACGGCGTCCTGACCCGCGTGCTCCAGGAGCTCTGGAACGGGTGGACCGGTCCTGTCGATCCCGAGGAGCGCCTCTTCACGTATGCGGGTCGCGGATACCAGCCGCTCCACGAGCCGGAGGAGGCGGCTCCCGACGCCTGGGAAGCCGACTTGCCGAACGAGGGGACGTGCGACGAAGGACGCTGCGAGATCGGGTTCGATGCGCTCCGCGGCACCATTGCGGCGGCTCGCGCCGCAGGGAGCGCCTACATCCTCGTCAATGTGCCTGAACATGCCAGCCGCTGGAGCACGCCGGACGGGCTGCGCCGGTACAGTCACTACGTGGAGAGCCTGCGGGTGTTCGCGGCCGACGAGGACGTGCTGTTTCTCGACCCCACCGATGCCGATCCGTTGCGCTTCCAGCACGCGCGCTACAACGACCTCTCGCACCTGACGGCTGGCGGCGCACGCCTGTTCACGCGCGCGCTCGCGGACCGGCTGGTCCCGGTGATCCGCGCGGCACGGCCGGGCGATGAGAAGCAGCCGGACACGACGGCCAGCGTGGGCCTCGTGTCGGGCCTGCGGCGCCGGTGAGGCGTCTGCAGCAGACGGCAGCGCCTGGCACATATCAAGTAGAGTCATAGAGACGGCGCGCGGAGACTGTCGCACACGGCGGCCGATCCGCACGTGCCGTCCACAGGGCCCTGTGGCGGAACTGGCAGACGCAGCGGACTTAAAATTCGCGGACCCGAAAGGGTCGTGTGGGTTCGACTCCCACCGGGGCCACTCTAGCTGGCGAGCCACTTCACGAGGAGCTCGCGAACTTGCGGCACAAGCTCCAGGGGAATCTCCATCGCCGTGTGCGTCTGCTCGCGTCGGGCTACAGGCGGGACGTCGAGGTCGAAGAGTTCTCGCGAGGGCGATTGAAGATCGCGTCACGCGCGCGCAGTTCGAGAAGAACCTCGCTGCAAAGATGAGCGACCGAGAGTTTCACGCCGCCTGTTTGCGCTGATAAAGCGCCCGCAGCTTCGTTCTTAGCAGCTCGTCGAGTTCGTAGGTGTGAATGCTGCATGAACCCTCGAACCAACGCGAAACGACCTGGAACGGAGTCTCTTTCAAGTCATAGACGGAGAAGTGCCTATGGGTGTTGGTCTCAACCTTCCGCTTCAGCGGAATGGGGGGCGCGTCTTCCGAATCAAACCGGTAGACGAAAGTGACCCGGCCTTCGCTCTGTTTCCACCGCGGCTTCCGAGCCAGGAGTCCAGAACGCCGCGGAGCGTCAACCGGCCTCGGCCGTCGCCGGGAGGATCAATGAGTCCCAGATAGCGAGGTTGTGATCGGAGGCGAGATCGGCGGCGGGTTTCTGGATTGAGAACGGCGACTGGAGGCGGGTCCTGTCGCTTCA
>JBOGIW010000299.1:0-8499 GCA_050748045.1 Vicinamibacterales bacterium | reverse complement strand
GTCACTCTGACCCCGTTCTGACCCCGCCGAAGCGCGCCGCCACGAGCTGTGCGCCCATGCCGCTCGCCACGAACACGAGCCGCCGGTTCGCGGCGAGCCTGCCCACCCAGTCGAAGACGCCGCCGTCGATGAGCGGGCCGGCGTCACCCTCCGCGCTTCGAACGTCGATCATGAATCTGAGGCCGTCGTAGTACGCGCGATCGAGTCTCTCGCGCGCGACCGGGATGCCGGGCACCATCGCCGCCAGACGGTCGGCGACGGAGGCGCGCGCCTCGGTTGCCAGGATCCGCACGCGCCGATCGGAAAAGGCGTAGCCATGCTGCTCGAGACGATCGAGCGCGCGGAGATGCGTGGCGATATGCTCGGTGAGCGCTTCGACGAGCAGCCCGTGATCCCGCCGCTCGCGGCCCGCGGTGGCCAGGCAGAAGATCCGGAAGTGCTGCGTGTAGCCGGGAAGCTTCGGCACCTCCTGCCCCCGCACGCAGCGATGGCACGTGGCGAGCCGCACGACCCGGCTCGCGTCGATCCGCAGCCGCCGGGCGCACTCGAGCGCGAAGACGTTCGTGGGATCAGCCACGAGCTCCGTGCCGCGGAGCGCCGACACGATCTTGTTCTGGCTTGCGAGGCCGACCACGGAACAGGACCCGAGCGGCGCCAGCGGTGACAGCTCGATCGCCTCGAAGTCCGCCGCCGCGGCGAGGAGATGCCCGTCGAGCGCGTTGAGCGTCCGCTGATCGACCGTGGCGGGCTGCGTGAAGCCGTCGCGCTTCCATTGGCGCGCGAGATCCGGCACCGACCGGTGCTGCGCCCGTCGATCCATCACCGCGAGCAGCAGCGACCAGAGCGCCGAGGCGGGCAGCGTCTCCAGCAACGCCGTCGCCGCCCGGTCGTCGAGACCTGACATCACCCACGATCGATCGGACCCTGACCTGCTCATGACCGCCTCATCGTACGAAATCCGCCCCACCCTTGGAAAATGGGGATTGGGAGTTGGGAGTTGAGATGGAGTTGGAAGTCGAGAGTCGGGATGGAGCTCAGGCCACGATCTGCGCTTCACCCACGTGCTGCGGAAGGCCTTCCAGGTAGCGCTCCGCGTCGATTGCGGCCATGCAGCCGGTGCCGGCAGCCGTGACCGCCTGGCGGTACACGTGATCCTGGACGTCGCCGGCGGCGAACACGCCCGGCACGCTCGTGCGGGTTCCGGCGTGCGTGATGATGTACCCGGCCGGGTCGAGCTCCAGTTGCCCCCTGAAGAGCCACGTGTTCGGCGTATGGCCGATGGCGATGAAAACGCCGTCGAGCGGCATGTCCTTCAGGGCGCCGGTCTTCAGGCTCCGGACGACGAGGCCGGTGACCTCGCCTTTGTCGACGTCCTTCACCTCGGCGACCTCGGAGTCCCAGATGAACGCGATCTTCGGGTTGGCGAACGCCTTGTCCTGCATGATCTTCGACGCTCGCAACGAGTCGCGCCGGTGGATGACGGTGACCTTCGACGCGAACTTCGTGAGATAGATCGCCTCCTCCATCGCCGAATCGCCGCCGCCGATGACGGCAATGGGACGGCCCCTGAAGAAGTAGCCGTCGCACGTGGCGCAGGTCGACACGCCGCGACCGGACAGTTTCCGATCGGAGCCGATCTCGAGCCACCTGGCCGAGGCGCCCGTCGCGATGATGATCGCCTCGGTCGTGAAGGTCCGGCCGTCGGCGACCATCACCTTGAAGGGGCGATGTGTCAGATCGACCGCCTCGGCATTGCCCTGGACGATCTCGGTGCCGAAGTGCTGCGCCTGCTCGCGCATCTCGGTCATCAGGTCGGGACCCATGATCCCGCCGCGGAAGCCCGGGTAGTTTTCCACCATCGTGGTGAGCATCAACTGGCCGCCTGCCTCGAGGCCCTCCACGAGGAGCGGCGTCAGGTTGGCGCGCGCGGCATAGAGCGCCGCCGTCAGACCCGCCGGGCCCGAGCCGATGATGATGACCCTGCGATCCGCCATGATCAGAGATACCGCTCGATCGACTTGACGAGCTCTTCCTTCTGGCGGAGGCCGACGATGGTCTCGACGAGCTGACCGTCCTTGAGCAGCACGAGCGTGGGAATGCCGCGCACCTGGAACCGGTTCGTCGGAATGCTCGGGTTCTCGTCGACGTTCATCTTGCCGATCGTGGCCCGGCCGTCGAACTGCGTGGCGAGCTCGTCGATGATCGGGGCGATCCGCCGGCACGGCCCGCACCACTCGGCCCAGAAGTCGACCAGCACGACGCCGACTTTGGTTTGCTCCTCGAAATCACCGTCCGTGAACGTCTTCACCTTGTCAGAGGCCATCGATCATCTCCGTAGTCCGTAGTCTCGCGTCCGCCATCGCTACTCCGGGGGCCGCCGGCCGCCGTAAACCTCGACGTACTGCCGCGCCCTCGCGTCCCACGAGTTGTCTTCGTGCATCCCTGCCTGCTGAATGCGCCGCCAGGTGTGCTCGTCCTTGTAGAGGTCGAGCGCCCGTCGCAGGGTGCCAGCCAGCGCCTGCGGTGAGTACTCGTCGAACGTGAATCCCGTCCCCTCTCCCGTGCGCGGATCGTAGTTCCGCACCGTATCGTGCAGCCCGCCGGTCGCGCGCACGACCGGAACGGTCCCGTAGCGCAGGCTGTACATCTGGTTCAGCCCGCACGGCTCGAAGCGGGACGGCATCAGGAACAGGTCCGCTCCCGCTTCGATGAGATGCGCCAGGCTCTCGTCGAACCCGATGCGCGCGCCGATCCGGTCGGGGTGCGCCGCCGCCAGCGCCCGCCACAGATCCTCGTACCGCCGATCCCCGGTCCCGAGCACGACGAACGACGCCTCGAGCCGCGGCAGATCGCCCGCCAACGCGGCCACCAGGTCGAAGCCCTTCTGATCCACCATGCGTGAGACCATCCCGATCACGGGACGCGCCAGCGTCGCCGCCGTGACCGGCATACCGTAGGTCTCGAGCACCGCCCGCTTCGACGCGTCCTTCCCCTCGAGGTTGGACGCGCTGTAGGGCGCCGGGAGGTGCAGGTCGCGAGCCGGATCCCACTGATCGTAGTCGATTCCGTTCAGGATGCCCACCAGGTCTCGCGATCGCCACCGCAGGATGCCGTCGAAGCCGAATCCGAGCTCGGGCGTCTGGATTTCCTGCGCGTACCGCGGGCTGACGGTGGTGATCACGCGGCTGAAGACAATCCCGCCCTTGAGGAAACTGATGCGCCCCCAGTATTCCAGGGCATCCACGCGCATCAGGTCCCATCCAAGACCGAGCGCCGGCAGCCAGGCTGGGGGAAACAGGCCCTGGTAGGCGAGGTTGTGAATGGTGAAGACGGTGGCGGTGCCGCCGAGGACCGGATGCCGTCCGAATCCGGTCGCGAGCATCACGGGCACGAGGCCCGCCTGCCAGTCGTGCGCATGCACCACGTCGTACCGGCGACCTGCGGCGGCGGCCCACTCGAGCGCCGCCCGGGCCAGGAACGCGAACCGCTCGGGATTGTCCGGATAGTCCTGGTTTCCCTCCCCGTAGAGCGACGACCTGTCGTAGTACTCGGGCTGGTCCACGAACACGATGCGGCCGGCGCCGGACTCTGCGGCGAAGAGCGGGGCGTCGGCGACGCGGTCCCCGAGCGTCACCGTGACATGGCCGGCGGCGGTGCCTGCAGTGATCCCGCGGTAGCGGGGCATGACGACGTCCACGTCGTGACCGAGTCGCGCGAGCGCGAGCGGGAGCGCCCCGAGGACGTCGGCGAGGCCTCCGGTCTTGGCCCAGGGGATGGCCTCGGACGCGACCATCAGGATCCGCATGCCGCGTCTAACTTACTCCAAGACTTCAACTTGTGTATGATCGGGCCGTGTCTGAACCAACGCCACGGGCCCGGAGCCCGCGCTCCGAGACTCGCGAGGTGGTCGAGTTGCGCGCGCTGAAGGCGCGGCAGCCAGACCTGGCGGACGCCGTTGACATGCAGCTCGAGCTCCTCGAGCACCAGCGACGGATTCAATTGCGCATCCCGCTTCCCTGGTTCGAGCTGAACAGCGCGGCCATCGCGCGCCACCAGGCGGAAGCCCGCCCGCTCGTGCGCTTCGAGGAGATCCCGCTGGAGCTGACGGACCTCCGCCTGCTCGTGCGCCAGACGGCCGACGTGCTGCGTCGGCACGGCGCGCTCGATGAGTCCGCCTATGCGCACGTGCAGACGCTCGGCCGGGACATGAAGCTCCACTCGCTGGCCGGCGAGTGGTACAGCCGGGCAACGGAGCGTCACGCGACGGCCGTCGCCGCGGTCGGGACGGGGCCGGATGGCCGCCGAAGCGACGGCGCGGGCGACATGCTCGACGAGGTGCTGGCCCTCGCCATGCGGCCGTTCCTGTCCCGGTGCGCCGAGGTGCTGCAGCGCGCGGATCTCTCGGCGTGGACCCATGGCCATTGCCCGCTCTGCGGCGGCGAGCCCGACCTCGCCGTCATCACGCCCGCCGCGGAACGTCACCTGATCTGCGGCCGCTGCACGCTCCACTGGAAGTTCGAGCCGCTGACCTGCCCCTTCTGCAACAACAGCGACCGCTCGCGCATCACCTCGTTCGCCACGCCCGACGGCCAGTACCGCGTCTATGGGTGCGATGCGTGCCAGCGGTACCTCAAGTGCTACGATGCCCGCCGCGCCTCGCGCCCGGTCATGCCAATCGTCGACTCGATCGCCACGCTGCCTCTTGACGCGGCCGCCATGCAGCGAGGCTACTCGGCATAGGCCCGGTTCCGGGTTCCAGGTTCCAGGTTCCGGGTTCGTGTTCGGGGTTCTGTTCCGGGTTCTCTGTTCGGGGTTCTCTGTTCCGGGTTCGGGTTCTCTGTTCCGGGTTCTCTGTTCCGGGTTCTCGAACGCACGACCCCGAACAAGAACCATGAAGAAGAACCATGAACATGAACCATGAACAACGAACCGGGAATCGCGAACCAGGAACAACGAACCCGGAACAGAACCCCGAACCCGAACCCGGAACCCGGAACCCGGAACGTGGAACGGCTTTGAGCTATGGAGTGGATCCAGGTCTACGACCCGCTGAGGAACGAGTGGCTGTCGACACTCGTCGCGGCGCTCCCGATCGTCGGGTTGCTGGTGACGCTGGCCTTCTTCGAGTGGCGCGCCCAGTGGGCCGCGCTCACGGGGCTCACGCTGGCGTTCGTCATCGCCGTCGCGGTGTACGGCATGCCGGCGCGATCGGCTGCGGCCACCGCGGTCTACGGCGCGGCGTACGGGCTCTTCCCCATCGGCTGGATCATCCTCAATGCCATCTTCCTGTACAACATCGCCGTCGCCAGCGGCACCTTCGACACGGTGAAGCGCTCGGTGGCGGCGCTCTCCCCGGATCGGCGCATTCAGGCGCTCCTCATCGCATTCTCGTTCGGCGCCTTCATCGAGGGTGCGGCTGGCTTCGGCACGCCGGTCGCGATCTGCGCCGCGCTCCTGATGGGGCTCGGCTTCACGCCGCTCTACGCGGCCGGCCTGGCGCTCATCGCCAATACGTCGCCGGTGGCCTTCGGCGCCCTTGGCACGCCGATCCTCACGCTCGGGGCTGTCACCGGGCTCGACCCGCAACTGCTCAGCGCCATGGCCGGACGCCAGCTTCCGCTCGTGTCGCTCATCGTGCCGGCCTGGCTCGTGGCGACCATGAGCGGCTGGAACGGACTGCGCGGGGTGTGGCCGGCCGTCCTGGTGTCGGGCGGATCGTTCGCGGCGGTGCAGTTCGCCTGGAGCAACTATGTCGGCCCCGAGCTCGTGGACATCATGGGCGGCCTGGCGTCGATCGCCTGCCTGACCCTCTTCTGCCGCGTCTGGCGGCCGGCGGAGTCATGGGACTTCCCACGAGGCGAGACGCCCGCGCCGCGAGTGGCCGGCGGGGTCGCCGTGATGGCGCCGGCGATGGCCACGCGCGCGGTGATGCGCGCGTGGGTGCCGTGGATGCTGCTCAGCGTCTTCGTGACGATCTGGGGGCTGACGCCCGTCAAGGCGGCGCTCACCCGGCAGGCGTGGATGGCGCCGGCGATCGACGTGCCGGCGCTGCATCGCATGGTGTTTCGCGATGCGCCCATCGACCCGGAGCCGGCTCGTGCCGACCTGCTCGCTGACGCGGCATACAAGGCGGCGCGTGCCGAGCCGGCGCGCTTCACCTTCAACTACCTGTCGGCCACCGGCACCGCGATACTGCTGACCGCCCTCGCGACGGGCCTCGTCCTGCGGCTGCCCGGCGCGCAGTTCGCCGCCATCGCGTCGCGCACGGCCTGGCAGATGCGCTGGCCGCTCACGACCATCGCCTTCATGCTGTCGCTCGGGTTCGTCACGCGCTACAGCGGCACCGACGCCACGCTCGGCCTTGCCTTCACGCACACGGGCGGCCTCTATCCGTTCTTCGCCGCCATGCTCGGATGGCTCGGCGTGGCGCTGACGGGCTCCGACACGAGCTCGAACGTGCTGTTCGGCAACCTGCAGAAGATCACGGCGCAGCAGCTCGGTCTCGATCCGATCCTCATCACCACCGCCAACTCGACCGGCGGCGTCATGGGCAAAATGATCGACGCCCAGAGCATCGTCGTCGCAACGGCCGCCACCAATCAGCTCGGCAGTGAAGGACGGATCCTGCGATTCGTGTTCCGGCACAGCGTGGTGCTGGCCGCGATCATGGGGCTCATCGTCCTGGCGCAGGCCTACTGGTTCCCGTGGATGATCCCGAAGTGAAGGCGCAGCGACCGCGGACCGCGGAGAGCTGAGATCGGATTGCCGAGATCGGAGACGCGTATCGCGGGCCGCGAAGAGCGGATTGCGGAGAGCGGATTGCGGAGAGCGGAATTACTGCTGCGCTTCGGGCTGTCCGCCAAAGATTTCCTGCGTCTTCCCGGACAGCCAGTTGAACAGGTGCCGCGTCTCCCAGAACCGGCCCGCGTTCGACTTCGCGCCGAGGACGACGACGGCAACCTGCGGGCCGCCCTCGGGGAGGCGCAGCAGCGTCGCCAGGCAGTATCCCGCCTTGCTGATGAAGCCGGTCTTGCCGCCCAGCACGTCGACGTCGCCGCGCATCACGAGCTGATTCGTGCTGTGAATCGTGATCGTGCGGCGGCCCACCGGGATGCTGTGATTCTGCTTGCGCATGATGCCGGCAAGACGTTCGTCACCCGAGACGAACGTGATGAGCTTCGCCATGTCGTAGGCCGACGACACGTTGTCGGCGAGCAGACCCGATGGATCGGCGTAGCTGGTGTCCTCGAGCCCCAGCTCGATCGCCTTCTCGTTCATGCGATCGATGAAGCCCTCGGACCCGTGCGGCGACACGCGCGCCAGGGCGCGGGCGGCCGCGTTGTCGGACGCGATGAGCAGGAGGTGGAGCAGGTCGCCCGTCGTGACCTTGTAGCCGGCGCGCAGGTAGGTCGTCGACGCGGCGCGCACGTCGCTCCGCTGGATCACGACCCCTTCGTTCAAGTCCGGATCGTCCTCGAGGAAGGCCGCCGCCGTCATCACCTTGGTGATGCTCGCAATCGACCGCTTCATCGTCGAGTTCGACTCCCAGAGGACCTGGCCGTTCTCGGGGTTATAGACGATGGCCGCTTCAGCGCGCAGGTCGGGCACGAGCGCGCCGGTGTCGTCGAGCCGGAAACGCGGCACCTGAGCTTCGCGCGCTTCGCGCGCGCGGGCAGCGGCCCGGGCGCGGGCCAGCCTCGCGCGTCGGGCGCGGGCTGCCTTGGCCGAGTAGCGTTTCGCAGTGTTCTTCTTGAGGCTGACCTTCTTGTTCGAGGAAGCGGGATTAGTAGACTTCCGGGCTGTACTGGACGCCGACACCTCCGGGGGCAAGCCAAACGCCACCAATGCAGTCAGCAGACACAGCAGTCGCGCGATCCTGAGGTGCCGGGCTCGGGTCACAGGCAAACCTTTGATTATCAGAGTGTTGCAGGAAGTATCGGCATTGTAGCAGCAAAACTTCACCGCGCAAGGGAAAACCGACGGCAAGCCAGGTGTCGATTGTTCCCTTCGTGTAGGCATCCGTATCACCTCAACAGTTCCACGAGCCCGGCCTTATCCAAACGGGGTGCCATAAACAGCGAGGAGAAACGCCCGTGAGCCTTGCCGACTCTGAGTTCGTTGTCCTGCGACAGAGCATCGCAACGCGTGGAACGATCAGAATTGTTATCGTCCCGCTGACGGTTTCCGTGTGGGCAGCGTTGACCCTGGCGCTGGTGCTCTTTTCGGAATTGCCCATCGCTGCGTTGCTGTCGCTGGCCGTCCTCGCCGCCGGGTTCGAAGCCATCCACGCGTTGCACGTCGGCGTGGAACGCATCGGCCGGTACCTTCAGGTCTGCTACGAGGAGGCGGCCCCGACGGATTCTCACGGCGGCGCGCCCCGGTGGGAAACGACGGCGATGGCCGTCGGGCCGGCGCTGCCGGGCGGCGGCGTCGACCCGTTGTTCTCGGTGCTCTTCCTCGGTGCCACGACACTCAACCTGATTCCGATGCTCGTCCCGG
>JBOGIW010000298.1:0-2874 GCA_050748045.1 Vicinamibacterales bacterium | reverse complement strand
GCGCCAGGCTTCGCGCAACCGTCTCGAAGCGCCGGTACGTCTCGAAGAACCACGGCCGCATGTCGTGCCACTTCGGGTTGTCGTAGTGGAGATCGCGGCCCCAGAAGTCCATGAAGTTGAGCAGCGCGCTGGCGGGACCGGCGTCGGTCCGGCCCGGCGGCGCGCCGTTGCCGAAGAGCGAGAGCAACAACGAATCGACGTCGCCCCAGAACCAGCGATTGCGTACGCCGACGCGGTAGGGTGCCTGCGGCTCGAAGCGCCCGGGAGGCACGCTCTGCACGAGGAGGCCGGGGAAATCGACGCCGGCGTCGATGGCCAGCTGCAGCGATCCCCAGAGGCGCCCGTTGATCTCCATCAGCTTCGGGACGCCGTCGCGGACGTCCCGCTTGAACTCCACCATGGCCACGCCGTGCCACCGGATCTCGTCGAGCAGCGCCGTGGCGTAGTCGCGCGCCAGCGGGCAGAGCGCCACGCTTTCCGACAGCACGCTCACGCCGCCCCAGGGCGGACGCTCCCTGATACGTCGATGGCCGAAGAGCGCCACGGGACGCCCGGCGTGATAGCACGCGAATACGCCGACACCAGGGCCGACGATCCGCTCCTGGAGCATGACCGGGAAGTGGTGCGGCGGGCGGGACGCCACGTCGCGCGCCAGCTCCTCTGCGTCCGCAGCATAGCTGACGTTGCTCGAGACCCATCCGGCGGCCGTTCTCACTTTCGACTGGCGCGGCTTGATCACGAGGGGGAAGCCGAGGTCGTGCCCGGGGATCCGCGCGGGATCGCCAACGACCACGGTGCACGGCACGGGCACGCCGAGCCGCATCGCGGTCTGCACCAGATCGACCTTGTTGGCGGCGCGCTCCACGATATCGGCGTCCGCGAACGGCACCGCGCACGGCCTGAACCGATCCCGGTGGCGGGTGATGAGAAACGTCGTGATGTCCGCGACCGGCAGCAGGACGTCGATCGACTGGTCGCGCACCACGGCCGCCAGGTACTCGATGAACTCGCCGGACGACGAGACCGGGTCGGGGTAGACGCTCCGGGCCGCGCAGTACCGCGAGGTCTGCGCGAGCGATGGCGAGTGCTTTTCGCCGACGACCACGTCGTGTCCCGCGCGCCCGAGCGAGCGGGTCACCGCGAGCGCGGCGCGATTCTCGCCGTCAGTGACGAACACTCGCATCCACGGTCCTCAGCCACTCGAGCGTCGCGGGGAACAGATTCGGCGCCTGGTCATAGAAACGGAGAATCTCCTTCCAGAACGGCTCTTCCTGGACAACGGCCGTCGTCGCGCGCTCGTAGGCGGCGGCCAGCCGCAGCAGCTCCGCCGACGGCCGGCCGGGCTGCCGATCGATCTGCGCGATCAGGCAGGGACCCCCGTGCCGCTTGCGATCCGCGGCGAGCGTCACGCCGGACACTTCCGCGTACAGCCGATGCGTCATCTCGTAGCCGTCCACGTTGACGCTCTGACCCTGCACCATCGCGGCGACGAGCGCCTCGCGGTCCTGCCGGATCTCCTTGAAGGTCGCCATCTGCGTCGTGAGGTTGATGCGCAGCACCTCCTGCATGTACCGCGCGCCGTCGACGACGGGCGCCCACAGCACCAAGTGCTCGACGCCGGCCACGTCCTCCGCGACCAGGCTGGCGATGGTAGCGCCCAGCCGGAGGCCGAGCAGGCTGACGGCCGTCCTGCCCGTCCGGCGGCGAACCTCGTCGACGGCACAGCGCACATCGGCCAGCGCCGTCGAGAGCGACGAGTCCCGGATGTCCCCCTCGGAATCGCCGTTGCCCATGTAGTCGAAGCGGAGCACCGGGTGCCCCTCCGCCGCGAGCCGGCGCGCGAAGGACACGAACACCCGCTGCGCCCACAGCTTCTCCTCGGCGAACGGATGGCAGAAGACAAACGCCGGCATCGTCGTGGCGCGGGCGGGCTCGTGCAGGATCCCGAAGAGCGATCGCTCGCCGCTCGGAAAGTAGAACGGTGTTTCCGTCATCGAGCCTCGAAATGCCGCTCCAGAATGGGCCGGGCATACCGCGTCAGCGCGTCGTAGCCGGCAGGGGAGATGTGACTGCCGTCCTCCTGCGTGAACTCGGGACGACGGCGTCCGCCCTCTTCGGCGAGCGTGGACTGCAGATCCAGCAGCAGCAGGCCCTCGCGCCTCGCGAGATCGACCAGCCACTGATTGGTCGCGATCACGTGACGGTTGATCCGATATTGGTAGGATTCCTTTCCCCGCAGCGCGCCGGCGATCGACGCCAGCGTGGTCGTCCACGTGGCCTGCGGCCGGATGGTGACCTCGGTCGCGACGATGGGCTCGATGCCGTGCTGGCGCGCGAGCGCGATCATCCCGGTATAGCTGTCACGGGCGCGCGCCATCGCGCCGTTCACGTCCTGGTCCGCGCGGAAGATGTCGTTGATGAAGCCCCAGAGGATGACGGCCCTCGGCCGGGCCGGCACGACGTCGCGTTCGAAGCGCTCGAGCATCTCGAACGACTGCTGCCCCGCCACGCCGCTGTTGATGACGGGCACATCGCCGACGCGCGTGAGGCCGCTCCAGCCCCCTGCGTAGGACGCGCCCAGCACCACGATCGGCCCGTCGGGGTTGTGCACCTGCACGTCTGGAGTCTTCACGCCGTTCGACGCGACGGCGACCGGCTGGGGGCTGCCTGACTCGGCCCAGCCGCGCATCCGGTAGTACGCCAGCGCCACCATCTCGCGCAGGCCCGAGGCGAGCATCGAGACGTTGTCGGCGTGGCCTTCGTAGATGGGCACCGACGCGCGCTGGACGGCAAACCCGAGCTGCTCGAACGCGCCCGCCGCCCGGCGCATGTGGAGCCGGTCCGTCACGATGAGCACCCGGCGCGCGCCCAGGC
>JBOGIW010000297.1:0-5895 GCA_050748045.1 Vicinamibacterales bacterium | reverse complement strand
TCCTCGCGGCGCAGCCACCCATGTCAGGGCTGTCGGTCCCGGCTGGTCGTCGTGGTGTCGGTCGCCGGCAATCCGTACGCCACGTATTCTCCGGAATACGCGCCGCCGCTGACGGCGACCACGATGTACTGCCTGCCATCCACCTGATAGGTCATCGGCGAGCCACTCTGCTGCGCCGGCATCCACACGGCGCCAACCTCGGCACCTGTTTTCTTGTCGTACGCGCGCAGCATCGCACCCCGGGGTCTGCCCGGCGGCGCGGTCAGCTGCGGGTCACCCATGATGACCAGCGTCCTGGTGACGAGCAGGCCGACGCCCGCTGTGCCAGGCTGGCCCGTCTTCGGAACGTTCACACCCTTGAGCGCCGGATGAGTGCGAAACTGATCCGGCGTGTCGCCGTGCGGCGACTGCCACATGACCTCGCCGCGATCGAGATCGATCGCTGCGAGCATCCCGTACGGCGGCTTGACGATCGGCAGGCCGCGAACCTCGAGGCCGACAGCGCCGCTCCCGCCTCTGGCAGGCGGAGTCGCCGGCGGTGGAGGCGGGGTCCTCGCGGCGCGCGCTCTCTCGGCGGTCCTCGGCGAATCGGCGGCGCAGCAGTCGCCGGGGCCCAGCACCTCGCGGAAGGGCTGTCCAGCGATGCCCGACACGTAGCGGATGTCCGAGAATCCCTCCGGCGGCGCCACAATCGACCTCGAGCCGGGTGTATTGCCAGCCGGCGCAAACACGATGTGCAGTTCGGGATCGTACCCGCCGCCCGGCCAGTTCGTGGCGGTGCCGACGGTGATCGCCCCGACAAGACCGGTCACGTTGCCGGGAATGGGCGGGTTGTACGGCGTCTGCGCCCACTTGTATCGCTTGACGCGCTCGAGCGCCTCCGCGCGCAGTTCCGGTGTGAAGTCAATCAGGTCGTCCGGCACCGCGAACGTGTTGCGGGCGTACCGCAACCGGTCAGGCGGGTGGGGCTGGGTCGGGGCGTACCATTCGCCCGGCACGTCGCCTTTCGGCACCGGCTTCTCCTCGATGGGCCAGATCGGCTGGCCGCTGACGCGATCGAACACGTAGAGCCAGCCCTGCTTGCTCGGAACGGCGACGACCTGGCGCGCGCGACCGTCGACCGTCACGTCGGCGAGGATCGGCGCCGAGGACATGTCGAAGTTCCAGATCGGGTGATGCACGAACTGGAAATGCCACTTCCGCTGGCCGGTCTCGAGATCGACGCAGACAAGGCTCTCCGCAAACAGGTTGTTGCCCGGCCGGTGGCCGCCGTAGTAGTCCGACGTGGGAGTTTCCACCGGCAGGTACACCAATCCCAGTTCCTCGTCGACCGTGATCTGCGTCCAGACGCCAACATTGCCGTTGACGGCCCACGATTCCTGTTCCCACGTGTCGCCGCCGAATTCACCCGGGTTGGGTATGGTGTTGAACCGCCAGATTTGCCTGCCGGTGCGCACGTCGAAGGCGCGCACCAGCCCCTTCGTGTTGTTGTGGGTCGCAACGGTCGCGCCCTCCCTCATGGCCGACCCGACGATGACGATGTCCTTGACGACGATGGGCGTCGAATGGATGCCGATTTCTCCAGTGTCGAGGTCGATCTGCCGGCCCTTCCCGTACACCACGCCGTCCTTCAAATCGACGATCCCGTTCTTCCCGAACGATCCGATCATCGCGCCCGTCCGGGCATTCAGCGCGACGAGCCGGTAGCCGGTTGTCACGTACAGCACGCGATCGTCCCCTTTTCCATCGGTCCAGTACGACACGCCTCGGCCCGAGAGCTGCCGCGGGGCGATCGCCGCGCGCTTTCCTTCGCGGATGCTGTGCGTCCAGAGCAGCTCTCCTGTTCTCGCGTCGAGCGCGATGACGGATCGCCGCGTGCCGCCGGTCGTGTAGAGCACGCCCTTGACCATGAGCGGCGTCCCTTCCAGTTTGTATTCTGGAAAGGGGCCCAGGTTGTCGGTCTTGAAACGCCAGGCGACCTCCATCTTGTTGAAGTTGCCGGCGTTGATCTGATCGAGCGGCGAGTACCGCGTGCCCTTCAGATCCGCGGTGTAGTGCGGCCATTCACCGTTGGCGGTCGAAGGCTGGCCGCGATCCTGACCCGACAGACCCACCTGCGCCCACGCGAGCCCTCCGGCCGCCAACACGAAGACCCACACGAATCGGCACACTGTTCGCGGCATGGTCCTCTCCCTTCATCTGACAGGGCGGGGATTATAGCTCCGGCGGAACCAACGCGGATCGCGCCACGTGCCGTCTTCGGGCAACGGCACAGCAGGGATCGGCAGCCCGAGGGCTGCCGATCGGTCGTTACTTCTTCGATCCAGGGCACGCCGTCGAATCCACGACGGGCGGGCTCTCGACGCACGGCGTCCCTGCCTGATCGTGCGGGACGCAGACGCGCACCGATCCCGTGCAGCTCGCGCCGGCCGGATCGCTGGCGGTGAACTGAATCCGATAGACGCGACCGTCAGCCGTGCCTGTGCGCTCAGCGCGCAGCTGCACGGAGCTGCCGCCGAGGATGGCATCCGGACACGTGTTGCCGCCTCCCGGGTCGAGCACCTCCTCGTCCTGCGTCACGCCGAGGATGGCCACGGTCACGGGGTCGTCATCCGCGTCGGTGACGCCCTGCACGCCGACCAGCGTGAACTGATGGTTCGGCGGCCACAGCCCCCGCATCGTGGCCTCCGCCGCCGTGCACGACGGCGCGACGTTCGGCGGCACCCGCACGCTGAGCGCCGCGCTCGCCAGCGTCCGCAGGTCGTTCGTCGGGCCGCCGCGCAGGATCACGATGTACTCGCCGACCGGGAGCTCGGCTGGCGCCGGCTGCGCCGCGTCGAACGTCGCCCCGGGCAGGAGCGACGGGGCATCGGACAGCCGGGCCCTCACGAGCTCGGTGGCGGCGTCGACGATGAGGATCTCCAGCGTCGCGGGGCTCAGCTCCGCGTTGCCCTGATTGGCGACCTGGTACCGTAGCGTGATCGGCTCCCGGAAGAAGGCCACCGACGGCTCGGCCTGGATCGTGCCGACGAGGTGCACGCCGGCGTCCGTGGACGCGAGAATGCGCGCCGAGGCGGAGCACGCCGCCACAGTTGCCGCGCCGTTCAGGATCTCCGCCGAGGCGACGAGCTCGCCCGCGTCCGTCGTGCCGGTGTTGAACGCGAACGTGCGGACGCGGTGCTCGTCCTCGCCGAGCGGCGCAAGCGCTTCGCCGGCCTCGCCGATCGGCAGCCCGCCGGAATGCGCCACGTGCAGCGCGAGGCTCAGACCCACGAGCGAGCCGGACCCGCCCGTGCGTCGCAGCAGCACCTCGACGTTCATCTGCTCGTGCGCGCCGTACTCAACCCTGTCCAAGGTCACGGTGCAGCTCACCTCGCCGTCGGGCATGGCGTCAGGCGTGGCGGGATTGCAGTCGTCGTCGAGGCCGTTGCCCGGAATCTCCGTGGCGCCCGGATTCACGGCGGCATTCTGGTCGTCGCAATCCGCGTCCTCCGCAAAGCCGTCGCCGTCGCGATCGGGCGGCCTCTCCACGATCGGCAGGCATTCGAGCGACACCGGGATGAGGCCGAGCAGGGCGTTACTGCGCGCGTCGAAGAACTCGATGCGGAACGCGCCTCGCGGGACGCCCGACCCGGTCACGTCGAGGCTGAAGTCCGCGCGCCCGCCAGGCCCGACGCCGGGCACGACGCCGGGCGACAGCGTGGCCGTCACATCGGCTGGCACCTCGACGGCCCTCGTGCTGACGTCCACGGGGCGCGTCGCCGCCGTGGTGATCGCCTGGACGATGGCGTTCCGGAGCGGCGTGGTTCCGCCAGAGATGTTGAAGACGAGCGGGTTGCCGATCGCGTCGGTGGCGCCTGTCAGCAGCGCGAGCGCCGACATCAGGGTGCTCGGCGCGCCACTGGGCCCAACCGGGTTTCTGATCGAAACGCCGCCGTCGGCCAGACCGATCACGGAGATGCCCAGCGCGTTCAGCGCGGCGATGGTGTCGGGAACCGTTGCCGCGCCGGCCGGCGCGACGGCGCCCGCGACCGTGTTGCCCGTCCTCGACACGCTGTTGCTGACGAAGCCGAACCGGCTGAAGCCGACCGTGTTCGAGCACCGCAGCGCGCTCGACGGCACCGTGGCGCCGCCGATGCCGGTCACGGTACCTGGAATCGGTTCCCCCGGCGTGTAGGCGGCCACCGAGCAGATATCGCCCGCCACGAGCACGAGGTGCAGCGCTCGCGGCCGGAATCCGACGCCGCCGAGCGTCCCGGCCGCCGGCGCCACGTTCGACGTGAACGGCGGCACGTCACCACTCGTTCCCGGCGCGGTCTGCGTCGTCGTCGCGCCCGCGGGACCGCTGTTGACCGTGGACCCGTTGCCGTTCCCGTCGAAGCCGTCGCCCGTCGCGATCCGGAAGAGCGCGTCGAGCGTGGTTTCAGGGCCATCTCCGCCGAACCCGGGTGCCGACCGGTTGAGCGCGCTGGAGATCAACGTGGGGAATCCCGGGATATCGGGCGTGACGATCGGCTGGTTCAGGATGAATGGCCGGCCGGTGCTGAACTCCCCGCTGAAGCTGCTGCCCGGACCGCCGTAGTCCTCGAACCGGCCGACGCCGAAGCCCAGCGAGATGCCGGGCAGCGCGGCCTGCAGATCGGTGACGAGCGAGTTGAAGATCCCGGTGACCGTCGGCACGCGACCGGCGAAGCTGCCCGTATCGTCGAACAGGAAGAACACATCCACCTTGTCGACGACGGCTGCCGGCGGGAAGACGATCGAGACGGGACGCGTCTCCGCTCCCGACGTGCACACCGCCGACTCCGGGCCGAAGAAGATCGCGCTCGGCTCGGTGGCGCCGGTGCCGGTGCAGCTCGAGGTGTTGAACACGCAGCTCGGGGAGCACGTCAGCGAGCCGCCGAGCAGCCCGAGCGATGCGCAGCTCGCGCCCGCCAGGTCGCCGCGATCGCACTGCTCGTCGGGCCTGTTGACAATGCCGTCGCCGCAGGCCGGGACGCCCGTGCACGACGAGGCATTGAAGGTGCAGTCGGCGTTGCACCCGAGCGTGCCGCCGATGAAGCCGACCGACTGGCAGGTGGCGCCGCCGAGGTCGAGGCCGTCGCACGATTCGCCGGGCAGGTTCCGCACGCCGTCGCCGCAGACGGGCGGCGCGGCGCACGCGGTGGTGTCGAACGTGCACGCGCTGCTGCAGCCCAGCGTCCCGGCGCCGAGTCCGAGCGCCTCGCACGAGCGGCCGCCCAGGTCGAGCGCGTCGCACGCCTCGGTCGCCAGGTTGATCACGCCGTCGCCGCACACCGGCACGCGCAGGAGCGCGTCGAGGGCACGCAAGGCCACGGCCGTGATCAGCGTGTCGCCTTCCCACGCGCCGTCGGAGGTCTGACGCCCCTGGAGGAAGCCGAGCACCGTCAGGCGGCTGGATCCGAGGTCGTCGCCGGCGCCGACGAGCGCGCGCGCCGCCAGCGCGGATGAGTAGGTCTGGTCCGGTCCGGGCGGTCCGAAGCTCCCGTCTGCATTGAGATGGGAGCGGAGGAACGCCTTCCCGAGGGTGACGGCAGGGTCGATGAAGAAGCGATGGCTGTACAACGCGAGGGCGCCGAGCGCTTCCGCCGCACAGGACACCTCGCTCGGGCCGCCGGCCACGCACGGCCAGCCGCCGTCGCCGTTCTGCTGGGCGACGATTAGGCCGATCCCCGCGGCAAGCGCGGGCGCCGTGGATGCCCCATCGCTGAGCGCCGTCAGCGCGAGCGCGGTATCGAGCGGATCGGGCGCGAAGCCGGCCATGAGCGGCCAGCCGCCTGACAGAGCGGCCTCGGCGAGGAGCGCCGCGCGGAGTGCGGCGACATCGCGGCCCTCGCCGGCAAGCGCGTCGACGCGCCGCGCGCGGTCGTCGAC
>JBOGIW010000296.1:0-2497 GCA_050748045.1 Vicinamibacterales bacterium | reverse complement strand
GCGCCGTACAGCGCCGCTTCGGCGGGCGTTTCCCCCGTGTTGTCGGCCCTCCCGCCTTTTCCGAAGTGCCCGCCGATGTGCACGTGCGTGTCGATGAGCCCGGGAAGCACGGTGAGCCGGCGCAGGTCGTAGGTGGGTGTCCCGGCCGGCGCCGTGTTGATGCGATCGATCGTCGATCCGCGCACGACGACCGCGACGTCGCGCTGGAGGCCGCCGCGGCCGTCGAGGAGCTTCCCGGCGCGAATGATGACGGCCTCCTGCGCAGCGGCGGCGCAGGCCAGGCCCACGAACACGAGAGCGAATACCGGCGTGCGCAGCATGGACTCGCCCTCAGTACGTGCTCGTGCCGGTCTTCCGCAGGACCCACCGGTCGAACCACTCGAGGTTCCGCTCCATCGCATCCTTCATCAGCTTCGGCTCCTGGATGCCGTGCGGCTGGCGCGGATAGACGACCATCGTCGTCGTCACCTTCTGCCTGACGAGCGCGGTGTACAGCTCGTAGCCCTGCGAGATCGGCACGCGCAGGTCGTTCTCCCCGTGCTGGATCAGCGTGGGCGTCGTGACCCCCTTGATGTTGAACATCGCGGAGTGCGCGCGCCAGCGGTCGAAGACGTCCCAGAATTCGCCGCCCATGTAGTCGGGCACGAATGCTGGAATGTCGGCCGTGCCCGTGAAGCTCATGAGATTGGTCACGCCGGCGCCGACGGAGGCCGCCTTGAATCGCTTCGTCTGCGTGATGATCCACGAGGTCATGAACCCGCCGTAGCTCCAGCCCATGACGCCGAGCCGTTCCGGGTCGGCGACGCCAAGGGCAATGACGTGGTCGACGCCCGACATGATGTCGCGGTAATCGCCGCCGCCCCAGTCGCGATAGTTCGCGTACCGGAACGTGCGTCCGTACCCGCTGCTGCCGCGTACGTTGCAGCGGAGCACCGCGTAGCCGCGCGCGGCGAAGACGCTCACGGGGTACGGCGTGGGAAGGCCGGTGAACGAATGCGTGAAGACGCCCGCCGGGCCGCCGTGCACGATGACGAGGAGCGGCACCCGCCGCCCTGCCTCGTAGCCCACGGGATAGGTGAGCAGCCCCTCGATCGCCAGCCCATCCGGCGCCTTCCAGGTGATCTCCTCGGTGCGTCCCACCGGAAGCGCCGGCAAGTCCTGCACGCGGCTGACCTGGCGAGCTTCGAAGCGATCGAGCGGGGAGACGAACGCCTCGACCGGGCGGTCCGACCATGAGTGCACGAAGCCGGTGGCCGTCGCGCCGCGATTCACCGACGCTCCGCCCAGGTTGAGCGACGGCGCGCTGAGCCTCACCGCCCTGCCGCCGTCGGCTGGCAGCGCGAAGAGCGCGCCCGACGTTCCGACGACTTCCTGGAAATAGACGCGCCGCCCATCGGCGGACCACGCGACGATCTGCGGCTGCTCATCCGGAGTCGAGGCCAGCGCACGAGAGGCGCCTCCGGTCGAGGCGACGACGTGGACGCGGCTCGTGAAGCCCCACGTCGGTGGATTGTCGCTGGCGGAGTAGGCGACGAGGGCGCCATCAGGAGAAAAGAAAGGCGCCGCCTCGTCGGCGGGTGTGGCCGCCAGGGCGCGCCGCTCCGCGCTGGCGACCTCCACGAGAGACACGTCGTTCTGGTCGAACACCTTCGGCGTCGGCTGGTGCGCGATGGCGATGTGCGTCCCTGCCGGCGACCAGTCCAGGTCCGTCACGTGCGTGGCGCCGCTCGTGAGCGCGCGCACGGTCCGCGTTCCGTCGCCGGAGGCGTCCACGGGCACGACGTACAGGTGCGCGAACTTGTAGTCGGCGTCGACGACGCGGGCGTCGCGCTTCTCCTTGGCGGCCTTCTCTTCCTCGTCGCTCTGGGCGTCGACCATCAGGAACGCGACGTGGCGGCCGTCGGGCGACCATCGCGCGGCCGTGATGCGCCCTTTCACGTCGGTGAGCTGCTCCGCCTCTCCGCCGTCGGTTCGGATGCGGAACAGGTTCACGGCCTTCGGCTTCGCGTTCCGCGACGACAGGAACGCGATCCATCGCCCATCCGGCGACCACTGCGGGCTGGTCGCCGACGTGTCGCTGCGTGTCAACTGGCGCGCGCTCGTCCCGTCGGCCGCCGCGACGTGAATCTGGGAGAGCCACTCGCTCGTCTCGCCCTCCATCACCGGCGTCGCGACGACGAACGCGACCGCTTTCGCGTCGGGGGACACCTCGACCGACGTCACGCGCTTGACGAGGAACGTGGCGTCGGGCGTCCACTCGCGGGGCGTGTCAGCCGCGAACGGCGTGGCGAGGGCAAGGGTGACGGCGACGAGCGCACCGGCGAATTGCGATCTGGCCATATCGGCTCCTTAGAACCCTGGTCGGAATCAGGTGGCCACCTTGGCCGCCGATGCATCCCGCCGGGCTGCGTTGCTCGTCGCTTACATACTCCCGGTATGCGCGCTCCTCGCGCCTTGCCGGGCGGGCGCCTCGACGCCCAAGCTGACCACCCTATTC
>JBOGIW010000295.1:0-10281 GCA_050748045.1 Vicinamibacterales bacterium | reverse complement strand
GCTCCAGCGGTCGCCGGAAGCGTTTCGCACAGCCGCCGATCCGTGAGGATCACGGCCGCCTTCGCGTCGTCGAGCATGAACCGGAGCCGCTCGGGAGGATACGCCGGATCGAGGGGCAGGAACGCGGCGCGCGCCTTCTGCGTGCCGAGGAGCGCGGCCACCATCGCGACAGAGCGATGCGCGTAGATCCCCACGAGCGATTCGGCACCCACGCCCCTGCGGCGGAGCGCGGCCGCCACGCGCGCGGCCGCATCGTTCAGCTCGCTGTAGGTCCAGCCACGCTGCTCGTCGACGACGGCAAGCCGATCGGGTGTGCGCTCGACCTGCGCTTCGAACAGGTCGGACAGAGACGGTGCCTCGGCAGGGAGCGGCGCCGGCGCCGCAAGCAGGTGCTCGCGCTCGCCGGGCGTCAGCATCTCCAGGTCGGCGACGCGCCGCTCGGGGCCGGCCGCGAGACTGTCCAACACCCGCTCGAAGTGCCGTGCCAGGCGGACGCCGAGCGCACGGTCCACTGCCTTCGCGTCGTAGCTGAGCGTGCCGGCCAGCCCCTCGGCGGTTTCGGCGACGCAGAGCGTGAGCGGGTAGTCGGCGCCGCCCTCGGTCCAGCGCGACTGTGGCTCGATGGCGAGCCGCCGGGGCTCGCCTGATGCTCCTTGCTGTTCGCCGACTGGATACCGCTCGAACACGACGAGGGATTCGAAGAACGGCCAGCCGGCGGAGATGTCCGAGACGCTTCGGATGTCGACGAGCGCCGCGTGCGCGTGCTCGAATGCCTCGCTGTGCCGCGCCTGAATCGCGCGCACCCACTCGGCGACGGGCACGGTGGCCGGGACGTCGATCCGGACGGGCACCGTGTTGATGAAGAGGCCAATCATCCACTCGGCCTGCGCGACCGAATCGGATCGTCCCGAGACCGTCACGCCGAAGAGCACGTCGGAATCGCCGCTGTGGCGGCGGAGGACGAGCGACCACGCCGCGAGCACCATCGTGTTCATCGTGACGCGACGGTGGCGAGACGCCTGCCGCAAACGAGCCGTCACATCGGGCGACACATGCACCGGCTCGAATCCGCTCGGCGGCCCCGAAAGATCGCGACATGCACGCGACACGCCGGCGATCCGCGTGGGTGCCGTCTTGCCGGCAAGCCGCTCCCGCCAGAACGCCGCCGTGCGCGCGGCGTCCCGCGCCTGCAGCCACTCCACGTACCGGCGGTACGGCGGCCGTGGCGGTGCGGCATAGGCCTCGCCCCGCGCGAACGCGTCGTAACAGGCCGCGAGCTCCGACAGCAGCAGGTTGAACGACCAGCCGTCCATCAGGATGTGGTGATGGCTCCACAGGAGCTCGTGCTCCTCGTCTCCCGTTCGAATCAGCGCGAGCCGTACGAGCGGCGGCGTCGACAGTTCGAAGTCACGTTCCCGATCCGATTCCGCGAGCGCGTCCAGTTGCGCCCGGCGCGCAGCCGGCGGCAGGAGCCGCCAATCGCAGGTGGTCATCGCCGCCGCGACGTGCCGGTGAACGATCTGCAGCGGCTTGTCGAGCTCCTGCCACCGGAACCCCGTGCGCAGCACCGGGTTCCGATCGACGACGTGCTGCCACGCGCGTCTGAGCGCATCCTCGTCCAACGGGCCCCGCAGCGTCGCGGTTGCCTGCACGTAGTACACGCGCGAGTCGGGCGATTGCAACTGGTGGAACACGATGCCCTGCTGCAGCGGCGACAGCTCGTAGATGTCCTCGATGTCCTGGGGCTTCATGAGCAGGTCTCTCCCGACACGTGCGCGATCAACCGATCGAGCTCGTCCTGCGACAGCCGTGCCGCCGGGAAGTCTTCCGCTGCGAGCCGGTCGGGGTCGCCGCGACCTGCGACGGCCGGTTCGTCCCGCTCGGCGGACGCAGCAGGAATGCTTCCCGCGCCAGCCAGGAAATCCGCCAGGTCCGCCGGAGTGGAACGCTGGAAGATGTCGCGCGATGCCACGGCAAGGCCCATCTCTCGAAGCGCCGCCACAACCTTGATGCTGAGCAGCGAATCGCCGCCGATCTCGAAGAAGTCATCGTGCGGTCCGATGCCGTCGAGGCCCAGCACCGTTTCCCACACGCGAATGACCGTGCGCTCGAGATCGGTGGACGCGGCGGCCTGTCGATCGCCCGGCGGGATGGCCGGACGCGCCACGGGCAGCCGGCGTCTGTCCAGCTTTCCTCCGGCTGTCGTCGGCAGGGCGTCCAGCGCCACGAAGTATCCAGGAATCATGTAAGACGGCAGCCGCTCCTTGAGGAACTGCCGCAGCTCGCGCGACTCCGGCGGCGTCCCGCGTACCTCGATGTATGCCACCAGGGACGCGCGATCGGTCTCGGCATCGGCGCTCGCGACAACTACAGCGGCTTTCCGAACCGCAGGATGACACTCGAGCGCAACCTCGATCTCGGCGGCCTCGATGCGGTATCCACGCAAGCTGATCTGGTCGTCTTCGCGCCCAAGGAACTCCAGGTTCCCGTCGTCGAGCATCCGGACGCGATCGCCGGTGCGATACAGGCGAGCGCCGGGGATCGTGCAGGAGGGATTGGGGACAAACCGCTCGGCCGTCAGGCCAGCGTCGCGCGTGTATCCGCGAGCGAGCGCCGTGCCGCCGATGTAAAGCTCGCCAGGCGCTCCGGGTGGCACGAGCTGAAGGTTCGCGTCGAGGATCTGGAGCGTGGTATTCGCGAGGCGCCGCCCGATCGGCAGCCGCGACGCTCCGCCGTACGTCGAGCCGGCGGAAAGGTGAAACATCGTCGACGTGATCGTCGTCTCGGTCAGGCCGAACACGTGCGTCAACGGCACGCCGAAGTCCCGCCAGCGCGTCAGCGCCGCCCGTGCCGGCGGCTCGCATCCGACGATGACGCGGCGAAGGCGTGGCGGGAGCGCCGAGGCATCGCTCACCAGGTGGGTCCAGTACACGGCCGGCAACTCGACCACCGTGACACCGCTCGCGTCGAGGCACTGCAGCAGTTCGGCGCAGGACGGAATCGCCTCGAACGGCTCGACGACGACCGCCGCCCCCGCGCTCCAGGCGGGGAACAGCTCCTCGAAGAGCACGTCGAAGCCGGGCGAGGCAAACTGCAGCACGCGATCGCCCGACGTCAGGCCGATCTCGGGAACGACCGCGGACACATAGCCGGCGAGGGCGGCGTGCGACACGCCGACGCCCTTGGGCCGGCCGGTGGAGCCGGACGTGTAGAGGAGATAGGCGAGATTGAGCGGCGACAGCGGACACGACGGCGGATCCAGGCTGTCGCCGGTTGCTCCGTCCTCCTCGGGACACACGAGAGCTCCGTTGAACGTGCCGAATACGTCGCGCGCATCGGGCTCGCACACCAGCACGCGAGCGCCGCTGTCGGCCAGTTGGAAGCGCACGAGGTCTGCCGGCGCACGACGATCGATTGGCAGGCACACCCCTCCGGCCTTGAGCACGGCAAGGATCGCGGTCGGCAGCATCGGCGAGCGGTTCAGATGGAGCGCGACGACGGCTTCGGGCCCGACGGCGCAGGCGCGCAGGCGGTGCGCCAGCGCATTGGCGCGCGAATCGACCTCTCGGTACGTCCAGCAGCGATCGCCGCTCGTCACGCACGGCGCGTCGGGCGTACGGCGCGCGTGCGCCTCGAAGGTCTCGTGCACGCAGATCCCGGCGGCGGGCTGAGGCATCCCGCTCCACGCCGCTAGGGCACGCCGCTCGTCGGGCCGAAGGATCCGGAGCGCCGACAGCGGCTGTGAGGGATCTTCGACAGCCGACTCCAGCAGCGCTTCGAACGACCGCGCCAGTTGCGCGATCAGCCGCTCGCCAAAGAGGTCCGTGCTGTAGGTAATCCTGCCTGCCACGCCGTTCATCGTCTCGTTCATGTCCCACGAGAGATCGAACTGCGTCGAACCGGCACCGACGCCGTATGGCTTCAACTCGAGGTCGGACGACGAGGTGACGAGGTCGGTCGAGACCTCGAGCGAGAACACGATCTGGAACAGCGCGTTGCGGCTCAGGTCGCGCGGCGCGCCGAGGCGGTCCACGAGGATCTCGAACGGGACCTCCTGGTGCGCGTAAGCGCCGAGCGTCGCCTCGCGCGTGCGGTCGACGAGCGTGTCGAACGACGGGTCGCCCGAAAGGCCGGTCCGCAGCACGATGGCATTCACGAACAGCCCGATGAGCGGCTGCACCTCGGCGCGATGCCGGTTCGCCACGAACGAGCCGACCACGAGGTCCGAGGCTCCGGTCCACCGGTGCAGCAACGCCTTGAATGCGGCGAGCAGCACCATGAAGAGCGTCGCGCGGCGGCGTTCGGCGAGTTTACGCACGGACTGCGCCAGCGCCGCACCGACCTCGAAGCCGTAGGTTGCGCCCCGGTAGCTGAGGACCGGCGGACGCGGACGGTCGGACAGCAGCTCGAGTGCCGGCGGGCGGTCGCGCAGACGCTCGAGCCAGTACGCCACCTGCGACTCGAGCGCCGGTCCAGGCAACTGCCAGCGCTGCCACCGCGCGAAGTCGAGGTACTGAATCGGGAGGTCACACAGTCGTGGCTCGTCGCCGGCTGCAATCGCGCGATAACTTTCTTGCAGCTCCTGCAGCAGCACATTCACGGACCATCCGTCAGCGACGATGTGGTGCAGCGTGAGGAGAAGCACGTGTCGCCTGGCGCCGAGCCGGACGAGCGTGGCGCGAATGAGATGCTCACGCTCCATGTCGAAGGGGCGCGCGTGCTCGCGCCGGGCCAGCGAGGCCGCGACCTCGTCGACCTCCGATTCGGCCACCGGCGTGAGATCAACTCTCCCCAGACTGAACCGGGAGACGGCGGTGACCGACGGGACAGGCTGGCCGTTCACGGTGTGGAACGTCGTGCGAAGCGTCTCGTGCCGCTCGGTCACGACCCGCAGGCTTTGCTCCAGCGCGTCCGCCGACAGGTCTCCTGCGATGGCGAGCGCGGCCGGGAGGTTGTACGCAGGGCTCTCGGGATCGATCTGGTGGAGGAACCAGAGCGCTTCCTGGGCGAACGAGAGCACGGGGCCGCCGTCTCTGAAGCGACGGTCGATCGTCTGAGCGCGCTCCGACGCGTCCTTCGACGCGGCGACCGCGATGGCGAGCGCCCTGATCGTCGGGCAATCGAAGACGACGCGCAGCGAGAGCTCGACGTCGAAGGTCGCGCGCAGCCGGCTGATCAGCTGCATTGCCTTCAGCGAGTGACCGCCGGCGTCGAAGAAGTTGTCGTCCGCGGACACGCGCGTCAGCCCGAGAAGCTCCCGCCAGATCGCGGCGATCGCTTCCTCCGTTCCAGGCGCCGGCGGCACGTATGTACGTTCGACCGGAGCCAGGTCCACCGCCGGAAGCGCCCGGCTGTCGATCTTGCCGTGTGTCGTGTACGGCAAGGCCGGGAGAAACATCAGCGCGCTCGGGTGCATGAACGACGGCAGGCGCGCGCGAAGAAAGTCGCGGAAGTCGCTGAGTCCCGGCTCCGGCGGCGGGCACACGAGAAAAGCGACCAGCCGCAGCTCCCCCGACGCGTCAGCCTGCGCTTCCACGTGACAGGCGCGCACGGACGGATGCCCTCCGAGCGTCGCTTCGACCTCGGCCAGCTCGACCCGGAAGCCGCGGATCTTCAATTGCCTGTCGGCGCGTCCGAGGAGATCGATGGTCCCCTCCGGCCGCCACCGGGCGAGGTCGCCGGTTCGGAACGCGCGGGCGCCCGGTACGGGTGAGAACCGGTCGGGTACGAACCGCTCCGCGGTCGCGCCGGCGTCATTCAAGTAGCCACGCGCTACACCGGGGCCCCCGATGAAGAGCTCCCCCTGGACGCCGATGCCGCACGGATTCCCATGCCCGTCGAGAATGTACAGGCTGGCCCCGTCGAGCGGCCGCCCCGCGGGCACATAGTCGTCCGCCCGCACCTCCATCGTCGAGGAATCGAACACGGTCGAGGTGACGCCCAGCTCGGTGAGCCCATACACGTGGATCAGCCGGACGTCGAACCGGCGCCAGCGCTCGAATGACGATCGCCGGATGCGATTGCAGCCGACGAGCATCACCCTGAGTGAGTGCGGCAGGCGCGCGGCGTGCGCGACGAGCTCGTCGACGAGCTGAGTCCAGTAGCCCTCCGGCAGTTCGACGTGCGTCACCGCGTGACGATCGATCATTCGGGTCAGCTCGCCCGGGGAGATCGGTCGGTACTCGTCGCGGAAGACAACGGCGGCGCCGGCACGCCACGCGGGGAGCAGCTCTTCGAGGAGCACGTCGAAGCCGACGGGGCCGAACTGGAGGAAGCGGTCCTCGCCGGTGAGACCGAAGGCGCGTTCCGCCTGTGCCGAGAGCCACGACACGGCGCGATGCGTGACGAGCACGCCGCGGGGAGCGCCGGTGGAGCCCGAGGTGTAGAACACGCAGGCGGCGGCGTCGCCGTGGGGAGCGCCGATGGCGCCGGCGTCCTCCTCTTCGCCGCCGTCGAGAGTCAGCGTCTCGCATCCGAGGCCGTCGAGCGTCTTGCCCCGGGCATGGTCCACAATCACTCGCCGGACGCGGGCATCGGCCGTCATGAGTCGCAGGCGTTCGGATGGCTCGGCGGGGTCGAGCGGCAGGACGACGCCGCCGGCCTTCCACACGCCCAGGAGGGCGATCGATAAGGCCGGCGACGGCGGCATGCGGATAGCGACGACTTCCTCCGGCGCGAGGCCCAGCACTCGCAGGCGGCGAGCCAGCCGGTTCGCGCGCCGATCGAGCTCACCGAACGTCAGTCTCGCGTCGCCGCACAGGGTCGCGGGCGCGCCGGGCCGCCGCCGCACCTGCTCCGCAAACGCTCCAAGGAAGCCATCGACGGCGGCCCGTGCATCCAGAGTCGACGACAGGACGAAGCGCAGTTCGTCCGCCGACAGCAGCTCGAGCTCCGAAATGCGCCTGCCCGGATCGCCGGCCGCCGACCGCAGGATGTTCTCCAGTTGATCGATGACGCGCCTGGCATCCGCACTGGAGAACAGATCCGTCCGGTACTCCAGCTTTCCCGAGAGTCCGGTTCGCGAATGCCACAGGTCGAGGACGAGGTCGAAGTGCGCGGTTTTCTGCGGAACCTCGAGGATGCTGGCCGACAAGCCCGGAATGACCGGAGCGGCCGGCGCCTCGCCCATCGCGAACCAGACCTGGAAGAGCGGCGTGCGATTCAGGTCGCGATCGGGATTGAGCTCCTCGACCAGCTCCTCGAATGGCAGGTCCGCGTGCCGGAACGCCGAGAGCACGACGCCGCGCGCCTGCCGCACCAAGTCGCGAAACGACGGATCGCCATCCACACGGAAGCGGAGGACCAGCGTGTTGGCGACGAAGCCGACGAGCGGCTCCAGCTCCGATCGGCTGCGATTGGCGAACGGCGTGCCGATGAGAATGTCGCGCTCGCCGGTCTGGCGGACGAGGAGGGCCACGAATGCGCTGAGCACCGTGACGAACAGGCTTACCCGCTCGCTCCGGCGCGAGGCTTCGAGCGATTCGACGAGAGCCGGATCGAACGACACAAGCTCGTTGGCCCCCGCATCCGTCAGGACCTCGGACGGCGATCGGAACGAAGCCAATTGAAGACAGCGTGGCGCCCCGGCAAGCTGCTCCGTCCAGTAGGCGAGCTGCGCGGCGCGCGGACCGCTGTCGAGCCACGCACGCTGCCACAGCGCATAGTCGGCGTACTGCACGGGAAGGGGCGCCCAATCCGGCGCCTTTCCTCGCGCGCGCGCGGAGTAGGCCTCCGACAGCTCCCGAATCAGAATCCCCGCGGACCACCCGTCGGCGACGATGTGGTGAACGACGAGCAGGAGGACGTGCGCGCCCGGCGAGCGGCGCACGATCCAGCATCGCAGCAACGGCCCTCGCTCGAGGTCGAACGGCTGGCGGACGAGCGGCCGAAGCCGCCGGGCCAGCCCTCCATCGTCACCGGCCGATCCGCTCCAGTCTTCACGAGCGACGGACACCGGTTCCGGGGAGTGAATCACCTGGTAAACGGCTTCGCCCTCCATCTCGAAGGTCGTGCGCAACACTTCGTGGCGCGTGACGAGATCCGAGAGCGCCGCTCCGAGCGACGGCACGTCGAGATCGCCCTCGAGCACGAGCGCCTGCTCGACGTTGTAGTAGACGTTGTCGGGATCGAACTGCTGCAGGAACCAGATCCGGCGTTGCGCGAACGACGCGGCGACGCGCGTCGGGTGGGGCCGGATGGGCCAGATGATCGAGTCGGCCAGGTCGATGCCTTCCTCGCGGAGCATCTCCCGGAAGCGTGCGCGTTCGCTCGGATCCAGTTGATGAATACGGCGATACAGGTCGGCCAGCCGGCTGTTCATGGCCGTGGCAGCGGAGGCTCGTGCGCGCAGCTCGGCGCGAGGTCAACGGTACGCTGCCAGGCCGGCGTGCTGTTGGCGAGGAGCGCGAGCCGTTCCGAATACGCGTCGAACATGGTCGCGAGCAGCCCCGGAGGAAATATCTCCTCGACGGCATCCCAGTTGAACACCAGGGCGCCGGCCTCCTCCGCCACCTGGTGATCGAGCCAGACCTGCGGCGTCTGTGTCAGGCTGTACACGACTTGGCCCAGCGACGATGGGGGCGTGTCCGGAACGTGCTGCAGCAGGTTGCTGGTGAACACCACGGGCATCGCGGCGGCGCGCCTGTCGCGACGGGCACGCGCCAGCGCGCGCAGCACCTCGACCCCGCTGAAGTCCCGGTGATCGATGTCGCTCCACAACTGCTCCTGCAGCTTCCGCGCGCGAACCTCTAAGGTATCGCATTCAGTGTGCTCGACGGCCAGCAGCGTGAGGCTGGTGAAATCGCCGACGACCTCGTCGATCTGCGGGTGGAGCGGCATGCGGTTGTAGAGCGTCAGGTTGATCGTAAAGGCCGGCGAGGCCGACCAGCGCGCGAGCACTTCGGCGAAGACCGTGAGCACGAGGGCCGAGGGCGTGACGCCGATCTGCTGGCCGCGCACCTTCACGGCCGACCAGAGCTCGGGGGCGAGCGTTCCCGTGCGCCGGACGAACTGCGGGCGGCCGATCGCCCGCTCTGGCCGGATGACGGGAAGCTGCGGAGCGGGCGGCAACGCCGGCAGCCGTGCCGTCCAGTAGGCCTTGCTGCGCCGATACGCATCGCTCGTCCTCTGCCTGACCGTGGCGAGCACGTAGTCGCGGAACGACACGTCGATGGGCTCCAATCGACGCTCGGGGTCCTGGTAGAGCATCGCCAGGTCGCGGCTGATGACGCGGATGCTTTGGACGTCGGCCACGAGGATATCGAAGCTGATGTGCAGCCTCGCGCGCGTCGAACTGACACGGGTGGCGCAGATCTCGAAGAGTGGCCACGTATCGGGTGCCAGGAGCTGGTGGGCCATCAGGGCCCGCGTCGCATCGATGTGGCGCGCCAGTTCGCTCTCCCCCGCCTCGCGCAGGTCGGCGACGCGCACGACGTACGCCGGCACCTCGGGCAGGATGCGCTGCTCGGCGTCCCGCGTGAACACGGCTCGCAGCATCTCGTGCCGGGCGACCAGGCGGTTCAGGGCGCGCGTGAAGCGATGTTCGTCGAAGTCGTCGACTTCGATCTCGACGTAGCTGTGCGCGCCGATGTTGCCGAGCTCGAACGCCGCGTTCCGGCCCACCCAGTAGGCCTGCTGCACGTCAGTCAGCGGAAACGGCTGATGGCGCTCGAGCGGCGCCGGAACAAGGGAGGGGAGCGCCGTGCCGGCGCCGGTCTCGCCGACGGCCGCGGCCATCTCGGGCTGTGCAAGCAGCCGCTCGAGGAGCGCGCGCTTGGTGTCCGACAGCCTGTTGACGCGACCTGCAAGATCGGGATCGGTCATGCGTCCTCCAGCAGGCGCCGGCTTTCCTCGTCGGACAACGCTTCGACTCGCGCGACGAGACCTTCCTCGATCGCGGTGGAGAGTCCCGCGATCGTAGGGGCATTCAGGATCTGCTCGAGGCGAAGCGTGATCTTGAACGTCCGCTCGATGGTCGAGAGCAACTGGATCGCCATCATCGACGTTCCGCCGAGCTCGAAGAAGTTGTCGTGGATGCTCGGGGGAGTCGCTTCGGTGTCGAAGCAGGCCGCGAAGAGAGCCGCAATGGCGTGCTCGATTGGCGTACGCGGCTGAACGGCCTCAGGTGGAGCTTCAGCCCCGGTGTCCTGCAGCGCCGCAAGGGCAGCGCGGTCGACCTTGCCGTTGGAGGTGAGGGGGAAGGTGGGAAGGATCTGGAGGCGGGCGGGGAGCATGTAGGCGGGCAGGGTCTGGGCCAGGGCCGCCTTGAGCTGCGCGGGGGTG
>JBOGIW010000294.1:0-6374 GCA_050748045.1 Vicinamibacterales bacterium | reverse complement strand
GACTGCGGCAGCGCGAAGAACCGGCCCGGGTGCACGCGGCTCGGCACCAGGTAGTCGCGTGCGCCTTCGGGCGTCGACTTCGTCAGGATCGGCGTCTCGATCTCCAGGAACCCCTGCGCATCGAAGTACCGCCGGATGGCCGAGGCCACCTGGTGGCGGAGGATGATGTTGCCCTGCAGGCGGGAGCGCCGCAGGTCGAGGTAGCGGTACTTGAGACGCACCTCTTCCGAGACCGGCGTGTCCTCGGCGATCGAGAACGGCGGCGTCTTCGCCTCGTTGAGGAGCGTGAGCCGGCGGACCATCACTTCCACCTCGCCGGTGGCCACCTTCGGGTTCACCGTCTCCGGCGAACGCCGCTGCACGCGTCCCTCCACGCCCACCACGTATTCCGACCGCAGCCGCTTCGCTCTCGCCATCGTCTCCGCATCGTCCCTGTCGAAGACGAGCTGCGTGATGCCGGCGCGGTCGCGCAGGTCGATGAAGAGCAGGCCGCCGAGGTCGCGCACACGGTGGACCCAGCCGAGCAGGACCACGTCGGCGCCCACGTCCTCGGCGCGCAGCGCGCCGCAGGTGTGCGTGCGCGTCAGTTCCCCCAGTGGCTCAGCCACGTGCCAGCAGCTCCTTCACCGCCTCTCCTGCCCGGTCCTGCGCGTGCGTTTCCTGCGCGCGGCTGGCCAGGTGCTTGATCGTCACCTGGTGCCGCGCGATCTCGTTCTCTCCGAGCATGGCGACGCAGGGGATGCCGCGCGACTCGGCGTACTTCAACTGCTTCCCGATCTTATCGGGCTCCGGATAGACAAACACGCGCAAACTGCTGCGCCGGAGCGCGGCCGCGAGCGTCATCGCGTGGGGCATGCCGGCCTCCTCGAATGCCGCCACCATGACGTCGGCAGGATTCATCGGCAGGCCCGGCGGAAACATGTGCCGCTCCGTCATGATCACGAGGATTCGCTCGAGGCCGAGCGAAAAGCCGCAGGCCGGGATGCTCTCGCCGGAGAACATGCCGATCAGATCGTCGTAGCGGCCGCCGCCCCCGAGGCTGCCGGCCAGGTCGGGCACGCTGATTTCCATGATCGCGCCCGTGTAGTACGAGAGCCCGCGCGCGAGGCTCGGGTCGAGCCGCAGGCGTCCCGCGGCGCTCGTGTGGCGCGAGAGGTCGAGTATGCGGCGAAGATTCGCGAGCGCCCACGTGGCGTCGGCGTGGCCCGCCACGAACCGTTGCACCGTCTCGAGGCGAGCGCCGGCGTCGTCTGCCAGCAAGTCCACGGCGAACAACCGGAGCAGCCGATCGCGCGCCTGCTGGCCGAAGCCGCGAGCCGCCAGATCGGCCGAGACGCCGGCGGCGCCGATCTTGTCCAGCTTGTCGAGCGCGATGAGCGCGTCGCCGTGCCGCGCACGCTCCACACCAGCCGAGTCGAGAATCCCTGTGAGCAACTGGCGGTGATTGAGCCGAATCGCGAACTCCTGGAACCCGAGCTCCGTCAGCACATCGCTCACCGCGGCGCACACCTCGGCCTCGACGACCGGCGAGGTCGAGCCGAGGGCGTCGACGTCGCACTGGTAGAACTCGCGGAACCGTCCTCTCGCCGGACGATCCGCGCGCCAGACGGGCTGGATCTGGTACCGCTTGAAGAGCCGCGGCAGTCTCGCGCGGTGGTGAGCGACGGCGCGCGCGAGCGGCACGGTGAGGTCATACCGCAGCGCCAGGTCCGCCTGCCCCGTCGCCTCGTGCTCGCCGCGCTTGAGGATCTTGAAGATCAGTTGGCTGCCTTCGTCGCCGTACTTGCCGGTCAGCGTCTCGAGGTTCTCGAAGGCGGGCGTCTCCAGCGGTTCGTACCCGTAGCGCTCGAAGACCCGCTTGACGATCCCGATGACGTGGTCGCGGCGGCGCACGTCCTCCGGCAGGAAGTCGCGCGTCCCGCGCGCCGGTTCTGTGCGGGCCACTTAGGCGGGCGTTGAGTCGTGCTGGAAATCGAGCCGATAGCGCACGTAGTTATCGGCGTACCGTCTGATGGAGGCTCCCTCCTCGGCCGTCAGCGCGCGCCGCACCTTCGCGGGCGCGCCCATCACCATCGATCCGGGCGGGACCACCATCCCCTCGGGCAGGAGCGAGCCGGCCGCGACGATCGATCCCGTGCCGATCCGGCAGCCGTTCAGGAGAATCGCGCCCATCCCTATCAGGCACCGGTCCTCGATCGTGCAGCCGTGCACCACCGCCCCATGCCCGATCGTCACGTCGTCGCCAATCACGGTGGGATGCGCGTTCCGCATCACGTGCACGATCGCGCCGTCCTGGATGTTCGTGCGGGCGCCGATGCGGATGGCGTGCACGTCCCCGCGGACGACGACGTTCATCCAGACGCTGCTCTCCGCGCCGATGTGCACGTCGCCGATGACTTGGGCGCTCTGGTCAACGAAGGCCGACTCATCAATGGCCGGCCGGATCGACCGAAACGGACGAAGCATTCGCCTGGGATTATACCAGCCGAGCTGGTCGAGCTGGCTCGGAGCCATGACTCCGGACTCGGAGTCAGGACCCGGCGCCGGGAGCCCGCGCAGGGACTCCGAGTCGGTCAGGCTCCACATTCCTAGTTCGGATCCGCCGTCATCGCCGGCGGCTGCGGCCGCAGCGGCGACGGGCCGCCACGAAAGGTCAGCAGGTGATCCCGGATCGCGCGGATCTGGGCCTCGGCGCTGTTGCCAAGCTGCGGGAAGTCCGACTTCGGGTAGTTCGGCCAGAACGCCGGCATCCGCGTGCCTGGCTGGATCCGCGCCGGAGCCTTCAGCCATTCCTCGATCCACTCCGGGTTGAGCCGCTCGGCCGCCATGCGAAGGTCCGGCGCCAGGTTGGCGGTCGGCTGATCCTCCGGTATCGCGCCCAGCACGTGGCACTGCTGGCAACGCAGCAGCTCGAAGAGCTCCTTCCCGCCGGCGCTCGCGTTCGAGGCCGTGACGACGTCGTGCGTCCGGAACGGCCGGATCTGATCCGGGATTGCCTGGAAGTAGCCGATCACCTGGTTGAGCTGCGGGTCGTCGAGGTGGAAGGTCGGCATGCGGATAGTCAGCCACGGACGGATCGTGATCGGTGCGCGCAGGAACGCGTACAGCCAGTTGGCCTGCACCTTGGCGCCTTCCGGCGTGAGCAGCGGCGGCGCCAGCGTCGGATCGGCGACGAGCGTGCGGTAATCGCCGCCGTTGCCTTCGAGCTCATGACAGGCCACGCAGTTGCGACGCTGCGTGAGGTTGCGTCCCGCACGCAGGAACTCGCGGCGCGCCCCCGCCGTGGGGAGCGCCGCCGGCGGCTGGATCTGCCGCTGGAAGCTCATGATGGCCGTGACGAGCAACTGCCGCTCGTGATCGCTCAGGTGGAAGTTCGGCATGCGGAGCTTCTCGTTGGGCGTCAGCACCCGCCCCTGGTCGAAGCTGCGCGGATCGTGGAGCTTCTGGTTGAACCACGAGAGCTTGGTGTGCGGGATATCGACGAAGGCGAAGTCGAGCCGCGTGACCAGCTTGCTCGCCTCCTCCGTCAGCTCCACGCCGATCGGCTGCGCCTTTTCGAAGCCCTTGATCTCGTGGCAACCGAAGCAGCCGTACCGCCCGATGGCGCGCGAGCCGAGCTCGAGCTGCTTCTCGTCCGGACTCAGGGACGCGAGCCTGGCGCGGGCTTCCTCGAACGGCATCACCGCCTTCAGGTAATCGAACAGCACCTCGTCGACCACCTGCTGATCCGCCGCCGCCTTGGCCGCCGTCCCGGCGCCGCCCTTGAGCGAGAACAGGTACGCCGCCACGTCGGCCGCCTCGCGATCGGTCAGCCGCAAATCGGGCATATACGTGTCGGGGCTGTAGTGCCTCGGATCGCGCACCCAGTCGTAGATCCAGGCCTGCGAGGTCTTGCTGCCGACGGCCTGCAGCGGCTGCCCGAACGTGCGCCGCGGTCCGGCCGCGGAGCGATCCATCTCCTCGACGACGTGGCAGCCGAGGCAGCCGACAGACTCGACGATCGCCTTGCCTGACGCAGGGCTGCCCGCCGGGGGCACCGCCACCGACGGCGCGAATTCGTCGGAGCTCGCGAACAGGTACGCCACGGTCGCGTCGATCTCGGCCTCGTTGCGCGGCGCGTCCTGGGGTGAATTGGAATTCGAGTTGTACCAGATCTGCGGCATCCAGGTGGCCGGCTTGATGGCGCGCGGCTCCCGGATCCAGTTCTTCACCCACTCGGGCGTCAGCTTCGACCCGATCCGCGTAAGGTTCGGTCCCGGCTTGCGCAGCCCCTCGAAGCCCCGCGTCTTGTGGCACGAGTGGCAGCCGGCGCGCTCGTAGGTCGCGTAGGCCAGCGTCAGGTTGGGGCCATTCGGCACCATCGCCTCCTCGCGATGGCACTTCGCGCATGACGCCTCCGTCATCCCGACCGGGAGCATCGGGTAATCCCAGTAGTGCGGCTCCTTCCAGCCGTGCTCCTCGATCCAGGCGTGCTCCTGCTCCTCGTCACGCGGCGTGTGCGCGGCGTCACGAAACGTGACCGACTGGCCCATGCCGTCGTGACACACCGTGCAGCCGATGCGGTTCAAGGGGTGCGGCGAGTCGCTCCCGACGTAGGCCAGCAGGTTGGGATGCGTCGTGAAGGGCTGGGGGTACTTCTCGTAGCCGCGCCGGTCGATCGCCAGGTGGCACGTCGTGCACCGGTCCATCTTCGGCACGCGCGTGAAGTTCACGTCGTCGACGATGTGGGGCAGCATGATCTGCTGCACCTTCAGCGTGGGCGCCATGAAGTCGGTCATCGGCGCGTCGCGCAGGAACGTCTTCGACAGACTCGGCGCGATGACCTCGAGGCGGGTCTGCAGCCGCCGCTGCTCCGTCCGGAGCTCGTCGATCTGCTTCTGGATGTCGGCGACGGCGCCGGTGAACGCCCCGAGCTCGGCGCGCACCGCGTCGCGCTCGGCCGTCGTCCCCTGGACGACGAGGTCGAGCTCCTCGACGCGGCGGGCCTGCGCGTCGAGGTCGGGCTTCATCGTGTCGCCCGCCTGACCGGCCTTCCGGGCGGCCTCGAACGCGTACCGATCGACGTCGTATCTCGCCTTGGCGAACTGGTAGTCCTGCGTCTCGCGGTACAGGCGGGCGTTCAGCACCTCCATCTGCCGCTGGAGCCCGTCGACCTTCGCCTGGTTCGCCTCGACGTTCTTCTGCGCGGCCGCGAGCTGCTGCTCGTGCTGCTGCATCGTGCGCGCGTCGATGCCCTTCTCCGCCGCGGCGAGCTGCTGCCGCGTGACCTCCATCTCGAGCTGGGTGAACTGGCGCTGCGTGTTCTTCCACTCGCGGTCGAAGTCGTCCCACACCATCCAGACCGTGCACACGAACAGCACGATGCTCGACGCCGCGAAGACGACGTTCAGGAAGTCGATGTTGTAGGCGTGCCCGATTGACTTTTTCTCGGCTGCCATGCGCGTTAGATGTTGAAGAAGTATTCCGGGATCGCCACGATGTACTTCAGGTTGATGATCCACCGCAGGAGCATCTTGATCGGCAGCGACATCATCATCAGGAACAGGAACACCCCCACGGCGTAGCGGGCCGCCCCCATCTTCTCGTAGTACCGCTTGAACACGCCGCGCGCCAGGACGACCGGCAGGACGAAGACGTAGACCAGCGTGAGGATGATCCCGAACAGCTCACGGAGGAGCCAGTTCGCCGGGAGCCCCGTGTTCAGCGCGCGGACCCAGATGTACTCCGACAGGTTGACGTTGGTGAGGGCCTCCAGCTTGTGGGTGTCCCAGTACTCGAACGGCCCGAAGAAGTTCCAGTTCGGTCCGCGGAGGAACGTGCCGAGCACGATGAGCGAGTTCCAGAGAATCACGAACCCGAACAGGAACAGCACGATCTCGGCCTTGCGCTCGGCGATCGTGAAGTACCCGTTTCCCTTCTCGTTCTTGTCGAGGTACGGGATGGCGATGAGCCCGACGATGATGAAGCTCGGCAGGACGACCCCGGCCAGCCACGGGTCGAAGTAGACGAGCATCTCCTGGAGCCCCAGGAAATACCATGGCGCCTTCGACGGGTTCGGCGTCGCCGACTGGCTCGCCGGCTGCTCGAGCGGCGCTTCCAGGACGATCGACCACACGATCAGCACGACCGAGCACAGGATGAGCGCGATCAGCTCGGTGTAGACGAGGTCGGGCCACACCCAGACGCGGTCCGACTCGGCCTTCTCGATTGGCCCTTCGCCCTTCGCGATGCGCTGATCGTTGAGCACGCCTTCCCGGATCGAGTACCAGGTGAAGAACACGATCAGGAAGATCAGCCCGACGATCGGTACGTTGTCGGGCTTGAGGATGATCAGCTTGAAGTTCTCGTCGAAGTAGCCGAACACCAGGAAGGCG
>JBOGIW010000293.1:0-3623 GCA_050748045.1 Vicinamibacterales bacterium | reverse complement strand
GACGAGCGCCGTGGCGTACCGGGAGTCCTCCATGAACCAGAAGCCGACGTCGATGCCGATGGTCTCGGCGGCGATCAGGTTCAAGAGCGGCGTGCGGCAGTTCGTCGTGGAGGAATCGCACAGCCACTCCTGGTTCGAGGCCTGGGCGGCGGCCGGGGGGGCCAGCGCGACCTCCGCGGCTGTGACGAGAAGCACGGCACAGAATGAGGATTTCCACATCGGCGACACTCTCCAGATCTCATCCGCGACCGACACGGCTGAGCGGGCCGTTTGCCAGCGCCGTACCAACGACGGCTCGATCGCGGGGCCCGCGCAGGCACGCTCCTCACACACAGAAGAGCGCCACTGAATTGGCGCTCGCCTCGTGCGAATCGACCGCGCGATCGGTAACGGGCCGGGAGATTGTGGAAAACGGCGCGTCCGTCAGGGCGGGCCCGGACATCGTCGGCAGCGCTCAGGAGATGATGCCGCGACGGACCGCGTAGAGCACCAGTTCCGCCGTATTGTGGATGTCCAGCTTGCGAAGGATGTGGGCGCGGTGCGTCTCGATCGTCGTCGGACTGACCGACAGCAGGTCGGCGATCGTCTTGTTGGAATGCCCTTCAGCGATCAACTGGAAGACCTCACGCTCGCGTTCCGACAATGTCTGGAAGCGGTCGGTGACGCCGGCGTCGGCCAGCCGCCGCACGTAATCGTCCAGCAGCACCTTCGACACCGCCGGGCTGAAGAACGATTTGCCCGACGCGACGATCTCGATGCCTCGAATCAGGTCTGTGCCGGCGGAGTCCTTGAGGAGATAGCCCTTCGCCCCGGCCTCCAGCGCCTGCATGATGTACGGCTCATCGGCGTGCATGCTCAGGATGAGCACGCTGGTCTGCTCGAGGCGGCGAACGATCTGGCGGGTGGCTTCGATGCCGTTCAGGAGCGGCATGCCGATGTCGAGCACCGCCATGTCAGGCTTCAGCGCCACCGCCTGCCGGACGCACTCCCGGCCATCGCCCGCCTCGCCGACGACCGTCCAATCCGACCGCGCCTCGAGGATCTTCAGGAGGCCGTGGCGGAAGAGCGTGTGATCGTCACCCAGGAGGATGCGCAGCTTGCTCACGACGCGCATTCTATGCCGATGATGCGTGTGGCGGCGCATCTCCGGCCTCCAGGCTTTTCAGGCGAGGAATCCCGTCGTGACAGGATGGGCGTGCTCACGCCCTGCGGCGCTCACCCACCAAGGACTTCCGCCGTGATGTCGGCGCCCACGAGCGGTGCGGCGTCTCCCACGCGTGCGGCGGGAGCCGCCTCGCGTTCCCGTGCCGGAAGCTGCGCGCGTAAGGTCGTTCCCTTCCCCGGGACGCTTTCGAGCGACAGCCGGCCGCCGAGCTGAGCGATCCGCTCACGGATCCCGACCAGTCCAAGGCCGGCGTGCGCGGATGCCTCCGCGTCGAAGCCGATGCCGTCGTCCTGGATGGTGATGCGCAGCTCGTCGGCGCACTCGAGCGAGATGCGACAGGAGTCCGCGTTGGCGTGCTTGGCGACGTTCGTGAGCGCCTCCTGGACCATGCGGTAGGCGGCGGTCTCGACGTCGGAGGCGAGACGGCGGGTCGCCATGTCATGGCGCAGCTCGACGCCGATGCCGTGACGGCGGCCGAATCCCTGCAGGTACCAATCGATCGCGGCGGCCAGGCCGAGGTCGTCGAGGAGCGCGGGGTGCAGCAGGTGCGAGAGGTCGCGGACGGAGTGCAGGGCGCCGTCGGTGAGCGACTGCAGGTCGTCGAGCACGGCGCGCGTGCCGCCGGACGCCTCGATCCGGCGCGCGGCGAGGGCGAGCTCGACTTTCAGGGCCATCAGCACCTGGCCGACCTCGTCGTGCAGCTCGCGCGCGATCGTCCGGCGCTCCTCCTCCTGGGCGTGCAGCACCTGTGCCGACAGCCGCTGCAGGTCGCGCGTGTTCCGTGCATCGCGCAGCCCCTGCTTCCTCAGGCGGCGTTCCAGGCGCGTGACGTAGAAGATGGCGAGGAGCGCGATGCCGAGGCTGCCGGCGAGCGACAGGCCGAGCCGCTGCCAGACGCGCCGCTGGTTGACGCGGTAGGTCTCGGCGATGGACGCCTGCTGCTGGATGAAGGCGGCGCGGTTGAGCGCCTGGACCTGCTCGGTGACGCCGATGACCACCTCGCGTCGCGGCGCCAGCCGCGCGAGCAGCGCCCGCGCCTCGTCGGCCGGCCGGCGCGAGTCGGTGGCGAGCACCTGCGCCATCGCGTCGCCGAACTGCTCGATCTCGCGGCGCAGGCGTTCGACGCGCTCGCGTTCCTCGGCGGAGTGCAGGACCGGCACGTATTGCCGCAGCGCGTCGTCGACGTTCTCGAGCGTTCGCGCCAGCCGGCGCCGGTACGGGCCGGCGGCGGCCGGGTCGGGATCGAGGAGCGCGTCGCGCACGTAGACCGAGGCCAGGAGGACGCGCGGCCGCACCGTCGACAGCAGCTCCTGCGCCTGCGTATACCGGGCGTTGATGGCGGTGGCGTCGCGCTCGACCTGGGACATCCGGCGCGTGAAGTCGTAGCCCGCGAGCAGCCACACACCCAACGTGAGGCCGAAGCCGAGCAGCAGCGCCGCCTTGATCGTCAGGCCGTCGAGTGCCCGTATGGCCATGCGTACGCATCCTATCCTGACATGAGTCCCCCGGCGGAGGCGCCTCTCATTAGTTTCAGTTCCAAGAATACTGCCTCGTCAGGATTTGCGTCCCCCTCCCGTTGCACGACCCTATCGCCCTCCGGCGCGCGGCACCGGCATTGTGTTGATCTGCAAGCTCGGGCGGATATTCAGGAGGATGGTCATGAAACCCGTGGTTTTCGTGTGCCTTCTCGCGCTTGGGCTCCTCGTGCCGACAACGCTCGCCGCGCAGGGCGGCGGCGCGAGCTCTACCGCGACGATTGTGGGCAGGGTTGCAGATACCAGCGGCGCCGTGCTGCCTGGTGTGACGGTGACCGTGGCGAGCCCGTCCCTGATGGGCGTGCAGACGGCGGTCACCAACGAGCAGGGAAGCTATCGCTTCCCGGCGGTTCCACCTGGAACGTACGCGATCACCTACGAGCTGCCAGGATTCAACACCCTCAAGCGCGAGGGCGTCGAGCTGCGTCTCGGCTTTACCGCGAACCTGAACGTCGAGCTGCAGGTGGCGTCGCTCCAGGAGACGGTCACGGTCACGGGCGAGTCGCCCGTCATCGACACGACGGCCACGCGCGTGCAGCAGAACTTCAAGCTCGACGAGCTGCAGTCGATCCCGAACGCGCGCGACTTCTGGTCGCTGCTCGCCGTGACGCCGTCCGTGCAGATGTCGCGTATCGACGTCGGCGGCAACCGGGCGGGCACCCAGACCGGCTATACCGCCTACGGGTTCACCGGCCAGGTCCGCGTCCTCATCGAGGGCATCAACACGACGGAGGGCACCGGCGGCGCCGGCTTCTACTTCGACTACGCCTCGCTCGAGGAGGTCTTCATCGGCACCTCGGGCCAGTCGGCCGAGATGCCCAATCCGGGCGTGCAGTCGCAGTTCATCGCGAAGTCGGGCGGCAACCGCTTCTCGGGCGAGTACTACCTCGATTGGTACAACAATTCCCTCCAGGGCTCGAACA
>JBOGIW010000292.1:0-29878 GCA_050748045.1 Vicinamibacterales bacterium | reverse complement strand
AAGCGCAGGTCGAGCGCACACCCGATCGGCTTGCCGTCGTCGACGAGCAGCGTGGCTGGACCTACAGCGAGCTGAACGATGCGGCCGCGCGCGTGGCGGCCGCGCTCACGCGGAGGGGCGTGGGCGCCGAATCGCTCGTCGGGATCTACGCGCATCGCTCCGTCGCGATGGTGGCGGCGCTCCTCGGCACGCAGAAGGCGCGCGCCGCATTCCTGCCCCTCGATCCGGCATATCCTCCCGAGCGCCTCCGGTTCATGCTCGACGACGCGAAGGCGGCCGTGATCATCACGGATCGGCGGCTGTGCGAAACGCTTCCGGCGGCCGCTGGAGCCGGCACGCTCGTGCTCGATGACCTCGACGCGGAGGCAACGCCGAGCCCGGCGGGCGAGCCTGTCGCGGCGCACCCGCGTCACCTGGCCTACGTCCTCTACACGTCGGGATCGACCGGCAGGCCGAAGGGCATTGCCATCGAGCAGGGGAGCGCCGTCGCGTTCATGCAGTGGGCGCGCGCCACCTATGACGACGCCGCGCTGACCGGCGTCCTCGCGACGACCTCAATCAGCTACGACTGCGCGATCTTCGAGATCTTCGCGCCCTTGTGCTGGGGAGGAAAGGTCATCCTGGCGGCCAGCGCCATGCAGCTTCCCGCTGACGCCGGGCACGCGACGCTGGCGAGCATGCTGCCTTCGACGCTCCTCGCGCACCTCAGGGCCGAGACGCTCCCGCGATCGCTCCGCGCCATCAACGTCGGCGGCGAGTTCTCGCCGAAGGACCTCTGCGGCGAGCTGAACCGCCGCCAGACGTCGCAGCTCATCTACCACGTCTACGGGCCGGCCGAAGACACGACGTACTCCACGTTCTCGCTCATGCGAGGTGACGAAGCATCGCTCGTGTCCATCGGGAAACCGCTCCTTGGCAAGGCCGCGTACGTCCTCGACGCCGACGGCTCCCCCGCGCCCATCGGCGTACCGGGCGAGCTGCACTTGAGCGGCCTCGGACTCGCCCGCGGCTACCGCGGCAAGCCCGATCTGAGCGCCGACCGGTTCATCCCGAATCCGTTCAGCGCGCAGCCCGGCGCCCGCATGTATCGCACCGGAGACCTGGCCAGGATCAGGCCGGACGGTGAGCTCGAGCTCCTCGGGCGGCTCGACCGCCAGATCAAGCTTCGCGGCGCGCGCATCGAAGCGAGAGAGATCGAAGCCGTGCTCGAGGAGCATCCCGCCGTCGAGGACGCGGTGGTCATCGCCGTTCAAGACGCGACGGATGAAACGCGGCTCGTCGCCTACGTCGTTGCACAGCGCGACCAGGCGCCGCCCGACCGCGCCACGCTGCGGCTCTTCGCGAAGACGCGTCTGCCTGCCGCGATCGTCCCTTCGCAATTCGTGTTCCTCCGGGAATTCGTACGGATGCCGAACGGCAAGATCGATCTGCGGGCGCTGCCCGAGCCGCCGCCGTGGCAGGCCGACGCACGCGACAACCGGCGCATGGCGCCTCGCGACGATGTCGAGCTCCAACTGGCGCAGGCCTGGGAAGAGCTGCTCGGGACGAGTCCGGTCGGCGTGCAGGACGACTTCTTCGAGCTGGGCGGCCACTCGCTGAAGGCCCTTGCCCTCGTGTCTCGGATCCAGCGCACGTTCGGCCGGCGGATTCCTTTCTCGGCCCTGCTCGATCGCGGCACGGTGGAGCGGCTGGCCGACCTCGTGCGCGGAGGCAACGGCGCGGCAGCACAGGCGAGCCTCGTGAAGATCAAGGCAGGCGGTTCACGCCCGCCGCTCTTCCTGGTGCACCCGGGCCGCGGCAGCGTCTTCTGCTACTACGAGCTTGCGCAGCATCTCTCTCGCGACTTCGACGTCTATGGGCTCCAGTGCCGCGGGCTCGACGGACAGCTCCCGCCGCACCGGACCATCGAGGAGATGGCGACCGACTACCTGCGCGAGCTCGACGGCCGTGCCGCCGGCCAGCCGTTCGTCATCGCCGGCTGGTGCATGGGCGGCCTGATCGCGTTCGAGATGGCGCGTCAATGGCGAACGACCGGCCGCGGCGCGCCGGCGCTCGCCATTCTCGACTCGGATGCGCCAACGTGGCCCGAGGCGTCCCAGCCAGCAGACGACGACGTCGCGCTGCTGACCACCTTCGCTGAGCACCTCAACCTGGCCTGGGGCGCGTCGGCGCCCTCGCTCGAAGAGCTCCGCACGCTCCCAGCCGACCGTGTGCTCGCCACCGTCCTCGAGCGCGCGAAGAAGGCGAACGCCGTTCCCACCGGCGTCAGCCTCGCCGAGGCGCAGCTCCTCTTCGACCTGTTCAAGGCCAACTGTCGCGCCGAGCGTGACTACACGCCGTCCGCCTACGAGGGCGACGTTCTGCTGTTCCGCGCGGTGGAATCGATCGGCGGGGAAGTGCTGGAGCCTGATCTTGGCTGGGCGCCGTTTGCAGGCGCCGGCCGGCTCCGCGTACGAGACGTGCCGGGCAATCATCACACGATGCTGCACGAGCCGCACGTCGCGGCGCTCGCAGGCGAGGTGCTCGGTGCTGTGAACGCCTACGCGGAGTCGAGCCCTTCCATGTGACGGCGCAGGCTCAGTGGCCGCATGTCCGTCCAGACTTCCTTGATGTAGGCCAGGCACTCCGGCTTCGGTCCTCGGACGCCCACCTCCCGCCATCCGAGCGGAACCTCACGGCCTGCAGGCCAGATTGAGTACTGCTCCTCGTGGTTGACGACCACGCTGTAGTCGCGCGTATCGTCCTGCTCGTCCGACATGATCGCGTCACCCTCTGGCGTCTAGAAACTGGCCATGCCCATCCGGAAGTAGATTTGCCTGGACTCGTCGTGGTTGCGGCGCCCGTGCATGCATCGCCAGTTGTCCACCATCACGACGTCGTTTACCTGGTAGTCGACGGCCAGCGTCAGCCGGTCGGTCACGTCGAGCACGTCGTCGATGACGTCCTTCGGGATCGGCGTGTCGTCGTCCAGGGTCGGATTGGCGCAGAGCATGCTGTTGACGAAGGCGTCGGAGCCGCCGCGAGTCCTCGCCAGCGCGGACTTGACGCACACCCAGCGCAGCGTGCCGGCCGGCGACAGACGCCAGCTCTGCACGCCGGGAACCGTCGAGAGGAGCTCGTCGAGCTCCTGACGTGTCTTGACGTTCAAGGCGGAGCGCCACGTTTGCGCGGTCGTGTCCAGCGTGTACTTCAACAGGTGCTCGGTCAGGAGGGCCCGCGTCGATGCGCTGAGCGCCGGCCACACTCGGACGCCGTCGCACAACAGGGTTTCCCCGCCGTCGACACCGGGGTTGACGCAGTACAGCCAGATAAGCTCCGGCGGACCCAACTCGTCGTTGACGTTCGGCAGGAAGTGGAACTCGCCGTGGAACGGGATGCGCGCCGGATCCTTCGAGACCGTCAGCGTACCGCCACCCATGTGGCGGCGCTCGCCCGCCGGGTAATGCGAGATCACGCTGCGGTTGAACCGCAGCGTGAACTCGCGGAAGGTGGCTGGCGTGACCTCGAATCCGCGGAACTGGACGGCTCCGGCCGAGAACAAGCCGATCACTTCGTCGCGATCGAGATCGAGGATGCTGTCTCGATCTTTCGACACGATCCGGGTGCCGAACGCGCCGCTGCCGAGCGGCTCAGCCTCCCACATCACGGCCTCCCGGCGCCGGCTCCCGACGGATCAGTCCATCGCGAGCTGCAGCTCCTTGTTGGCGGTGACCTTGAACACCTCGAAGCTTGCGGCCGAATTGATCCCCTGGGCGTTGAAGCGGACGTCGCCGAACGCCGTCTGGTACTGACCGGCCCGGAGCGTCTCGACCAGCCGAGCGGACGTCACGCCCTCCCCCGCACTGCTGATGGCGTCCGACAGGATCTGCATCGTCGCGTGCGCGGCGCCTGCATACGTCGACGGCGTGGCGCTGAAGCGCTGCCGGAACTGCTGCACGAAGCCCTGCATCCGGCCTTGATCGGGCAGGTCGGCCCCGAACGCCTCGTTCAGGACGAACAGGCTCCGGCTGAGGGCCGGATTGCTGATCACGTCGCTCTGCAGGAGCTCGATACACGCCGCACCGACGACGATGATGATGATGTCGGGGAACTGGCTCGCCACCGCCTGCATCTCGGTGGTGATCTGGATGGCCTCCTCCTCGAAGAAGGAGGGGTAGATGATCACGTCGGGCTTTGCGGCGACGATCGTCTTGATCTGGCTGGCGAAGTCCCGCGTCCCCATGGAGAACTTCTCGGCCGCGACGAGGTTCGCCTGGAGCGACCCGGCGGTTTCCCGGGCGGCCGCCATCGCGTTGTCCTCGGAATGGAGCACCGCGATCCGGTTGCCCTTGAATCGCTTCACGGCAGTCTGGATGGCGGCGCGCGCCGCGTCCACCGTGGACGGATAGATCAGGAACGTGTTCCGCGTGGCGTCGGCATCCCCCTTCCGAGGGGCAATCGGGGAGATCTGGGCGATACCGCTCCTGGCCGCGATCGGCGCCGTGGCGATCGTCCCGTCGCTCGAGATCGGCCCGATGATGGCCAGCACCTTCGAGTCCACGAGCTTCTGAAACGCCTCCGCGCTCCGCTGCGGGTCGCTGCCGTCGTCCTCCCACACGAGCTCGATGGGCCGGCCGCCGACGCCGCCTGCCTTGTTGATGTCGTCGGCGGCCATCGTGAGGCCGTCGCGAACGGGCCGGCCGAAGGCCTCGAACTGGCCCTTCTCGGAGTTGATGACTCCGATGCGCAGCGCTTCCGTCGCGGGCGGCTGCCTGGCGCAGCCATTCACCAGAGCGACAGCGCTGACTGCGCTGACTGCGGCGATCCCAAGTAGCGTTCGGCGTATCCGCATAGCGGTTCCTCCCAGAAGAGGCGCACGTGACATTGCCCAGGGAGACTCGAAACAATGAGGCGGTCACATAAACTATCCAGTACTGTCATTGACGTCAAGAGACTTATCGAAGCTATCTCAACCGAATCCTGCAGACGCTATGCAACATCGCGGGCCTTGTGATACTTATCGCCTTTTCCGAAGGCGTCAGCCCACTCGAAGACGGAAAGGGTGTTGGCGATGATCGCCGACTCTTCTCGACCGCCGGCCGCGCGTGACGGAGCGTCGCAGGCCCCCAGCCTGGTCGCTCGCCTGCAAGGCATCGTCGGCGACGTCCTGCGCATGCCGCCGCCGGAGCCGGACGTGGAGCTCCTGGAGGTCGGTGCCAACTCCGTGGACATCATGCGGCTGGCGAACCGGCTGGAGGATGAATTCGGGTTCAGGCCCGCCGTCGACGAGCTGTACGAGCTGCCAACCATCTCGGCAATCGCCTCCTACTATCAGGCCCGCTTCGATACGGGCGCGGCGCTCGGCCCGCTGACGCATCCGGCGCCTCAGGACAAACGCACCGCGCACCAGGACGTGTTGCTGGACTTCTTCGACCGCGTGGAGTTCAAGAAAGGGGAACCGGGGCTTCGGTGCGATCTCGACACGAGACCGGAAGTGCCGCTTCACACGACGCCCGGCGACGACGAGGCGCTGAGGCAGGGGTGTCGCGAGAGGCGCAGCTACCGCCGCTTTCGGGCGGAGGCCCTTCCAGCCGCCGGCCTCGGGCGCCTGCTCGGCTGCTTGCGGCGTGCGCCAAACGGCGACGGTTACAAGTACTGGTACGGTTCGGCGGGCGGGCTCTACCCCGTGCAGGTCTACGTCCACGTCAAGAGCGGCCGGGTAGCGGACCTGGAAGGAGGGGCGTATTACTACGACCCCGCGCACCACGCGTTGAGGCGGTTGGAAGCCACGGACATCGACCGCGGCGTCCATGCCTTCGTGAATCGCCGGGCGTTCGAGGCGGCCGCCTTCTCGCTCTTCCTGATCGGCCAGCTCGATGCCATCGAGCCGATGTACGGCCAGATGTCGCGAGACTTCTGCCTGCTCGAGGCCGGTGCGATGGGGCAGCTCCTGACGATGCACGCGCCCGGATGCGGCATCGGGTTGTGCGGCATCGGCAGCCTCCGTTTCGACGACCTCCGGGCCGCGTTCATGATGACAGACCGTCACATCCTGCTTCATTCATTCGTCGGAGGCGCTCTGCCGCCCGACGCCGGCGGCGAGAGCATGGCCGCCCGGCCGGCGCTGGACCTCGCGCGTGTCGACGAAGTCCTGAAGAAGCTCGAGGAGACCTCGATCGAGCAGATGCGGACGATGCTTGCCGCCAGGCGGAGCCAGACGTGAGCCTTCCTCTTTCGCGCGCGCCGAATCGCTTCCAGGCGACCGAGGTCCTCGAAGCGGTCGGCGAGGCGGCCCGCACACGAAGGCACAAGGGCCTGCTGGTATACGTGCACGTGCCGTTCTGCAGCTCGAAGTGTCACTTCTGCGACTGGGTCACGAGGTATCCAACCCCCGACCTGACCGCGACGGGAGACCTGCAGACCGAGTACGTCCGGGCTCTCTGTCAGCAGATTCACTGGTACGGGCCCAGGTTACGGGAGCTCGGGTACGTCGTGACGAACGTGTACTGGGGAGGCGGCACGCCCACCCGGTTGCACGCCCGCCACCTGGCTGCCGTCGCCGAGGCGCTGGCCAGCGCGCTGGACATCGCGCGCGTGCAGGAATACACGGTGGAATGCAGCCCGGAAACGCTGACGCGCGACAAGCTGGAGGTGCTCCTCGACAGGGGCGTGAACCGCATCAGCATCGGCGTCCAGTCGTTCGACCAGCAGGTGCTCCATCGGATGGGGCGCGCGCACGATGTCGCCGGCGCGCGGCGCGCGATCGCGCTCGTGCAATCGATGGGCATCGAGAACCTCAACATCGATCTCATCACCGGGTTCGCAGATCAGGGGATGGACTCGTCGGTGGCGTCCGTACAGGAAGCGATTGGCCTCGGCATTCCACACCTGTCGGTCTACCTCTTTCGCAGCTTCGATGCGTCGCTCGTCTCCGTGAAGCAGGTCGTGCAGGGCTTCCGGTCGCTCGATGTCGAGCACGCGGCCGAATGCCTCGACGCCGCCCGCCGCACCCTGGCCGCCGCCGGCTACGAGCAGTACGCGATCGCGAGCTACGCGCGCGAGCCACGGTTCCACTTCGATGCGGACGAGCACTACTACACGCATCGCGGGGACTACATCGGCTTCGGGGCCGGCGCGGAGTCGTTTCTCGGCCGCCATTCGATCCTGCAGGCGACGCCCGGAGGGGCGATCGACGTGCGGGATTACGTCGCCGATCCGCTGTCGATGGGAGTCGTGCGCCCCGCCGGCCAGCTCGCGACGAGCGGCGCAGCATATATCCGGCTGCTGCAGGCCCTCAGTACCCGCACCGGTATCGTCTACGACCTCTGGGAGGATCACCTGGGGATCGGCGCCGCGGCCCTGCGACACTCGCCGCCGCTCGTGCGTCTCCTGCGCCGGATCGAAGCAGCCGGCGGACGCATCGTCGAGACCGACGACGGCCTGCGCCTGGATCCGGACACTTCCGCCGATGCCGTCAACCGGTTCCAGGCAGAGGAGCAGAGTCACGCCCCGCTGCGCGTGTGACCTGCGCTAGGCGGTCAGCACTTCGGTGACCTTGCGGATGGCGAGGACGACGTCTTCGATGTCGGTGTCCGTGTAGGCCGGGCCGACGGCGATGCCTACCGTGCGGGCCACCAGGTCCTCACCCCGCGCGCACATCCCCGGGGAATAGAGCGGGGCCTCCGGCGCAGGCCACGCGGGACATTGAAACGCGCAACTGCGCGTCGCCGTGAGGCGGCGCATCACCTGTTCCACGGCGTAGACGGGCTTGCCGTCGTACAGGCGCCCGCACGGCACGCCTTCCGCCCGGAAGGCTGCCATGTACCGCAGCGCACGCTCCTTGGTCGGAAACCGCAACGCGATCCCGGTGGCGTCGCGGGTGCGCGGTCCACCGACGAGTTCCAGCGGGAGGTCGGAGATGCCGGCTTCGATCGCGCCGCGCACGCGACGCGTGTTCTCGATCAACCCATCCAGTCGCTCGAGCTGGCAGAGGAGCATGGCGCCGGCCATCTCCGACATCCTGAAGTTCTCGCCCAGGAAGGCGGCGCCGCCGGCCGGCGCGCGTTGCTCGCCCTGCAGCAGCGGGAAGTCGTTGCCGTGATCGTGGTACCGAACGGCGCGGTGATACGTCTCCTCGTCGTTCGTGGCCAGCGCGCCGCCCTCGCCGCTCGTCATCATCTTGCCCTGCTGAAAGCTGAAGGCGCCCGCCTCGCCGAACGTGCCGAGACACCTCCCCTCGACTCGCGCGCCACAGGCCTGGGCCGTGTCCTCGAGGACGGCGACGCCGGCCGGCCGGCAGACGGCGCGAATGGCGTCGATGTCACACGCCGTGCCGTACAAATGGACCGGCATCACAGCTCGTGTCCGCGACGTGAGGCGCGTGACCAGCGCCGCCGCGTCGAGGGTCAGGTGCTCGTCGACATCGCAGAACACCGGGCGCGCCCCCTGCGCGACGACGGCGCCAACGCAGGCGATGAAGGTGATGGCTGGAACGACGACTTCGTCGCCCGGCCCGACGTGAAGCGCGGTCAGTCCCAGGCGGAGCGCGGTCGTGCCGGAACTGCACGCCAGGACGAAGCGGGCACCGAGATGCTCCGCGAACGCACCCTCGAAGGTCGAGACCTTCGTGCCGTGATGGCGCAGCAGCAGCCTGCTGTCGAGCACCTCGGCCACGGCGCGTTTCTCCGCCTCGCCGATGAAAGAGACACCCTTGTCGAAGTCGAGCTGTCTCCGGATGACCGGCTCGCCTCCTCGGATCGCGAGAGCGTTCGTCTGGCGCAGCATGGTGCCGGGAAGCCGGTGTGCGAGATGGCGGCTACGTGCCGTCGCCTCGTTCCAGCATCTCCGCAATCTCGGTTTGACCGAAGTGCCGGGCCCAGCCGGCCGGCGTCACGCCGAACTCCTCGTCGACGAGCTCCTTGTCGGCGTCGGCGCCGTGGTCGAGCAGGAAGCGCACCGTGTCGCGATGGCCGTTGCCCGCGGCCCAATGGAGCGCCGTGGCGCCCAGCGTCCCCTTGACGTGCACGTCGGCTCCCTGCTCGAGGAGCCAGCTCGCGACGCGCGTATGACCGTTCCGCGCCGCGGTGAAGAATGCATCGGAGACGATCTCCGTGTAGTCGGTCGGTGGCGCAAGCGCGACATACGTGCCGTCCTCGAGCTGCTGATGCTTCTTCTGCGCCGCCCCGGGCTTGAGCTTCCCGGGCGCTTCCCAGAACCGCTGGACAGTCTCCAGATCGCCGATGCCGGCCGCCGACCGCAGGTCCAGGGCGGCGCCGCCCCGCGAGAGGAACAGTTCGACCGCGCGTCTGCTCCCCAGGCTCGCGGCCCACTGGATCGGGGTCATCCCCCAGTGAGTCTCGCGCTGGAGGTCCGCGCCAAGGGACAGGAGAAGCTCCATGAGCTCGACGTTGTTCTTCTCGCCGGCCATGTGGAGAGGCGTCTTGCCATTCTCGTCGGCCGCGTGCACGAGCGCCGGTTGGCGCGCGAGCAGGTCCCGGGCGGTGGCGCCATCGTTCTCGCTGATGGCCTCCAGGAGCATCTTGATCTCCTCGTCCATGACCCCTCCTCAGGCCAACGCCATCCTGCCGCGATGGAACTGTTCCAGCTCGGCATTGGCCGACGTTATCGTCTGGAGCGCCTCGGCGATTTCGCCCAGGTTCTTCCCCGGCACCGCCACGTAGAACTCGTCGCTGGCCAACCCCGTGTAGACGCGGTTCCCGATGCACCCGAGCGAGGTGGCAGCCTTCCCGCTCTCCATCGTGGCCGCAATCACGGCGCAGGCCGGGCGCCCCATGACGGATGAAGGCGACAGGAGCGTGCGCGCCTGAGCCGCTTCGACGATGAGCATCATCTGGCGCGCATCGCCGCGCAGCAGCACCACGTCGGGTGTCCAGTCGGTTTTCGACAGCGGAGCGTAGAGCACGAAGCGCAACGGGCTCGTGCGGCGCGGGATTCCTGGAACCTCCTCCATCTTCAGGTACTGAATGCCCACCATTTTCTCGATCATGCCGCCGAGCTGTTCGTGCGTCGCGGCCGGCATCTCGACGCCGTGCGTGTAGGCGCCGATCGGGCAATTCAGGTGGTCGTCGGCGACCGTGTAGAAGGCGTCGCCGTCTGCCGCAAGCTTCCAGTACGAGCAGCCGGCCGGCGCCGGAGACGCCACGCGCGGGACGTCGGTTGGAGCGGCATCACGAAACGTGACGGTGACCGGCTCGCGTCGAGGTCCGAGCAGTGCTTCAAACGTTGATCTGGACGCTGCTGGATTCAGCATGACTGGTCCTCCCGAATGCGAATAGTTGGCGCATTCCCGCAGACCATGAAGGCGGGAACAAGACGAGCCGCACGCCCTGGAAACGTTCGATCCCGAAGGGTGCGGGCCGCCACTATACTCCAGCCGTTCACGTCCCTGCCATCCTGATGCATCGAAGGCCCTCGACCGTTTCCACCGGCGGTCGCGCGGAGCTTCACAGACGAGAGGCGCAATCCGCCGGCCGGGGTGCTACCCTACGAGCCCATGATGGAGCGAATCGGCGCGGCCATTCTGCCGTTCGAGGAATGCGAGCCTCTCGCGTTCGAGGAGTTTCTTCGACGCTTCCGATGGGGTGGCGCGCCGACGGTTGTGAGCCACATCGACCTCGCGACCGACGCCGGCGGCCGGGTTCGCGTCACGACGTTCACCAACGAGTTCTGGACCGCCAGGCAGCGCGCCGCGCACAGCCTGCACGAGATTTCGTACCGCGCCTGTTTCAAGCCACAACTGCCGCGGTTCTTCATCGACCGGCTCACCGGACCCGGCGACATCGTGTACGACCCGTTCATGGGCCGGGGGACCACGCTGGTGGAGGCCGCGCTGATGGGCCGCCGCCCCTATGGGTGCGACGTGAATCCGCTGAGCCGCGTGCTGTGCGAGCCCCGGCTGCGGCCTCCGTCCGTGAAGGAGATCGGGCGCGCGCTCGCGGCCGTGGACTTCACCGATGCAGGCGACATGCCTGAGGAGCTCCTGACCTTCTACCACCCGGATACGTTGCGCGAGATCTCCGCGCTGCGAAAGCACCTGCTGTGCCGGCAACGCGCAGGCGCATTGAGCAACGCCGACCGCTGGATACAGATGGTGGCCGTGAACCGCCTCACGGGACATTCCGCCGGGTTCTTCTCCGTCTACACGTTGCCGCCGAACCAGGCGGTGTCGCCTCGTGCCCAGGCGAAGATCAACTCCAGGCTCAACCAGAACCCGCCGCGCCGCGACGTGGCGGGCATCATTCTCGCGAAGAGCCGGGCGCTGCTGCGCGACGCGACTCCGGACGTCCGCGCACGGCTCGAACGCATGGCCGAGGGCTCCCGTATCGTAACCGGCGCGTCTTCACACACGCCGTCAATCGAGGCAGATTCGATCGCGCTGGCGGTGACCTCGCCGCCATTTCTCGACGTGGTGGACTACAAGAGCGACAACTGGCTGCGCTGCTGGTTCAGCGGCATCGATCCCGCTGCCGTTCCCGTGACGCTCGCCAAACAGACCGACGCCTGGAAGGCGTTCGTCACGAGCACGCTGGCGGAGCTCCGGCGCATCGTCCGGCCCGGCGGGCACGTGGCGTTCGAGGTCGGCGAGGTCAGGGGCGGCGCGCTCCGGCTCGAAGAGACCGTCCTGCCCGCCGGTGTGACAGCCGGCCTCGAGCCGGTGCTCGTGCTGGTCAACGCGCAGCAGTTCACGAAGACCGCCAACTGCTGGGGTGTCACGAACAACAGCAAGGGCACGAATACGAATCGCGTGGTGGTCTTCCGCAAGCCGTCGTGAAGGCGCGCGGTATCCCGAGCGTTACGATCGGCGCTTCCGCGATGGCCGCGCCGCGCGTGTCGTTCGTGGCTTGGGCGATCGGCGGCTGCGAGGGGCCTCGCCGACGCCCTGCCAGGCAACCATGAGGGCGGCTCGCGCCGTCCCGATGTCGGCCTCGCTCAGCCGGACCTCCGTCCAGCCCTGGCGGCCCCACGCGCCTGGCGCGGGCGCGAACACCTTCGGATGCGCACGCATGAACTCGCGCTGTTCCATGGGCGTGAGCTTGACCGTCCCCGTCCGTTCGTGGGCCTGCAAGCTCGCGAAGATCCGCCCGTTGGCCCGGAAGTCGGGATGCCCCATGTGCGCGCGCTCGATGGCCCCGTGCAGGCTGAGTGCGATGTCGCGGAAGTTGTCGGCCGTCATACGTGGATTCGCGATCTCAAAGCTGCCGGATCAGGCCGCCCGCGAAGAGCTCGAACCGCTCGTCGAACAGTTCGTCGAAAGGTGTCGAAGGGCGAATGTCACGCGCGCCGTCCGCATCCTCCCTGATGCCGAGCACAACGTGGCAGTTCATCGTGCTCATAAGCAGCCCACCTCCTGTGCCCATCGCCATTAGCATACAACGCAGGCGCCCGATCGATGCCCAGGTCCTGTGACTTCTCCATCGAGGAGCCCGCGATCGTTGGCAGTGCCTCCGCTCGTCGTGCCGATCGCGGGAAATCCTGCGTGCTCGAACACACCGGCGCTCGCCGCATCCCAGGCGTTCGGCAGCAGCAGGTGCCGCTCGAGGATCTTCCCGGCGAACCCGATGGCGCCGCGCTCATTGGTGCCGGTCACGGTTCGTCCCAGTACCGGGCCCTCGCTGGGATGATCGATCGGATGCCGCCACGCGGGTCCGCGACGTCGCCGTGATAGCGAGGAACGACGTGGACGTGGGCGTGGGCGACTGTCTGTCCCGCGGCTTCACCCACGTTGATGCCGATGTTGTAGCCGTGCGGTGTCCGGCCGGACTCGATGTGCCGTCGCACCGCTGCAACCAACATCCAGACCGCCAGCTGCTCCTCGTCCGTCAGCGCGAGAAAATCCGATTCGTGCCGGCGTGGGACGATCAGACAGTGGCCGGGGTTCAATGGGTGGACGTCGAGGAAGGCGGCAGCCAGGTCGTTCTGTGCGACGAGCTCGCCGCCTGACACCCGAACGCAGAAGACGCATGCCACACTGCGGGACGTTACCACGCGTCTGCCCCTTGGACGCGGGTCACATCCTCAATAGACCTTGACTCCCTCCTGTCGAAGCACCGCGCTGAATCCTGCTGCCTTGAGGCTGATACCGACGAGCATGGCGATCGCAACGCCACTGCCGGCGAAGACGAGTGGCAACGATCCCCCCCATACGTCACCCAGAACTCCGCCGAGTCCCATTCCTATCGGCACGGCCGCGGTGCTGAGTGCGATCACCAGGGCCATGACGCGGCCGCGAACCTCGGCCGCCACCGTGGACTGAAACGCGGTGATGACGGCCACGTTGATGAGCGACGAGAGGGCGCCGATTCCCACGAACGCTGCGAGCGCCAGCCACGTGGACCGGGTCACGGCCAGCAGCAGGACACCGCACGCGACTCCGCCGATGCAGCTGCGAACCAGCGTGGGATTGGCGGGTACTTTCGTGAGCATCACGCCGGCCGCGATCGAGCCGGCCACCGCACCGGCACCTGACCCACCCAGCAGGAATCCGTACCACTCTGGACCAGCGCGAAGAACCTCGCCCGTGTAGAAGGGCAGCAGCACGAAGACCGGCATGAAGAGACAGTTCACCCCCGCGAAGATGCCAAGCACGGCCGACATGCCGGTGCGACGCCAGACATACGCCATCCCCTCGCGGGTGTCGGCGACGTACCGCTGCATCACGAGCCGGAGACTCGCTCTCGGCTGCGGCCGCTGTCGATCGGGAGGGAGAAACCACGTGGCGACGCCTGCGTAAGCGAAACTGAACGAATCGAACAGCAGCAGCCCCGCGGCCCCCCAGGCCACGTAGAGAAGGCCTCCGAGCGCCTGGCCGATCAGCGTGGACGTCTGGCGCGACATCTGGCTGACTGAATTCGCGGCCGCCAGGCGATCGTTCGGCACGAGGTCCGGAAGCAGCGCCTGGAACGCAGGCGCGAAGAGTGCGCCCATGACGCCGTTCAACGCCGCGACTGCGATGATCAGACCGACGTGGCGCGGCGTCACGTCCGGCCGCCAGAGAACGAACAGGCCAAGCCCTCCGATGGCCAATGCTCGCAATAGATCAGTTACAACCAGAATCGCTCGACGGGAATGCCGATCGGCGACGGTCCCGCCAATTGGCCCCAGAATCGCCAGCGGAACGGTCGCCGCCATCATCGCCCCGGCGACCAGCGTGGCTGAGCCTGTGGCCTCGAGCACGTAGAACGTGGTGGCAATCAGAAACGCCTGGTTGCCAAGCTGGCTGACGAGCTGTCCCTGCCACAGCAGGACGAAGTTGCGATTGAAAAGGGCCATGAGCGCGTCGCATGCTCCCGGAGGCCTTCGAGCATGCGTTAGCGGCCCACGCTACGTCTTGGCGGTTTTTGACTTCGCAGGGCGGTACGATCCGGGCGCCGTGCACGCGACCTTCCTGAAGATCTTGTAAAAGCGGCTCAGGTCGTCGAACCCGACGTCCTGGAACACGTCGGCCGGCGCCGCACCGTCAGCAAACTGCATCAGCGCGTCCATGATCCGCACGTGATGTCGATAGCGCACCGGCGGCATCCCGAACGCTTCTTTGAACGTGCGCGACAAGACGGCGGGCGGCGTCTGGAGACGCGCGGCGATGCGACCGATCTCGAGCGGCCTCGCGTATTCAGCATCGATGATCGCTTTGGCCCTGGTGGCCAGGGGAGCCGGATCGTGGGCGCGGCCGATGCACCTCACGTTCTCCGCGACCCGTACACGTTCCAGGATGTCATCGAGGGATCGCAAAGGACCGTGGCGACTCGCCGGAACCAGAACCGGTTCCGGTGGGAATTCGTCTGGAGCGTGGAAGGCGATGGCGACCGTCGTCACCTCGCACCGTTCGAGCGAGGCCTGCACCACGGCGAACGGCGGCAGGAACAGCTCGTAGTGGTCTGGGACAGATACGCGCGCGTTTCCGGTGAGGTACGCGACCGTCCCGCGTGTCACCGTGACTTGCGCGTAGACGCACGCCGGACCGGACACATCCGTACCGATATCGCGAGCTCGGTTGCGAATCCGCTGTTCGATCCGAAGCATTCCATCGTCAATCCGGACGATTCGGCGGCTCACCGTGTATTCGATTGTAGGGCCTCTCGGCGTGAGCCGGTTTCGTGGACTTCTTCCAAAAAAGGCGGAAAACGATGCTCTCGATGGCGGCGATGCTCGTGCCCGCCCGGCCGCAGCGCGTCGCCGCAACCGAGCCGATTCGCTCGGCCCGTACCTGGCCGAGTGCGGCCGGCCGGAAAGACGGGGTGGGACGATCGGGTCAGCGGCCGAAGTGGCGGTCGCGCGCGAACACGATCGCCTGTGCGCGGGACCACACGCCGAGCTTGTCGAAGAGGTTCGATGCGTGATTGCGGACCGTCTTTTCCCTGATATTCAGGCGTTCGGCGATGTCGGCGTTGCTCAACCCGTCGGCCATGAGCGCAAGCACCTGACGCTCTCGCGCGGACAATGCCGTGAACGCCGCATCGTTTGCGGCTTCCTCCGGCTGCAGGAATGCGAGAACCGCCTCGCGGAACCGCTGCCAGGCCGGTTCGTGCTCGAGCAGAATGTGATTGCGCGAATCGAGCTCGACGAACTCGGCTCCCGGAACGCCGCTTGCGATGAGGCGGCCTTCAGCGATCGGGATCACTTCGTCGTTGCGCGCGTGCAGTACCAGTGTCGGCGTGCGCACCTCGCCGAGCGACGCCGAGATATCGACGACCGCGCGCGCCTCCAATAGATTGGCAATGACATCGCCGGAGGTCGTCCTCAGGCACAGGTCGTTGAACCATTGCAGTTGTTCGTGGCTGCCGCCGGGAATGAAACGCGACGTAAAAACCTGGCGAAAGGTCGGATTGCTGCTTCCCCACGCCACTCGCGCCAGGTCTACCATGGCGTGGAACGCCCGCTCCGCCACCGGGGTGTCGCGCCGCGACGCGCCGCGTGCGTAGCCTCCATACAGAATCATCCGGCCAATTCGTTCTGGGTGACGGATTGCGTACTGGATGCAGGTCGCCGCACCCTGTGAGATGCCAAGCAACGTCACCGGCGCCTCCGGTCGGGCGGCATCGATCACCGATCCCAGGTCCGCAGCCCACTGATCGAGTGACAGGGCGTCGCCTTGCCAGTCGCTCATGCCGCAGCCGCGTTCGTCGTAGCGCACGAACCGGCTGTGCGCGGAAAAAAACTGGATCCAGTGTCTCCAGACGGGACTCTCCCACTCGTACTCGAGATGCGTGAGCCAATTGGCGGCCTTGGCGACGACCGGGCCGGCGCCGGATTCTGCCCACGCCATACGCGTCCCGTCCGTCGCCGTGACGTAACGAACGTGCTGGCGAAGCCTCGCGGAGGTGCTCATGGGCGTGACCGGGACATTTGTCTCACGTCCGGGCCCGCATTTCCAGCCGAACCGGGACAAAGCGCCGATGGCACCCGTGTCGTGGCCGGTGCATTCTCGCTGTCACGACAGGAGGGATGCCGTGCCAAAACGGTTGCTGTTCTTTGCCTACGGCGTTGGGGCGTATCTGATCTTCCTCGCGACGTTTCTCTATGCGATCGCGTTCGTCGGAGGGTTCGCCGTGCCGAGGCGGCTTGACGGTCCGCTGCAGACATCGCTGCCGGCGGCCCTGGCGATCGATTGCGCGCTCCTGACCCTCTTTGCCGTTCAGCACAGCGTGATGGCGAGGCGATGGTTCAAGGAGCGATGGACGCAGATCGTCCCGTGGGCCATCGAGCGCTCCACGTACGTGCTGTGCGCGAGCCTCGCGCTGCTCCTGCTGTTCTGGCAGTGGCGTCCGATCGGGATCGAGATCTGGTCCGTCGAGAACGCCGCCGCTCGTGTTGTGCTGTGGACGCTGTTCGCCGTCGGATGGACCACCGTCCTGACGGTCACCTTCCTCATCAACCATTTCGACCTGTTCGGGCTGCGGCAGGTATGGCTGCCGCTGATTGGCCGGCCGTACACGGGAGTGTCCTTCCGCACACCGCTGCCGTACCGATTCATACGGCATCCGCTGTACTTCGGCTTTCTCCTCGCGTTCTGGATGACGCCGACGATGACGCTGGCGCATCTCGTGTTTGCGCTCGCCACCACCGCGTACATCGTCCTGGCGATTCAGTTCGAGGAGAAGGATCTCGTGGCCGAACACGGCGCTGCGTACGAGGAGTACCGGCGCACGGTTCCGATGTTGTTGCCGGGACGCGGCCGACTGCGGACGACCGCGCCGGCGGCCACGGGCCAGACGTCCAGCTCTCCTCTGCGCCGCCACAATCCCGGCGACATCCCGGCGCAGTCCCGAAACGTCTGACCGGCGCGCTCGACGCCCTTTGCAGGCTAGAACCCGATGTGGGTCTGGGCGAGCAGCCGGCGCTCGAGCAGTTGCGAGTTGACCGTTTGAGTGGACTGCTCGAGCGTCACCACGATACCCAAACGTCCGTGTCCCACCTGACTCCAGTGCGCGCCGCCGAAGATGTAGCGCCGCCTCGAGTCGCTGTCGCTCTCCGCGTCCGGATCGACGAAGTCCACGCCGCCCACGCCGGCCCAACCGGTGAGACCCTGCCGGACTTCGCCGAAGAACGACATCCCGCGGCGCTGGACGTCCACGGCCACAAACGGGTTGTCGGTGGCGGATAGATACTGCGCCGTCGCGACGACATGGGCGTTCTCGTAGCTGCCCATCACGATGGCCACGTTGCGCGGCCGATCTCTCGCGTACCAGCCGTACTGGTAGAACCCCGAGATGCTCACGTTGCCGGCCTCGCTGTCGTCGGCAAAGGGACGGAAGGTCACGCGGCCATCCACGCTCTTGTACTTGTCGAATTCGGCCTGTCCATAACCCTCGCCGTTGTACACGCCCGCGTGGACCTCCGTGCGGCCACCGGTGGCCTTGACGCTCACGCCCAGGTCGGTTGGTCCGGGAATCAATCCCAGCCGTTCCGCGAACAAGGGTCCCAGCACGCGGTAGCGGTTGAGGGTCTCTTCGAAGCTGAGCCAGGGCGTCTCGTGCAAGCCGAACATGATCGAAACGTTGTCAGTCACGTTGGCGTCCAGCGCGGCGTATTCCATGCGCAACGTCAGGTTCCTGTTGAGGCTGGCATCGGTGGTCGGCCGCACGTCCGGCGTGAACCGCACGCGGACGCGGTCCGTGAGTCGCGCTTCGACGTTGAAGTAGCCGCGGGTGACGTCGAACGCGTTGTACCCGTCCCTCTCGTGGAGTTCGGCGGAGTACTGGATGAACGAGACGACGCCAAAGGTCACTGTGGGAAAGTTGGTGGTGGCGGGTGTGGCCGCGGTCTCCGGGGCCTGGGCCAGCGCTGGACCAGACAGGCTCAACACCACGATTGACGTCAGACAGAATCGATTCACGCTCTTCATGCCAACACCTAGAAAATGGCCGGCGCGCCGGCACGAAAGTCACCGTTGAGAATGGGCACGGAATTCACACCGAGCCATTGGTCGAGCACTCTGGCGTACACGGATCGGAAGTCGGTCTCGTAACGCACGTCACCGGAGTTGTTCTCCAGCGTCGGATTGCCCGGCGCGAGCGAGGCCGCCGTCCCGTGGAGCCCACCACGCACCATGCCGCCGAGCACCATCATCAGGCCCGCTGCGCCGTGATCGGTGCCTCCGCTGCCGTTCTCGGAGATGCGGCGGCCGAACTCGGAGAAGACGATCACGGTCGTGTCGTTGGCCAGGCCCTGATTGCGTACGTCGCTGTAGAACGCCCACAGCCCATCGCCCAGCGTGCCCATGAGATTGGCGTAGGCGCCGGCGGACGCACCCTGCTCCGCATGCGTGTCGTAGCCGCCGGTTTGTACCCAGAACACCTTTGAGCCAATGCCGCGCACGATGGCGCCCGCCACGGTCCGCAGCGCCAGCGCGAAGCCGTTGTTCGGGTAGACCACTGTCGGCGTGTACGCCGTCGCCTGGGCCACGCGGTCGAGCGTCTCGATGGCCGCCAGGTTGGTGCTGTTCACGAATGCCAGATGCGGTCGGCCGGCCGCCGGGTTCGCTGCCATGGCCTGCGCGGCCGCTCTCTCTTCCACGGCGGCCGAACCTCGGTTCGGGCTCGCATACGTGTAGGTGGTTGCATTTGGAATCGCCGGCACACCGGTCTGCGCGGATACGAGGGCACGCGGCGTCTCTTCCGACGTGTTCCACGCGGTCAGCGCGTCGAGCGGTCGAGGGAGCGTGTCGAGATATCGGCCCAGCCAGCCCGACCCAGTGGACGACTGCGGGTTGGCGGTGCCCATGATGTCGGTGGCCTCGAAGTGGGATCGGCTGGAGTTCGCGTACCCGGTACGCTGCACGAGGGCCAGACGCCCCTCGCTGAATATGTTCCTGAGGCCGCCCAGCCGCGGATGCAGCCCGAGGGCGCCCCCGGCAGCGTCCGTGCCCACTTGCAGCACCTGACCCGCAGCCACCGCAATCGTGGGACGGCGGCTGTAGTAGGCCGAGTCCTGATAGGAGATCAGCGTGTTGAGCGCGTCATTGCCGCCGCCAAGATAGATGACGACGAGGCGCCGCGACGGGATCCCCTGTGCCTGCGCGATAGCGCTCAAGAAGGAGGGCGCCGCGAGCCCGAGTGTGACGGTCGCTACGCCGTCACGTATGAAGATTCGTCGGGATACGGGCATGGTCGCTCCCTTCTAAACGAATTGGTATTCGGAGGAGGCGACGAGCAGGCGCGCAAGTCCGGCGCCTCTCGTGTTGAGCTGCGCCGCGCTGCCCGTCCACGCCCCACCGGCGAGCAGGTACGACACAAGCGCCTGCTGCGGCGCCAGGTCGAAGGGCGCCGGCGTCACCCGATCGAGCATCGCCGCCAGCAAGGCCTGCGGCGTTCCGCCCTCGGGCTCCAGTGCGGCCGCGAGGAAATCCTTTTGGCTGGCAGCCAGCGTGGCGGCGAAATTCGACCGCGCCAGCATCGTCCCCGTCGAGAACCAGCCGGCCCCGAGCGGCCATCCGCCGACATTCGGCGGCTCGAAGAGCAGCATGCCCATGTTGGCCAGCGGCGCCCGGACCTTGTCGAGCGAGAACCCCTGCCAGCCCACCTCCTTGATCGCCCGCGCGACGAATTCCGCTGGCCATGAATATCGTGCGTAGCGCATCGACGGATCGTTGAACCAGGGCGAGGTCAGAACGTATTGCACGACCGGCCTGATCTCGGTGCCGTGCTGCAGGTAGACGGCGGCCGCGTTCGTCACGAAGGCTGGATCGGGCGGATGAGTCTCGCTGATGAAGAAGTTCCAGAGCTTCCGAGCCAGCCGACGGGCCGTTTCCGGGTGCAGCGCCAGGGCGGTGATCACGTCGACGCCGTCCTGCATGCCTGCAGACTCGCTGCGCTCCGGGATCGTCCGGCTTCCGTTGCCGTAGATCGGGAACGAGAATGTCTTGGCGCTCGTGTCGTGTTCGGCCGCGTTGTACACGAACTCCTGATAGGCGTTTATGTCGCCATAGTCGTCGTTGGTGTAACTCGCGGATGGCCGAAGGTTCCAGCCGGTGAACACACGCGCTGCGGCGTAGACGTCCGCCTCGGTGTGGTTCCCGACGCCGACCGTGAACAGCTCCATGACCTCGCGGCCGAAGTTCTCCTGCGGCTTCGCTTTGGTGTTGCTCTTGCCATCGAGCCACACCAGCATCGCGGGATCCTGCGCCACCTGAAGCAGGAGATCGCGATAGTTGCCGAGCGCGTACTGGCGGAAGAGCTCGATCTGTCCTTGCGGCCCGCGCAGCACGCCGGGCTTCTGCGCGAGCATCTTGGCCGCCTGCATCGCACCAGAGTCGGCGACCAGCTTGCTGTAGGCCGTGGCGAAGTGGTTGTGCCAGAACAGCGCCATCTTTTCCTGCAGCGGACGCCTCGTATGGATCATGCGGAACATCCACCGCTGGCGCGCGTCGTCGATGTCGATGTCCGGCGCGAAGGCGTCGCGAGAGCGCACCTGCGCGTGGTCTGACCGGCCGATGCGGGCGTCGACGTCGTCCGGTCGTCCTTCGTAATCGACGAGATGCGCGACCGCCGCGGTCGTTGACATGTCGCGGAACGTCTCGGCGTCTGCGAGGCTGGCGCCGAATCCGGCGCGGCGAAGCAGGTGGTCGATTTCCGGGTTGAGTTGGGACATATCAGATAGCGATCGTCACGACGCCGTTCGTGAAGGTGGTGGCGTACTGACGCAGTGACGCTCTGGCAGGGCCGGCCAGCACCTGGCCGCTGCGGTTGTAGCGCGACCCGTGGCACGGACACACGTAGGTGGCGCCGTCCGCGGCGGTGATGGTGCACCCTTCGTGGGTGCAGACCGCTTCGACCGCCGAGAACACGCTCGCGCTCGTCTGCGCCAGCAGGAACACGCCAGCCGTGGACTCGACGAGCACTGCGCCGCCGACGTCGGCTAACGCGGACCCGGCGACGGTGACCTGTACTCCAGAGCCGGTGAACTGGCCGGACAGGACGCTGAGCATCGAGGCCATGCCGCTTGGCGACGTCGGTGACGATGACCCGCCGCCGCAGGCGGAGAACAGCGTCGCGAGTGTGGCGCCGGAGGCCACCTGGCAGGCTCCTGCGCAGAACCGGCGTCGTGAGACGGGCGCGTTCGTGTCTGACATCGCGATTTTCGTGAGGGGTAGACCAGTGCCGGGTGGGCAATATCAAGGCCACTCACAAACGACGCGGTTTTTCCTGAATCAGCAGTCCCTGGCGGTCCCGCTGATCACAGACTGCGGCGAGGACGGGCGATTTCGTAAGCGCAACCGGCGGGCCCATTTTTGCCGGGGGCGCAGAGGAATCGACAGCCAAAAGACGCGCACCACGCATCAACCATTCTGCGAGTACGGTGCGCTTCGCGCGTTTTCCTCAAGCGCCTGAGAAGACCTCTCACATGGCTTCAGGAGCCGCTCGGTACTGACTCGCGGGGAATTGCAGATTGGCTGGGAGGCAGGGATTCGAGCCGCGATAGCTGATTTTATTGGCGTTTTCGCACTTTTCGATCGGGCTAAGGTGTCCGAAGTCGGCGTTTGGGGTGACGGCGTTTCAAGTCCTTTCAAGACCGCGCGCCTTACGGTGGCGGCGCCGTGCCCAGGCGCATCCAACGCAACTATAATGGTTGCTTGAGATGCACATGCCGGAGAAGGTATCCACAATTGATGTTCGTCAGCGCATCGGGGACCTGCTGAATCGGGTGTCTCTGAGGCACGACGAATTCATCATCGAACGCAAGGGGAAACCGCTGGCGGCGTTGGTTCCTGTTGAGAGACTGGAGCAGATGCGAAGGTTCGCGCGCACGCTGGCGATCGATGTCCTGGCGCAGCAGAAGGGACGCCAACTGACCGGCGCTCAGGCCGAGGGCTTGGCCCTCGAGGCACAGGCCTGGGCCAGGCGGCCGGCTCGGCAGCGCACGCGCAAGGCGAAGTAGACGTGCTTCGCGCGGTCCTCGACGCGGACGTCTACATCAGCGCCGCCATTCGTCCGGAGGGGCCGCCCGGGCAGATCATCGAGCGCTTCCTGCGCGAGTCGGCGTTCGAGCTTGTCGTCTCACCAGCTATCGTCGACGAGGTGCTGCGCGGACTCGCTATCCGAAGGTGCAAAAGCACATTCGCGCGGAGATCGAGGCCGAGGCATGGTTCACGGGAATTGTCTTGCTGGCCGATCTCGTAGCGGGCGATGACGCACTGAGCGGTGTCAGCGAAGACCATGACGACGACAAGTACCTCGCCGCGGCCGTCGAGGGACGTGCGACGCGGCTTGTCACGGGAGATCCGGATCTGCTCAACGTCGGCGAACACGCTGGCGTTCGCACCGTCAATCCGCGCGAGTTCCTGGAGGCTCTTCGCCAGTCACATCGGTCGTGACGTGCGCGCTCGCTTCGCGAGGGCGCGTCACGGTCGACGTCGCCGCGATGACGTGATGAGAGTGTTCTCATTGCTGATCAGCGCCGGTGACCGTCGCCATCCAGATTCCAGATCTTCAAGCGCACCCGCCCGCACACTACTCCACCGTGTGCGCGGACGAGAGTAAGTCATTGCGGCTGTTGCACATGCGCGCCGCACCGGCATCCGCTGCGCCACCAATGACGTGGTCGCGCAGAGAATACTCGGGGATGACGATCGCATGTATTGATTCGAGTGGTTTATGGCTGGGTGTCAGGGATTCGAAACCGGAGCAAGTCTGTTTTCTAAGTTGGTGATGGCGCGCGGCTTCTGGTTCTAAGCGTTTCCGTCACAGGCGGTTACGTTGCTTCGGTTCGTTCACTGCCGTCCACTCGAGTCCGCCCGATTCTCCGCCCGTCGTGGAGACATTCTGGAGACGGCGAGCACCTCTATTCGCGATCGATGCCTGGCGCAATCGGAATGATCATGCCGCGGCGAGCTTATCCAAGAAGTGTATCCCGCATAGAACAATGGCACGTCGGAAACCCTGAGTTCGGCCCGGCCGTATTCCCGCTCGCCGCACTGGACGATTTCCGCAACTGGGCTTCGTCCGTGAGGTGGCGTAACGGCGATCCGCTTGGCGCCATGCGGCGCTCCGGCGATCGCCTCCACGTCCTGAAACCACGAGCTGATGTCGAACACGGATTCTCCCGGATGACGAGACGGCGTCCGCGACGCGTTACTCTCCGGCAGGGCGGCCACGGCCGGTTCCGTTCGTCCGAGGTGGAACGGAACGCTCGTGACCGCAACGTTCGGCTTGAACAGCAGCGCCCTCTTGATCAGCCCCCGTGCTGGTTGTGCAGCAGGTGCTGCCATAGTCGTCGCGGGACGAACTCCGGCACGATAAGGGTCACGTAGCCGTGCGGCTCATCCGCTGCACCGCCTCGACGTATTCCAGGAGCGGTTCCATCAGCGAACGTTGCCGCGACTCCAGCACGACCAGCTTGACGCCCTGTCCCCATTCGGGCCGGAGCCCTCGAATCGTCTCAATCGCCGCTGGGTCGATCTCGACGTAAACGGCGCACACGTCGTCGGAGTGCGTGCGCGCATCTCGAAGGGCCTTCACCACGGCCCGCTGGATGCTTGCGGCCGGCACCAGGACGACATCCCTGCCCGTGGCTTCGGGCCGCGCAGCGTGAGCTCGGACGCGACGTGGTCGTAGTGACGGCGCTATTTCATCGGTATTCTCCTCAAGCTTTGAGCCTGGCGTCGTTCGCTCAGGGCTGCGCGTCGAACGCGAGTGATATCGAGAGCTGCCGGTTGGACTCGATGCCGCCTACAGGTCGGCGATCTTCTGCTCGGCGTTGCTGCTGGCGTCGGCCCCCGAGAGAAAGCGGCGCGGCGGCGGCTCCTGGCTGGCGATGGTGAGCAGCGCCTGCGTCAGCTTCGCAGGGTCGCCGGCCGGCGCCTTCCAGGCTGGGAACAGCGGCGCTCGCCGCGCGTCGTAGTCCGCGATGGATGGCTCGGCGCAGCGCGTCGACTGTTCGACCACGACGGGCGCGAAGACGAGCGTGACTTCATCCGCACCGAACTGTGCCGCCCAGTTACCTCGTCGAAGCAGCGGATCGTGCCAACCAGCGTATTTCGTCGGAGGAGCATGCGCTCCTATGTATCCTCACGTATACCGAACAATAAAGAGCATCCGAATGTTCTTGCTTCCTTCATGCTGCTCCTTGGTATCGTGTGCTACCCCGACTTCGTGAACATTGAATTGGCGGCGACCGGGTATCCAATCGTGCTCTTCGTGCATTCGACAAATGACATCGTGTTGGGTCTTGTCGTGCCATCTGGCTGCGCTCTCACCTTGCTCACGGTAGTAATGCCATACTCGTCGTTCGATGTTCGTGGCTGTCTTTGGCACCAGAACCCGCATGTAAACCCGCCTCGGATCGAGGTACGTAAAAGTGCGCTGCGTTCCAGACTGACTCGGTTGGCCAGCAGGTTTTCGGTATCTCACGAAGTGACGAAACACGCGATGAAAGCCCCCTGCCTCGTTGTAACAATCGATTGAGTACAGTGTGCCGGCCGGAGCAGTGTCCCCTCCTTTGAATGGCTCACTCAGGATTGGATTAGTAAAGTGGATCCAGTTGCCGATGTTCCCCAGTCTATTCGAGTCCTGCCATTGGATGTGTCCCGAATCTTGTGGAAAAAGGAAAATGGCGTAACCTCCTGCTGACCTAAGCAAAATCGCCGTTAGCAGCGGCGACGGAGGTACGCCATGCAGGAGACTAGCACAAGCCCCGCCACCATTCTGCAGTTCCGTCAGGACATCGAAGCGGAATTCCGACGACACATTCGAGAGGCGTTGGAGGAAGCGCTCAAGGAGGAGCTCGCCTCCTCGTTGGCCTCCCATCGACACGAGCGCACTGATCGGCGACGTGGGTACCGCAATGGGATCGTCGAGCGGACGATCACCACGCCCGAGGGCACGCGGACCGTGCGCGTGCCGCGCGGTCGGGTCGTCGGCCGCGACGGCGCGACACACGAATTCCACAGCCAGCTGTTGCCTCGCTACGCGCGACGGACCCGTGAGATCGACGAGGCGATCCTCGGGTGCTATCTCGGCGGCGTGAATAGCCGGCGCATCCGCACCGCACTGAAGCCGTTGCTGGGGGAGCGGCACCTGTCGAAGAGCGCGGTCTCGCGGATCGTGGCCAGGCTGAAGGTGTTGTTTGCGAGCTGGCACGAGCGTGACCTCTCCAGCGAGCGCTATCCGATCGTCTTCCTGGACGGCTTCCATCTGAAGGTCCGCGTGGCCCGTCGCGTCGTGTCGGTTCCGGTGCTCGCCGCGCTCGGCGCAGCGGAAAACGGCCAGAAATGCCTGATCGATCTGCGCATCGCGGCCTCCGAGGCGGCGGCCACATGGGGCGGTGTCATCGCCAGTCTGCAGCAGCGCGGGCTCGTCGCGCCGCTCCTGCTGGTTGTCGACGGCAACGCGGGACTGAAGAAGGCGCTGGAACGCTGGGACGGCGTGCGCGTGCAGCGGTGCACGACGCATAAGCTGGCCAATCTCAAGGCGCATTGCCCGACGCACGCCCAGGCCGAAATGAAACGCGATTACCACCGCATCCTCTATGCGGCGGACGGCATGGCCGCCCGCGCGGCGTACGAGACATTCGTCAAGAAGTGGTCGACGCTCTGCCCGGCCGTCGCCAAGTCGCTCGAGGAAGCCGGCCTGGAGTTGCTCACGTTCTACGACTTCCCCAAAGCGATGTGGAAGTCGCTCCGTACGACCAACTCGCTGGACAATCTCAATCGCGAATTCCGCCGGCGCACGAAAACTCAGGCCTCTTTCGGGACCGAGGACGCCGCGTTGATCATCCTGTACGGGCTCGTGGCGTTCGGACAGATTCAGCTGCGGAAGATCGACGGCCACCAGCAGCTGCCAGCGTTCATCGCCAAGGAGTGGAAGAAAGTCGCGTGAGGAGGTAGAGTCGTCAACCGTTCAGCAGGTTGGTTACGCCACCCCTGCCAATTTCCACAAGATTCGGGACGGGTCCAACCTGCGGGCGGGAGCATTCAGACGCTGATGCGTACCCGCGCCGGAGGCGAAGCGCCGTGCGCGCACTCACGGCTCACACCTCCGTGAGCAGGCGCGCGCGCAACTCGCGACGGTACCGGTCGGCCTCGCCGCCCAGCGACTCAACGGACCGCGGCCGGGGGAGCGTCACCGCGATCTCCGTCCGGACGCGCGCCGGCCGCTCCGTGAGGACCACGATCCGGTCGCTAAGGAGGATCGCCTCCTCGATGTCGTGCGTCACGAAGAGCACTGTCTTCGCGATGTCCGCCCACATCCTGGTCAGTAGCGCGCGCATGCGGATCGCCGTGAGCGCGTCGAGCGACGCGAAGGGCTCGTCCATGCGGAGCACCGACGGGTCCAGGACACACGCGCGCGCGAGCCCGACGCGCTGCCGCATCCCCTCGCTCAGCTCGTGCGGGTACCGCTCGCCGAAGCCCGCGAGCCCGATGCGTCGGATCCACTCGTCGGCCGTCGCGGCGCGCGTAGTCGCGTCGACGGCACAAGCTGCAAGCCGAGCGCGATGTTCTCGCGCACGGTCTTCCACGGGAACAGGTTGTGTCGTTGGAAGACGACGCCGCGATCGGGCGCGGGCCTGACGACGGGCACGCCGCCGACCCTGATCGTCCCTCCCTGCGGCGCAAGAAAGCCCGCGACGAGGTAGAGGACCGTCGACTTTCCGCACCCCGATGGGCCCACGAGCGACACGAACTCGCCGCGCGCGGCGCGGAACGTCAGGTCGCGCGCCGCCTCGACGGCGCCCGCGTCACGACCGTGGGAAGAGCACCCCCCCCGTGACGACGAGCACCTTTGCGGTCTCGCCGATGCCGACTCAGACCATCGCGACGGGGATGAGGACGATCGTCGGCGTGCTGCGGGCGAAGTTGAGGAGCACGCCGAGCGTGTCGCGCGCGACGCGCGAGTGGCCTGTGAGGATTCCCAGGAGCACGCCGAAGACGTTTCCGCGCAGGAACCCGAGTCCGTAGCGCGCGAGGCTGCGCCCGACGTCGCGGGCCCGTATATCAAAAGCCCGCGAGGGTTTGGAACCACAGGTAATGGTCTCGCGACCATCCGCACCGTGGCCCAGAAAGGAGACGAGGCGCCAGGTTCCCACGAACCAATCAGTCAATCGACTACCCTTCGCACTGAGGAGGCATGCTCCATCACATCAGCGGAGGGCGACTCGCCGCCATGAAAAGCCGAAACGCTGTTTGCGAGCATCCTGGATCGGGCTGACGACCGCGATGCCGCCGCCGCGGAGGAATGTTGTCGCGAGGTATTCGCCCGCGGTGTCGCGAATTGGAGAATCAGGGGCATTCGGATTCGACCGCCAGCTGTCCGGCTGAAACGGCGGCCCCGTGATCATTTGCGGCGGCTTCTTATCAGATACGTTGAAGCGCGCGACGTGTGCCTTCAACGTCTCCCCGCGCCCTGAAAACCACGTGGCCCACAGTTCGCCTTGCCCGCGGGCGATCAAATACGGGAAATACGCGAGCTCATCGCCTTCCGCCACGCGCCAGCTCGTCCACGTTCCGCCCTGATCGACCGAGCGCGCGAGCCAGAGCCCCTGTCGATTCGTCCAGAAAGAGTACAGCGCGCCGCGGGCATCCCAAGCGATTACCTCGACCCACCGTGGGAACGACTCAGGGTTGAAGGTGTCTGCGCTCCACTCGCGGCTGCCCGGCGCGGCATGTTTCTGCCAGGTCGTGCCGCCGTCGGTGCTGACCGCGAGTAGATCGACGCCCTCATCGAACTTGTTGCCTGACGCCGACCCCGGAGTCACGCGCACCGCAACGTGACGGTTCGGGCCCACGGCAAGGTAGCTCGATCCACCTTGCGGATGAATCCTCGGGCGCTCTGACCACGTGCGGCCACGGTCTTTGCTGACGGCGTGGCAGACGCCGCTGCCGTCGTTCCAGATGACGTGGACGGTACCGTCAGCCGCCACGTCGACCCACGGCCGATCGTCGAACCGGTCCTTCGAGAGGAGCGTCCAAGACCACGTCCCGCCCAGGTCCTTGCTGACGCCGACGCTGACGCTCATACCCTCCCCGGTCTTGCGGTCGAAGAGCATCGTTGCAAAATAGAGCGTGCCGTCGCGGGCCACCGCCAGATCCACGTCGGAGTTGCCGATGGCTCCATCGGCTTCAGTGCCGACGTTGACCCGCGACCAGGTGGCGCCGTGGTCGCGGCTCTTCCAGAGCGTCGGGACCAACTCGCCAAAGCCGCTCACGAACAGGGTGCCGTCGGGATGCTCGACGACCATCGGTTCGCGGGCGCGTACATCGAGATGATCGACGGGATCGGCCATTACCAGCGTCTCGGCAGTCGCGGCGCTGCTATCCGTCCGTGACCAAACGCCGCTGGTAGCCGCAACGCATGCCAACGCCACCCCAGCCAGAACTCGCGCCGCAAGACCACAACGCCGCATCATCGAGGGCTGTGTCGTCATGTGATCCTCACTGGCCACTGGCGTGCCTCACGCGCGGCTCAGCTGCGGCGGCTCATGATTCCACCGTGTGCTGTCGGCTGCAAAGGCTGGTTAGACGGTTCGATGTGATGGAGAACTCCAAAACAGCGTAACAGTTCATGGGGTCTGAGGCGTGATGAGTCTTGGAACCTGCTGTTAGCGGATTTTCAGGAAGGCTTGTGCTTCCCGAACCTCCGGACGGTCGGCGGTCGGCGTGACGACGCCGAGCAACCGGTTGTAATAGTCCTTCGCGTCTGCTTCGGCTTTGAGCATTTCAGCCGTGCGAGCCGCGCCGTACAGGGAATTGAAACGGTTCGGCGCACGCTGGAGTGCGATCTTGTACGTCTCGAGTGCTTCCGATGGCCGCTTGAGCTCGAGGAAGAGCTCCGCGAGCATCTCGCGGGCCGGCACCATCAGCGACTCGCCACCGTCTGCATCCTCCCGGTCGGCGGCGCGACGGAGGGCGCCGATCGCATCCTCGGGTCTGCCCTCGGCAAATGCGAGCCACGCCTCGCTCTCTTCGAGCTCGATCGGGGCGTCGGAAGGCACCGTGTATCCGGCCGCGCGCAACTGCGTCTGTTGCGCGGTGAGCGCCTGCTTGAGACCCGCAACGTTCTGGCGTGCCGCGTCGAGGGCTCCCAATCGCACCGCGCCGATGGTCCGCGCGCGATACGCCTCGATCGCCCGCCGCGGCCGGTTTGGCACTTCGAGCTCCGCCGCTTCGGACCAGCGGTGGAGGTCGAGCGCATTTCGGCCGCGGAGGAACGCGCCGAAATTGGCAATGGTTTCGGGACTCGCACCGACGGCATCCTTGAGCGCGGCGATAATCTCCCTGGCCTTGGACTCCTGTCCTTGCTGAAGGTAGGCGTAGGCCAGGTAGTCCATCGCGTGCAGCTGGTAGCTCGGGTCGCCGTGGTGCTCCTTCATCGCCTTCGCCCCGGCGTCTGCCGCGCGCAGATTCAGATCGATCGTCTCCTGCCACAGCCCGAGGCGCACGAAGATATGG
>JBOGIW010000291.1:0-12131 GCA_050748045.1 Vicinamibacterales bacterium | reverse complement strand
CTCTCGACGCGCAGCACGAACGCGCGCGGCGCGTCGAGCGCCAGCCACTCGCCGAGGAGCTTCGACGAGGCGTAGGCGCTCTGCGGCGCGGGCTCCACGGCCTCGGTGTACGGCGATGCCGCCTCGCCGTCGAACACGAAATCCGTGCCGTAGTGCACCAGCGTGGCGCCGCACGCTTCGGCGGCGCGCGCCAGGCTCCGCACCGCGAGCGCGTTCACGGCCAGCGCCACCGCCGGCGACGCCTCCGCGGCGTCCACGTCGTTCCAGGCGGCGCAGTTGACGATGAGGTGCGGGCGCAGGCCGGCGACGCGGGCCCGCACGGCGAGTGGATCGGTGATGTCCAGATCGCGGCGCCCGAGCGCGGTGACATCGGTGCCGGCGAACGCGCGGACGATCGCCCCTCCGAGCTGACCCGCCGCGCCGGTGACCAGCACCCGGCCGATGCTCACCCCTCGATCTCCGCCATGCGCCGCGCCACGTGTTCCAGCGCCGCTGCCCTATTCATGCGAATGTTGCCGGCGCTTCCGCGGTGATAGTACGTTCGCTCAGGGGCGCGGGCGATCGCCGGGCGCACGTCCTCGCGAATCGAGGCATACTGAGCCTGCAGGCCGGCGAGCGTCACCCTCAACCCATCGATCGTAGTGCATAACCAATCCCGATTCCAATTCGTATGGAGCAGATCGACACAGCGGTGATCGGCGGCGGCGTCGTCGGCCTCGCCGCGGCGCTCGCCGTCGCGAAGCGGGGACGGAGCGTCTGTGTCCGGGAGCGCGAGCCGAGGCCGGGCATGGCGACGAGCACGCACAACAGCCAGGTGATCCATGCCGGCATCTACTACCCTCCCGGCTCGCTGAAGGCAAAGCACTGCGTCGAGGGCGCGCGGATGCTCTACGAGTTCTGCGAGATCCACGGCGTGCCGCACAAGCGATGCGGCAAGCTCATCGTGGCACAGGACGACCACGAGATCGCGGAGCTCGAGACGCTGCGCGCGAGAGGCGAGACGAACGGTGTCGCCGGGCTCGAGATCGTCGATGCCGCCTTCATCAGGCGCCGCGAGCCGCACGTGCGCGCGAAGGCCGCGATGATCTCCCCCGACAGCGGCATCCTCGAGGCCGAAGCGCTCGTGCGCACGCTCGCGCGGCTCTGCGCCGAGCACGACGGCGTCGTGCTGCCGGGCTCGCCGCTCGAAGACGCCGTCCCGCGGACCGATGGCATCGAGCTGCGCACGCCCGCCGAGTCGATTCTCGCCCGCACCGTCGTCAACGCCGCGGGGCTCTACGCCGACGAGGTGTCGGCGACGCTCGGAGGCGAGACGTTCCGCATTTACCCCTGCCGCGGCGAGTACGCGGAGCTCGTCCCGTCGAAGCGGCACCTGGTCAACGCCCTCGTGTACCCGTTGCCACACTCCTCCGGGCACGGTCTCGGCACGCACCTCGCGAAGACGACGTGGGGCACCGTGACGCTCGGCCCGACGATCAAATACCAGGAGCGGAAGGACGACTACGAGGGCGGCCGGATACCGGTCGAGGAGTTTCTCGGGCCGGCGCGCGCGCTGCTCCCGGAGCTGCAGCTCGGCGACCTGCGCCTCGGGGGCACCGGCATCCGCGCGAAGCTCCATCCGCCCGAGGAAACGTTTGCGGACTTCCTGATTGCCAGAGATCGCAGGAACCCTCGGCTGGTCCAGGCGTCGGGGATCGAGTCGCCCGGGCTGACCTCCTGCCTGGCGATCGGCGAGCACGTCGCGCAGATCGTGGAGGCGCTGCTCGCCTGACGCCCCGGCGATCCTCGACCCTCTTGAAGCCCGATGCGGCGAACGCGTGCAGAAAGGGGCTTACCGCCTTCGTAAGCACCGCGCGCGGGGCGGCGCGCGCCATCCCGGAAACCGGGCCGTACGCCCCGGTTGAAAGCGGTAAGCCCCTTGCTCTGGCACGCGCCATCGTGACGGCGACACTGATCTGGCAGCTCAAGGCTGGATTGAGCGTGAGGGATTGCGTGCTGCACGACGATGGGCACCAGTTCTGGCTCGTCGTGCGTCAGGACGATCGATACCTGGAACGGGAGGTCTTCCCCGGCCGCGTCGCGGCCATCGCCCGAGCCGGCGAGATGCGTGCCCACTTCATCGCCGCCGGATGGCAGGACCAGGCGCAGGCAACCTGAGGGCCGCGCCGGCTTGCCGGCCGCCACGCCTGCCACGATCTCAGACGTGGTCGAGACGGTTCTCGTCGTCTCGCGGCGCGCGAAGCTGCCGCTCGATCGCGCGACCCACGGGTTCCTTGGCGCCGAGGCCGACGGCCAGCGCCGTGGCCAGCACGACGCCCCCGAACAGGATGCCAAAGGCCAGGAGGAGGATCTGCCGCCCGATGCGCAATTGTTCGAGCGCCATGGCGGCCGCGATGACGAGCACGAGCCACTTCAGTCCGAGCGACAGCAGGCGGGCGTTCTGGATGTGCATGTTGACGGCGCCGATGAGCACGGCGCGCGACAGGAACTGCGCCAGGACGCTCCCGACGATGAGGATGATGAGCGCGGCGAGGACGTTCGGCGCATACTCGAAGATCGAGAGCGCGAACTGCGCGGGCATCGCCGCGTCGAGCGCGGTGAGGGCCAGGAGCAGCCCGAACACCAGGATCATCCAGTACGTGGCGCGGGCGACGAGCGCCGACGCGCTCCTGGCCGGCGACGCGGCCGTCAGCATCCCGAGCCCCCAGTGCTGGGCACGCCGGTCGAAGTCGAGGCTGCGCAGCAGCCGCACAATGATGACCCGCGCCAGCACGGCCATGACGAGCGCGCCCGCGAGCAGCAGCACGAGCGCCAGCAGTCCAGGCAGGAATCCGGCGACGCCGTTCACGATGCGACTGGCCGACTGACTCATGATCGCTTCGACCTGGGTCCACATGTCATTTCCCTCCGCCCGCGTCGCGGGAACGGCTCACGACCGGAACTGCTCCGGCCAGCGCCAGCGCGAAATCAGATAGGACTTCCTGGTCTCGAACGCGACGTTCAACTGCTCGAGCCGCTCGTCGGGAACGTCGGGCGCCGCGCCCCGGCATCCGACGGCGAACGAGGCAAGCCAGCCAAGATAGAGCGGCGTCATGGCACGGAGCAGGTGGTCGCGCGGCATCGAGCGCACGCGATGCGCGAGAGCGAAGTCGTACACGATCTGCGCCCAGAGGTCGTCCTCGAGCCTGAACCGCTCGATGGGCAGCTCGGTCATCTTCTTCAACGTGAGAATCGTTCTCGGCGGCACCACCCAGGCCCAGATGTCCCGCAGCGCGCGGTAGCCGAGGCGGAACGCGTCGACGAGACGCTCGACGTTCAGATCCGGCGCGGCTGCACTGCCCGGCGGCGGGTCGCCGATCGCCGGAACGGCGGCTGAGCCCCGGACGCGCTGCCAGACGTCGGACCGCGCCTCCATGTCGGTGAAGAGGGCCCCGGCCACCTGCTCGAGCGTGACGCTCAAGTCGGGCGCCGGCGCGGCGGAGCGGTGTTCCCGCACGCCGAGCACGGCTTCACACGGGCGAAAGCCTCCCGCGACGGCGGTCGTCGCCAGCCAGAGGTCGATGCCCGCCTGCGCCTCCTCACCGTCCCAGATGGGCTGTTCGAGCCAGTGGCGGGCGAGACGCAGGGAGCAGCCGAACTCGCCCGCCGCCGGCTGGCGCAGCCGCACGCCGTACAGCGCGCGAAACGTCGGATAGACGATGCTCTTCGTGAGCGCGCCTTCGAAGGGATGTCGCAGGTAGAACGGGGACACGTAGTCGAACTCGCTCTCGAGCGCCGGCTGGATCAGCCGGGGGATCCAGTCGGGCAGAAGCGTCGTGACGCCCGCATCGACGAAGGCGCAGGCGGCGGCGCCGCGGTCTCGCGCCGCGGTCAGGATCGCCCGGATCGCCTCGGGACGGCCGGCCAGCCCATGATAGGGCGGCTTCAGCGGATCGACCGGGGGCGCCGCGTACTCGACGGCGAGGAAGTCGCCCGAGCCGGCGAGCGCCGCGCGGGCCTCGTCCGCCGTGCGGTCCGTCGACCCGCCGTCAGCGAGCACCAGGCAGCCGGCCCCGGCGCCGAACTGGCGGTCGAGTCCCTGCCGGACCGCACGGGCGACGGCGCCGATCGTCGCGGCGCAGTTGTAGCTGCCGATCCCGACGACGATGTCGGTCCGGGCCGGCACCGCGTCAGGGTGCAGGGCGCTGGAGCTCGAACCAGTAGAAGCCATAGGGCCCGACGCTGAGGAAGTACGGCTGCTGCCGGTCGATGCGCGGAAACGCCGTGTAGCCGAGCATCTCGACCGGCACCCACCCGTCGAACTCGCCAAGGTCGATCGCCACGGGCTCGGCCGTGTGGGCCAGGTTGGCCACGCACAGTACCACGTCCGGGCCGTGCCGCCGAAGGTACACCAGCACTTTTCGATTCGCGGGCCTCAGGAACTCGAGCGTCCCGCGCCCGAAGACGGTGAAGTGCCGGCGGATGCGAATCATGTTCTTCATCCAGTGCAGCAGCGACGCCGAATCGCGCTCGGCCGCCTCCACGTTGATCGACCGGTAGCCATAGACCGGGTCCGCGATGAGCGGGCTGTACAGCCTCGGCGGATCGGCGCGCGAGAAGCCGGCGTTGCGGTCGCCGGTCCATTGCATCGGCGTCCGCACCCCGTGCCGATCGCCGAGGTACATGTTGTCGCCCATGCCGATCTCGTCGCCGTAGTAGATGATCGGGGTGCCGGGCAGCGAGAAGAGGATGCTGGTGAGCAGCTCGAGCCGCCGGCGGCTGTTGGCGACGAGCGGCGCCAGGCGCCGGCGGATGCCCACGTTGAGCCGCGCGAGGGGGTCGGCGCTGAAGGCCAGGTACATGTAGTCGCGCTCCTCGTCGGTCACCATCTCCAGCGTCAGCTCGTCGTGGTTCCGCAGAAACAGCGCCCACTGGCAGGTCTCGGGGATCGTCGGCGTGGCTTCCATGACCTCGACCACCGGATCGCGCTCTTCGAGGTGCAGCGCCATGAAGAGGCGCGGCATCACCGGGAAGTGGTAGGCCATGTGGCACTCGTCGCCCTTGCCGAAGTACGCGCGCACGTCCTGCGGAAGCTGGTTGGCCTCCGCGAGGAGCAGCCGGTGCGGCCACTTCGCGTCCACGTGGCGGCGAATCGCACGGATGACGGCGTGCGTCTCGGGCAGGTTCTCGCAGCTGGTGCCCTCGCGCTCGACAAGGTACGGCACGGCGTCGAGGCGGAAGCCGTCGACGCCCATTTCCAGCCAGAAGTCGATGACGCCGAGCACCTCGGCCAGCACCGCCGGATTGTCGTAGTTCAGATCCGGCTGGTGATGGAAGAACCGATGCCAGTAGTACGCGCGCGCAACCGGGTCCCAGGTCCAGTTCGATTGTTCCGTGTCGACGAAAATGATCCGCGCCTCACGATGCCGATCGGCCGTATCGCTCCACACGTAGAAGTCGCGCTCGACCGAGCCGGCCGGCGCGTGGCGCGCCCGCTGAAACCACGCATGCTGATCCGACGTGTGGTTCAACACGAGCTCCAGGATGACCTGAAGATTGCGTGCGTGCGCCGCCGTGAGAAAGCGCCGGAAGTCGTCGAGCGATCCGTACGCGGGGTGAACGCCCGCATAGTCGGAAATGTCGTAGCCGTCGTCCCGGAGCGGCGACGGGAAGAACGGCATCAGCCAGAGACAGGTGACGCCGAGATCCCGCAGGTAGTCGAGCTTTTCGATGAGTCCCTGAACGTCGCCGACGCCGTCGGCGTTCGCGTCGAAGAACGAGCGGACGGGCAACTGATAGATGAGGGCGTCCTTGAACCAGAGCGGATCGCGAGCCCTTCGCCTGGAGCTCATTCGCGGCCGCGGTGGAGCATCGTCATACCCGTCATGTGCGCCTTCATAGGTAGCATTGATTGCCGGCAAAAGAAACTGGTCTCGCAAGCCTGGCCACGAAGAACACGAAGCCCACGAAGCGCCGTCCCCTGCGCGACCCTTCGTGATCGTGGTGTTCTTCGTGGCGAGATCGTCGTGATCGTCGTGGCTCATGACTCGCGGATCGTCATGGCGCGCCTCTGGTGCACGGCCGCCAGGTAGGCGTCGCTGCGCTCGTCGAACGCGTTGGCGAGCCCGCGGTTGCAGCGCGGACTGCAGGGGGCAGTGCAGGTGTAGCCAGTCGCGCGGCTCCCATGAGTTATCTTTCATGATATCTTTGTTCGTGCCCCACGCTCGATGGCTCTGACCGTCCGCGAGTACGAAACTGCCGACGGGAAGGTCCCGTTTCGCGAGTGGCTGGCGACGCTCGACGGCTCCGATCGGGCTCGCGTACAGGCGCGGGTGATGCGCTTCGAGTGCGGCAACTTCGGCGACCATAAGCGTCGGAGGCGGCGTTCAAGAGGCGCGCGTCATGTTTGGTGCCGGCTACCGGATCGATTTCGGCCGAGAGGGCGCCACGCTTGTGCTTCTGCTGGTCGGCGGAACCAAAGCCACGCAGGCCAGGGACATCCGCCGCGCCCAAGAGTACTGGCGGGACTACCTCGAGGAGAAGTGAGATGGCACGACGCAGTAGAGACTGGAACGAGGGACTGGCTCAGGACCTGCGAGACCAGGAGTTCGCGCGCGGGTTTCTCCTGGCGGCCATGGACGAGGGTGTTCCGATCCAGACCGCGCTCGGTAAGGTGATCCGAGCGATGGGTGTCAAGGAGTTCGCAGGGAAAGTGCGGATGGCGAGTCCCAATGTGTTAAGGGCGATCAATCCCAGACACAATCCTACCCAGGACACCCTGAACCGGCTGCTCAGGCCGTTTCGTTTAAGGCTGAGCCTGGCGCGTCTTGACAGCCCACGAGATCGCCATGCGGCTTGAATCACGCGCGCCCATCTACCCTACGTCGACACGCTGCCGATCCCTCGACTCGGAGTCCTGACGCCGAGTCGGGACTCCGGGTCGCGCTCTGATCAGAAATCGAACCGTACGCCGAAACGCACGATGCGGGGGTCGAGAATCGCCAGGACCTCCGTGAACGTCGCGCCCGTCGTCGTGCGGAAGTTCGTCACCGTCCCCGAGTTGAAGGCGTTGAACACGTCCACCATGCCCGTCAGCTTGCCGAATCGGCCGAGCGAGAAGCTCTTGTCGGCCCGCACGTCCAGAATCGCCACGGTCGGGGCGCGGTTGGACGTCACCGGCTCCAGGCGGACGTTCTGCGCGCCGTCACCAGGGAACGTGATGTTCGTCGTGCGGCCCCACTGGTAGCCGCTCTGGACCTTCCAGGAAGCGGAGGTGCCGACGCCGAACGGCAGGTTGTAACGCCCGAGGACCTTGTAGTTCCATGTCGTCGACCTCTCACGACCGTCGGTGCCGAACATCGTCTGGCTCGGGCGGTAGTAGTACTCGCGCCGGTTGCCGGCAGAGTCCAGCGCCCCGGTTGGCGACGTCACCGAGTGAATCTGATTCAGCCACGTATAGCCGAACGACGTGAGCAGCATCCAGCGCCCCCGGAACCGCCGGTTGATGGCGAGCTCGACCGTATGGAAGTCGGCGTTGTTCCGCGGGTCGGTCGGATTCGTGTACGTGCGATCCTGGCCGATTCCCGCGGGCCGGTCGAGAAGCGACACGCTGGCGTCGTCGCCCGTCCCGCGCGTGCCGTCGGGGCCGATGTCCACGAACATGAACGGCGCGGTGTACGCCGGGTCGCGCAGCAGGTCCACTTCGGCCCAGACGTTCCTGAAGTTCTTGTAGACGTACGAGACGCGGCCCGACAGCCCCTCCGTGATCTCCCGCTCGAGGTTCGTGGAGAGCTCCGTCGCATACGGCCGCTCGATGTTGCGATCCACGCGGACGAAACCGGCGCCGCCCACGGTCGAGATCAGCCGGCCCAGCTCATGCGGGCCGTCGAGCTGGCGATTCCCGTTCTGATCGAGGAACTGGTAGCGCAGTTGGGCGCGTCCGACCGGGTTCTCCTGGTCGGCCAGGGTGTCCGCGGAGTTGAAGAAGAACTTGCCCCAGAACGCCTTCAGGACGGTCTTGTTGTCGCCCGTCAGGTCGTAGGCAAAACCGAACCGTGGCGCGAGCGTTCGCGTCTCCGATACCGTCCGGGCCTCGATCGTGCGAGGCGCCACGAAGTTACGGTACACCGCATTGTCCCACCCGGCGAGCACGGGGTGCCCGTTGGGCGCCTGGCTCTGATCGGGCCAGCCGTCACGGTAGTACTCGAAGCGCAAGCCCAGGTTGAGGGAGAGCCGGTTCGTCGTCTTCCACGTATCGGTGAACCACCCGGACTGGTACTCGACCTCGTTGAACGGCGACACGGGCGTGTTGTACAGGTCCACCTGGTTCACGGCGCCGCCCTGGTCGCGGTAGAAGATGTCGAACGGCTGGTCGCGGTAGAAATTGCGACGATCCCGCTTCCAGTCGTACCCGAACTTGAAGTCGTGGCTGCCGCCCCACCCGTCCTTGAAATAGCTCAAGGACGCATAGAACTGCGGCTTCCATCGCTTCTGGTTCTGGTAGGCGTCGTGCCCTCCGCCGTCGAAGCGCTGATTGTTCGACAGATCGATCCGGCCGGGCCCCCATGGTCCCGAATACATCCCGTTGTCGATCGTCGGGCGCAGGGGGAAGAAATTCTCCCATCGGCCGACCAGCACGTCGAGAAACATGCGGCTTCCGAGCACGCTCGTCCACTCGACCTTCATGGGGTAGTTGCGCGAGGCCTGGAACCGCGCCGCCGACGCAGGCGTTGTCGGGCCGAAGTCGCGCAGCTCCTGCAGCTTGTTGCGCTTGTTGAGAAACCCGATCAGCTGATTGTTCCGATTGAGCTGGAACGTGCCCTTGAAGGTGTAATTGTTGGACAGCTTCGACCGCGCGAGCTGGTCGGCCCCCAGGATGAACTTGTACTGATCGTTCAGCCGGTACGAGTAGAAGAACCAGGCCTTCTGCTTCCAGAGCGGCCCGCCGATGTTGAAGTTGATGTCGTACTGGCGATCGATCGGGTTGCCGCGGCGGAGCGCATTGCGCACGAAGAAGCCGTTGTCGTCGCGCTGGCCCGACACGCGCAGATTATCCGGCACGTTGTCGCTGATCGTGGCGTCGCCTTCCCAGTCGCTGTACCAGTTGCCCGTGATGCGATCGCCGCCGGACTTCACCGTGATGGCCAGCGAGGCGCCGCCGGCGTAGTTCTCGGCGCTGTTGCCGGCGCCGCCAATCTGGAACTCCTCGAAGCTGCCGAAGTCGAAGTACCCGGCGTTGGCGGTGACGCCTTCCGTCGTGTCAATGCCTTCGATCTTCGTCTGGTTCTGGATGTTGACGCCGTACGTGATGTATCCGGTCTGGGTGCCGGTGCGCGAGCCGCCCACGTCGTACTGCACCATCTGCAGGCCCGGAGCCTGCGCCATGGCGGCCCAGACATCGCGCGCGTTGGGAATCTCGGTCAGCAGCTCCTTGGTGAAGTTCGTGCCGAGGGTCGTCGAGGAGGTATCGACGACGGGGGATTCGCCGGTGACCGTCACCGTCTCCTGCAGCGTGGCCACCTGCAGTTGCGCATCGACGGGCAGCGTCTGGTTGATGACGACGCGGACGCCCTCGCGTCTGAGCGTCGTGAAGCCGGGAAGGTCGAACGAGAGCGTGTATACGCCCGGCGGGAGCGCGATCAGGCGGTACGTCCCGTCGGAGCCGGTGATCTGCACCTGCGGCTGGATGAGCGCGGGGCTCGACGCGGTGATGGTGACGCCGGGCAGCACGGCGCCGGTGTTGTCCGTCACCGTGCCGGTGATGCGGCCTCGAAAGTCCTGCGCCGCGGCCGGCGCGGCGAGCGGGAACAGGAGAAGCGCGACCATGAACGGCCAACGATACACGCGGAGTGTCATGAAGCCTCCTCGGCGATCGGAACGGGCGAAGCGTGCATCTGAAAAATGCGCCGGGGACGTGATGAGCATCCCCGGCGTAAACGGAGGAACGACTTACTGGGCCTGAAGCATCTCGGTTGTCACCACAGGAATCGGAACCCGACGCGCGCGGTGCGCGGCGCCAGGATCGCGGACGGCCGCAGGTAGTTGGCGCCCGTCGCCCGCGTGATGGTTTCGGCGGCGTGGCTGTTCGTCAGGTTGAAGAGGTCCAGGAACGCGCGCAGCTTGACGGTCCCGGTGAAGTTGAGCGTCTTCTCCACGCGGGTATCGAACACCCAGACGTTGTCCTCGCGGTTCGCATCCGCGGGCTCGGCGTAGATGCCGGCCGCGTTCACGGGGGCGTAGAACGCGCCGAACGCCGCGGCGGCCGACGACGGCACCGAGACCGTGCGCGCGAAGTTGGAACCGGACTGGTGACGGAGGACCGGCGAGATGCGGATGCCGCCGGGTGCGTCGTACGACGCCGTCATCTTCAGGTTCCACAGCGTTCGGTCCTCGAGGCCTGGATCCTGCGGCGCCTGCGGGTGCACGTTGACGCCGGTCTGGGGGAAGTTGCGCAGCCACGTGTAGGCGCCCCCGATCGAAGCCGACCAGCGGTTGCCGTACCGCTTGTTGATCGCCGACTCAATCGTGCGAAAGCGCGAGATGCGATCCACGTTCATCACGACGCGGTTCGCCGAGCCGAGCTGCGCGGTCGGAATGCCGAAGAGCGTCACCGTGCGATCGTCGGAGGTGCCGCGGACGCCGTCGACCCCGATGTCCACGAACGGAAAGGGCACCGTGTAGGCCGAGGCCGGCCGCGCCGCCTGATAGTTCTGAATCAGGTTGTCTTCGGTCTTGTACACGAACCCGATGCGCGACCCGATGGTCTCCGACAACTGGCGCTCGAAGAAGATGCCCGCCTCGTGCGTGTGCGGCGCCTCGAGACCCGGGTCCACGGTGATGGCGCCGGCCAGCGCGGTGTCGAGCACGCGCCCCTCTTCGCCGGGCTGCCAGCGGCGGTCGCCGTTGGCGTCGGTCCAGGCGTAGTGGATGGTCTTAGCGGCCTGGTTCGGGTTGCCGTTCGACGCGATCGAGACGCCCGGATTGTGCCAGTAGAGCCCGTAGTTGGCCTTGACGACCGTCCGCCCGTCGCCCGACAGATCGAAGATGACGCCGGTCCGCGGCGCCACCTGGTTCCACGTGAAGAACGTCTGTTCGGGGAACGTCTGCGCGGCAATCGAATGGGGGCCGATCGTGCCGGCGAGCTGTTCCTGCTCGGGGATCCACCCCTTGTACCGGTCGAAGCGGACGCCGAGGTTCAGCGTGAGGCGTCCAATCGCCCACGTGTCGTTGAAGAACATCCCAAGCTGGTCGAGCTTGGCCGAGCTCAGCAGGTTCTGGGAGTTGTGCAGCTTGCCGACCTCCCGCGCCGTGGGAAACTGGACGACGATCCGATCGGACCGGCCGTTGGCATACCGGTGCTCGATGCCGCCGCCGAAGCCCTGGAGGAAGCCCTCCCACCCGGTCTCGAGCAGCATCTCGCCTCCCACCTTGAAGGTGTGGCTGCCTCGGCCGGTATCGAGGAAGTAGGTCGCCGCCGTGGTCGCCTGGTAGCGGTTGCGATCGAGCTCCCACTTCCGCTCGGTGCCCTCGAGCGACTGCGTGCCGGTATCGCGCCAGAAGTAATCGACCTCGCTGTTCCCGATGAGCGGGAAGTAGTAGCCGAAGTCGCCGTAGCGCGCCTCGACGTACAGCTTGTCGCTCAGCGTGCCGTTCCACTCGGCCTTGTAGACCCAGCTGCCGGAGTTCTGATTCAGCGTCAGCGAGGGATCGGAATAGGAGTACGACCCGCAACACCCGAGGAGGCGGTTCGGCTGGTGCTTCTGCCCCCACTGGTAGTAGCCGATGAACTTGTTGTTCTGGTTCGCCTGCCAGGTGACCTTGGCCACCGGGTTCCAGAGGCGCGTGTCGAACGTCTTGTCGAACAGGAAGTTCGGCTGCGAAACGGCGTTCTTCTGATCGCGGTACGTGAAGTGCCACCAGAGCTTGTCGCGCTTGAGCGGCCCGCCCACGTTGAGGGCCGTGTCGTAGTACTTCTGAATCTCGTTGCTGTGCGGACGGATGCCGCGCGCGATGACGGCGTCGGGGATGTTCGAGCCCTGGAGGGAATTGTTGTACCAATCGAGGTAGTACTCGCCCGAGAAGCGGTTGCCGCCCGACTTCGCGATGAACTGCGACTGCACGCCCGGATTGGGCATCTCGGCCGACTGGCCCGA
>JBOGIW010000290.1:0-6577 GCA_050748045.1 Vicinamibacterales bacterium | reverse complement strand
GGTTGCGGCGGCTCTATGCGGTCGGCGGCCAGCCGGCCCGGGCGCTCGCCGACGCGGCGGTGTCGGCCGGCATGCCGGCGTCGGCCGTGAGCTACGTCGAGCGCAGCGATCAGGCGGCCGGCCTGGTGAAGGGCGAGCTGCGAACGGGCGACCTGATCCTTGTCAAGGGCTCGCGCGGTATCCGCACGGACCTGGTGGTGGATCGCATCATGGCGGAGCTCGCCTGATGCTCTACTACCTGCTGCCGTCGCTCGCCGCCTACTTCGGACCGCTGCGCGTCACCGGATACATCACCTTCCGCACGGCCGCCGCGAGCCTCACCGCGCTCGCGCTCAGCCTGCTGCTCGGACCGTGGCTCATTCGGAAGCTGCGCGCGTTCCAGATCGGGCAGGTCATCCGCCACGAGGGCCCGCAGACGCATCGCACGAAGGCGGGAACGCCCACGATGGGCGGCCTGCTGATCCTGTCGTCCGCCCTGATTCCCACGCTGCTGTGGGCCGACCTGACGAATCCCTACATCTGGATCGCCGTGTGGTCCACCGCCGGCTTCGCCGCGATCGGCTTCATCGACGATTACCTGAAGATCACCCGCCGATCGCATCACGGACTGTTGCCCCGCTACAAGATGGGAGGGCTCCTCGTCGTCTCGCTCGGCGTCGGCGCCGCCGTGCTGGTGCTGGCGCAGCAGAATCCGCCGCTCTACAACACGCGGCTGATCTTTCCGTTCTTCAAGAACCTGATCCCGGACCTCGGGTGGTTCTACGCGGTCTTCGCCGTCATCGTCCTCCTAGGCGCGACCAATGCCGTGAACCTGACCGATGGTCTCGACGGGCTCGCCATCGGCACATTTGCCGTGGCGGCCGCCGCGTACACCGCGCTCGCCTATGTGACCGGCCATCGCGTGCTCGCCGACTACCTGCTGCTCGTGCGCTTTCCGCCCGCGGCGGAGCTGACGATCTTCTGCGGCGCGCTCGTCGGGGCGAGTCTCGGGTTCCTCTGGTACAACTCGTACCCCGCCGAGATCTTCATGGGCGACGTCGGCTCGCTCGGTCTCGGGGGCGCCATCGGCACCGTGGCGATTCTCATCAAGCAGGAGCTCCTGCTGCTCATCGTCGGGGGCGTATGGGTCCTCGAGGCGCTCTCGGTGATCATCCAGGTCGCCTCGTACAAGCTGACCGGCAGGCGCGTGTTCAAGATGTCGCCGCTCCATCATCACTTCGAGCTGATTGGCTGGAGCGAGCCGAAGGTCATCACCCGTTTCCTGATCATCGGGATCATCTTTGCGTTGATGAGCCTGACAACGTTGAAGCTCCGATGAGGGGCCACGAATTCACGAGAGACGCACGTGCGAGGGTTCTCGGTCGAGGGCAGGCGAGTCGTGGTGGTCGGCGCGGCGCGAAGCGGCATTGCGGCCGCGGAGCTGCTCGTCCGGAGGGGAGCGCGCGTGACGTTGAGTGAAGCGCGCGCGACGTTCGAGGGCGCGGGGCGCCTCCGCGCGCAGGGTGTGGAGCTCGAGCTCGGCGGTCATCGCGGGCCGACCTTCGCCGCGGCCGCTCTGGTGGTGACGAGCCCGGGCGTGCCGCTCGAGCAGCCGGTGTTCGAAGCGGCGCGCGAACGCGGTGCCGAGATCATCGGGGAGCTGGAGCTCGCGTCGCGCTGGCTGAAGGGACGTGTCATCGCCGTCACCGGCACCAAGGGAAAGTCCACGACGACAACGCTCATCGGGCGGATGCTGCGGGCCGGGGGCCGGTCCGTGCTCGTTGGCGGGAACATCGGCGTCCCGCTGAGCGCGCAGGTCGACGACTCCGCGCCGGAGACGGTGCACGTCGTCGAAGCGAGCAGCTTTCAGCTCGAGGCGACGACGACGTTCCATCCGTGGATCGCGGTATGGCTGAACTTCGCGGCCGACCATCTCGATCGGCATCCGAGCGTCGAGGCCTACGCCTCGGCGAAGGCCAGGATCTTCGCGAACCAGTTGCCGGGGGACTGGGCCGTGATCAACGCGGACGACGCGGAGGTCAGGCGGCGCGCCGACGCCACGCGCGCGCGGCGCGTGACGTACTCGCTGTCGGGGCGCGCCGCGGAAGGATTCGTTGTCAGCGGCGACTGGATCGCGCGTCGCACCACCACCGGGGACGAGCGGCTCTTCCCCGCATCGGCCGTGGAGCTCACGGGACGGCACATGCTGAACAACGTGCTCGCCGCCTCGGCTGCCGCGCACCTGGCGGGAGCCTCGCCGGCGGCGATGGTGGATGCGCTGCGAGGGTTCCACGGTCTGGAGCACGTGATGGAACCTGCGGGCCGGGTCGGGAGCGTGCGGTTCGTCAACGACTCCAAGGCCACGAACATCGAGGCGGCCCTTCGATCGATCGAGAGCTTCGAGGGCGTCGTGGCGATCGTCGGCGGCCGCTTCAAAGGCGGGAGCTTCCGGGACCTCCGCGACGCGCTGGCGCGTCGCGGGCGCGCCGTCGTCGCGATCGGCGAAGCGGCGCCGCTGGTGCGCGAGGCCCTGGCGGACGTGGTGCCGGTCCTGGACGCAGCCTCGATGGCCGAGGCGGTGAGACGAGCCCACGAGGCGGCATCGCCGGACGGCGTGGTGCTGCTGGCGCCGGCCTGCTCGAGCTTCGACTGGTTCAGCGATTACGCGGAACGCGGCCGCGCGTTCAAGGAGGAGGTCGCCCGCCTGGACGGGCGTGACTAGAGTTTCACGCGGACCGCGGACCGCGGATCGCGAACGGTGAGCAGTCGTCAGTCGACCCGGCGCGGGTGGGAGCCTACCGCTGGGAACGCAGACTACCCCGGTCTGCGAGGTGGGTGTCCCATCCCACGGGCCGACTGATGACTGCTGACCGCTCGCGCCCTGGCGGGGATCGAATCTTAGCCGATCACCGGAGCCTCGTACAGACGGTGTTTCGGCCAGGGTGCGGCCCGGCTGCAGGGTTGGCGGCGACCTGGACTGTTGTGACGGACGCATAATCGGTGGCGCGCAAGCTCAAATCGGACCGGATCCTCTTCACGGCCACGCTACTGCTCGTCTGCGCGAGCATCGTGATGGTGTACAGCGCATCCGCTTTGGTGGCGCTCGAGCGCTTTCAGCAGCCCTATTTGTTCCTGATCAAGCAGGGGCTCATGACCGTCCTCGGCCTCGCCGTGCTCGGTCTCGCGATGCACGTCGACTATCGCCGGTATCGGCACGAGCCCTTCATCTGGGGCGTCCTGGCGATCGTGACCGTGATGCTCGTCGCCGTGCTGTTCAGCGGACCTGTGAACGGCACGCGGCGCTGGTTCGGCCTCGGAGCCCTGGGCGTTCAGCCCTCGGAGCTCGCGAAGATCGCATGCGTCCTGTTCACGGCGCTCATGCTCGAGCGGCGCATGCACCGTATCGACGAGCTCTCCTACTCGCTGCCGCCGATCGCGATCGTCGTCGGGGCGCTCACCGGTTTGATTCTCCTGCAGCCCGATTTCGGCACGGCGATGTCGCTCGTGCTGATCATGACGGTCATGGTCTTTGCGGCCGGCCTGCACTACCGCTATTTCATCGGCTCGATGCTCGCGGTGCTGCCGATCCTCTACATCGTGCTGGTGAGCGCGCCCTATCGGCGCCGCCGGCTGATGGCGTTCTGGGATCCGTGGGCGGATCCGCTCGGCGACGGCTTCCAGATCATCCAGTCGCTCATCGCGGTGGGAACGGGCGGCGTCTTCGGGAAGGGGGTCATGGCCGGCGTGCAGAAGCTGTTCTACCTGCCGGAGCCGCACACGGACTTCATCTATGCCGTCATCGCCGAGGAGCTGGGTCTCATCGGCGCGACCGCCATGCTGGTCTGCTTTGGCGTGATCGCCTGGCGCGGGCTTCGCATCGCCCTGCGCACGGAGGACACCTTCGGGGCATTCCTCGCGATCGGGCTGACGACGATGATCGTCGCCCAGGCGTTCGTGAACATGAGCGTGGTGCTGGGCCTGCTGCCCACGAAGGGGATTCCGCTGCCACTCGTCAGCGCCGGCGGCTCGTCGCTCCTCGTCAACCTGCTGGGGACGGGCATGCTGCTCAATATCTCCCAGCACGAGTCGGTCGGAGCATGAATGCGCCTGATGATCGCCGGCGGAGGGACGGGCGGGCATCTCTACCCCGGTATCGCCGTGGCGCGCGAGCTCCTGGCGCGCATGCCAGACGCGCAGGTGACCTTCGTCGGCACGGCGCAGGGGATCGAAGCGCGCGTGCTCCCGCGCGAGGGGCTCACGCTCGACCTGATCCGGAGCGCCGGCCTGAAGGGCCAGTCCGCCTGGCGCATCCTGCGCGGGACCTCGCTGCTTCCGTTGAGCGCCCTCGACGCGTGGCGCGTGATCTCGCGCCGGCGGCCCGACGTGGTGATCGGCCTCGGTGGCTACAGCTCGGCGCCCGTGGTGCTGCTGGCGGCGCTGCGGGGCATTCCGACGATGGTGCTGGAGCAGAACGCGGTTCCCGGCTTCTCCAACCGCCGGCTCGCGCCGGTGGTGGCGGCGGCGGCGGTGACGTACGAGGAGAGTCTCCCCTTCTTCGGCGCGAAGGCGTTCGTCTCGGGCAATCCCGTCCGGTCCGGTTTCTTCGAGGAGGCGCATGTCGATCGATTCTCGCCGCCTGGTGCGGCACGGGTTCTAGTCTTTGGCGGCTCTCAGGGCGCGCACGCGATCAACGTGGCCATGGTGGAGGCGGCGCCGAGGCTGGCTGCCGCCCCGGGGCGTGTGGCCCTCACGCACCAGACCGGGGAGCGCGATCTGGCAATGGTCCGCGACGAGTACCGGCGCGCCGGCCTTCAGGCCCGTGTTGAGCCGTTCCTCTACGACATGGACCGGGAGGTGAACGCGGCGGACCTCGTCGTCGCGCGCGCGGGCGCGACGACGCTGGCGGAACTGGCGGCGGCGGGCACGGCGGCGATCCTCGTGCCGCTGCCGACGGCCGCCGACGATCATCAGCGCAGGAACGCGGAGGCCTTCGTCCGGCAGGGCGCGGCGGTGATGGTGGAGCAGAAGGCGCTGACAGGCGAGCGGCTGGCCGACGAGCTGCTCGCGCTCGCGGGGGACCGCGACCGGCGCCGCCGCCTCGCCGCGGCGGCCCGCCGGCTGGCGCGACCCGACGCCGCGAAACGGATCGTCGATCGAGCGCTCGAGTTGGGGCCGAAGCCAGGGGCCTGACCCCGATGCTTCAGCACGGGCTTCTCGGCAGGACGCGCCGCGCGCACTTTGTCGGCATTGGCGGCATCGGCATGAGCGGCATCGCCGAGCTGCTGGCGAACCTGGGCTACACCGTGACCGGGTCTGACGTGAAGAGGACCGAGATCACCGAGCGGCTCATGTCGCGCTTCGGCATCCTGGTGCACGAGGGCCACGCGGCCTCGCACGTCGGCGACGCCGACGTCGTGGTGGTGACGTCGGCCGTCAAGCCGGCGAACCCGGAGGTCGTGGAGGCGCATCGCCGGAAGATCCCGGTGATCCCGCGTGCCGAGATGCTGGCGGAGCTGATGCGGCTGCGCTTCTCGATTGCCGTCGCCGGCGCGCACGGCAAGACGACGACGACCTCGATGATCGCCGTCGCGCTCGAGCGGGCCGGGCTGGATCCGACGGCCGTCATCGGCGGCCGGTTGCGGGCGTTCGGCAGCAACGCGCGCCTCGGGCGCGGCGAGTACATGGTGGCCGAAGCGGATGAGAGCGACCGATCGTTTCTGATGCTGTGGCCCGCGATTGCGGTGATTACGAACATCGACCACGAGCACATGGAGAGCTACGGCAGCTTTGCCGACCTGCAGCAGGCGTTCGCCGACTTCGCGAACAAAGTGCCGTTCTACGGCGGCGTCGTCGCCTGCGCGGACGACGAGCCGCTCGGGCTGGTGCTCGCGAAAGTGACGCGCCGCGTCGTCACCTACGGGCTCGAGAACGCCGATGCCGACCTGGTCGGCACCGACGTGCGGCTCGGGACCTTCGGCGGCCGCTGCATCGTTCACCGGCGGCGCGACGGTCACACCTCCCGCCTCGGCGAGCTCCGCCTGCCCGTGCCCGGGCGGCACAACCTGCTGAACGCCCTCGCGGCAGTCGCGGTGGCCGAGCTGGTGGGGGTCGAGTTTCCGAAGGTGGTGTCGGCTCTCGAGGAGTTCGAGGGCGCCGAGCGGCGCTTCCAGCGCCACGGCGAGCCCGGCGGCGTGCTCGTCATCGACGATTACGGCCACCATCCGACCGAGATCGCGGCCGTGCTCGCCGCGGCGAAGTCGGCGCTCGGGCGGCGGCTCGTCGTGGCGTTCCAGCCGCACCGCTACACGCGGACCGAGCGGCTCATGGCCGACTTCGGACCCGCGCTGCGCGCGGCCGACGCGATCGTCCTCACCGACATTTATGCCGCGAGCGAGGAGCCGATCCCCGGCGTGACGGTGGACGCGCTCGCCGAGGCGATCCGCGCCGGCGCCGGCAGGCCCGTGCGCGTCGTGAAGACGCTCGACGAGGTCGTGCCGGCCGTGCTGGAGCTGGTGAAACCGGGCGATGCCGTGATCACGCTGGGCGCCGGGTCGATCGCGTCGGTGCCGAAGCGCCTGGTCGAGGCGCTCGAGAAAGG
>JBOGIW010000289.1:0-7206 GCA_050748045.1 Vicinamibacterales bacterium | reverse complement strand
CGCCAGGGCCGCGGGGAGCCGCGTGTCGCGCTCGCGGTCGCGTTCGCGCTCACGCCCGCCGCCGGGCCGGGCCTGCTGGACCGCGCCCTCGATCCCGCGCACGCGGCGCTCGTTGAAGTCCACCTTCGCCGAGAGCGACTCGACGCGGTGCGCCAGGCTCTGCACTTCGAGACTGACCCTGGCCGTCTCCGTGACGATGCGGTGGAGGATCTCGTAGTGGAGCGCGTTCCACTCCGCCTGGCGCTCGTCGCGTTCCGCGTCGCGCCTCGCCGCCTCGACGTTGAGGCGCGACTGGATATGGAGCGCGCGAATCAGCGGGTTCGGGTTGAAGAAGAGCTTCAGGATCGGCTGGAGCAGCCTGCGGATGGCGCGTGTCAGACCGCTTGGCGAGTCGAAGAGCGTGGTGTCCTCGAACTCGTACGGCACCGCGACGCGGTCGGCAGCGGCCACGCTCTCGGGTCTCGCCCCGGCGCTCCGGCGCAGCTCGTCGACGAGCGACGGCCTGATCGTGCGCAGGTCGAGGATCGACTCGAGGCGGCGCGCCGCGAGCTCCTGCACCTGCTGGTCGGTGAGCTCGACGCCGTGCCGCTCGGCGATCTTCGATCGGATCTCGCGCATGATCTGCTCGACGTCGACGTGGTCGCCGCGCGGCGCCTGCTCCGGCGCGGGCGGCTGCGACGAGGGAGAGTTCCGCCGGTCCTCGCCCCGGCGCTCGTGCCCGCGGCGGCCGCGATGGAAATGACGGCGGCCGCCCTGTGACGATGGATCGCTCGGCATCAGTATGTCCGAAAGAGACGGCCCCACCCGGTCCGCGGGAACGCGCGGATGCGCGACCGGCCGACCGTGGGGTACCACAGCCAATCGTGGCAGACGTTCGAGGCAAATGGCGCCCGCACGACGAGCGGCGGATGCAACAGCACACGCTCGAGCGGCCGCGGGAAGCCCCGGCGGATCATCTGGTCCCCCGGGTCACGAGCGATCGCCGCGTCGCCAAGCCGACGTTCTCCGCCGACACATTGTCGCCGACGAGCTCGATGTCGCGCACGTCGCCCACACCGAGGCCGCGCTCGTGCGGCATCCGGCCCGGGGCCGGCGCATGGACAGGCGGGGTGGCCGTCAGGACAGGCATGCAGTCATCGCCCGAAGGGCGTGTAGAGAATCAGCACGACGCTTGCGCCCCAGAGGGCGACACACGCGAGCAGGGGTCCGTCGGCCAGCAGCATCGCCGCCGGGCTGCCGCCGCCGCGCCGCTGGTGCACCAGATAGAGATAGCGGAAGATCCCGTAGAGCACAAACGGGATCGTGAGGCCCAGCCGGCTGGTGCCCAGCCTTTCGGCTGTTTCAGCGCTCGTGGCGTAAATCGCGTAGGCCACGAGCGTGGACGCGGTGACGACGCCGATCATCTGGTCCAGCAGGTAGGGAGTGTACTCCTGCAGGCTGCGGCGGTGGTCGGTGGCCCCGTCAGCCAGCAGCGTCAGCTCGTGGCGCCGCTTGCTCAGCGCGAGGAAGAGCGCCAGCAGCGTCGTGCACACGAGCAGCCAGTGGCTGATGGGGACGGTCACCGCGACGGCCCCGGCGACGGCACGGATGACGAAGCCTCCCGCGATCGTCAGCACGTCCACGATGACGATGTGCTTGAGGACCGAGGAATAGAGGAGGAGCAGGACGAGGTACGCGCCGGCCACGCGCGCGAACGCCGGGCTGAGGAGCACGGCCGACTGCATTGCTGCGGCGGCGAGGATGCCGCCCGCGACGATCGCGGTGCGCGGTGCCAGGATGCCTGACGCGATGGGACGGGCGCTCTTCAACGGGTGCGCGCGGTCCACGTGTCGATCGACGACGTCGTTGAAGAGGTACACGGCGCCGGAGAGCGCGCAGAAGATCACGAACGCGGCGCCCGCCAGCAGGACCGATTCCCCGTCGAAGAGGCGGCGGCCGAAGAGGAGGCCCGCCAGCACGAACAGGTTCTTCGTCCACTGTTCCGGCCGCAGCGAGAGGAAGAGGAGGACGGCGGTCGACCGATCGACGGCCCCACCCGGGTGCGGGGCCTCGATCGCGGCTTTGGAGGGGCGCGCCATCACAGCGCGAGCAGACCTCAGACGGCGGAGGACGAGAAGCTCCGGACGGCGTCCGCCTCCGAGTCGTAGGTTTCGAACACGGTCAGCAGCTTGGTGATCGAGAGCAGGTCCGTGATGCGCTTGGTCAGGTTGAGCAGCTTGAGGCTGCCGCCCTGCCGGCTGACCGTCGTGTAGGTGCGCACGATCTCACCGAGGCCCGCGCTGTCGATGTACGGCACGCCTTCCAGGTTCAGGACGAGCTTCTTCCGGCCCTGAAGTACGAGGCTGTTGATCTTGTCCTTCAGGAGCTCGTCGCCCTCGCCGAGCGTCATCTTCCCCTTCAGGTCGAGGATCGTGACGTCGCCGGCGGCTCGTTCATCGATGTGCATTGCCCATCCCCCAGTGGTTGTCGGCGCATCAAAAGCCGGATTCTAGCGTATGCCCGTTGAAAGCGTCAACGCCTCTCGGGGCGCGCCGCGCGCCGCGCCGGCCAAAAAAAGAGGGCCAGACGCGACGTCTGGCCCTGCCTTTCGAAGACCCTGTGTCGTCGGATGACGCAGCGACCTGTGGAGTCCGTCGACTACAATCCTCCAGCACCGGCGAACTTCCGTTGCTGGAAGCACTCCTTGCAGAACACCGGACGGCCTTGTGTCGGCCGGAACGGCACGGTTGTCTCCTTGCCGCACGCCGAGCAGTTGGTGGTGGTCTCGACGCGCTCGCGCATCATCGGCCCCGCCGCCGCCCTGTTCGCCCGCTTGGCCTTGCACGCCTTGCAGCGCTTTGGCTCGTTCTTGAACTGTTTGTCGGCGAAGAACAGCTGCTCACCGGCTGTCCAGATAAAGTCCGACCCGCAGTCCACGCACCTCAGGGATTTGTCTTGGAACTCCATCGATCGCCACCTTTGCTCGTCGATCTGCCCGCGGCCCGAGCTGGGCCGAAGGCGCACTACTCCAGCTCGCGCCGGAGCTTCTTCCGGTTCCGCTTCCGCGCAAGGGCCTGCTTGGCCCGTCGCTTGTCTCCTGGTTTCAGATAGAAGGAGTGCTTCTTGATGTCCTTGATGATGTCTTCCTGCTGAACCTTGCGCTTGAAGCGGCGGAGAGCGCTTTCGATCGACTCGCCTTCCTGAATCTTGACCTCAGCCACGCGTGAATACACCCCCTCACCGGACTGGTGGCTCCCTGTGATCGTCCATTGAAAAGTGGCGAATATGCTAGGCTATCACAGGCAGGCGCGGATTCTAGGCGCAAACCCAGCCGAGGGTCAATGAAATAAGCGGGTTTTTCACACCCGCTGCAGTCCCGGTCGCAGCGGCTGGGTTGAATACCTCTAACTGGCTCTCCTCGAACCTTTTAGCTGTCTCTAGGATGAAAGTCCTGGTCGTCGGCGGGGGCGGCCGCGAGCACGCCTTTGCATGGAAGCTTGCAGGCGAGCGCGGCGTGAGCAAGGTCGTGTGCGCGCCAGGCAATCCAGGCGTCGCGGCGATCGCGCGCTGTCTGCCGATCGATGCGGGCGATCCCGCAGCCATCGTCGCGCTCGCCTCGCGCGAGCGGATCGATCTCACCGTCGTCGGACCCGAGCTGCCGCTGAGCCGTGGCGTGGTCGACACGTTCGAGACCGCGGGGCGCGCCATCGTCGGACCATCGAAAACAGCGGCCGCCCTCGAGTCGAGCAAGGCGTTCGCGAAGGCGTTCATGGCGCGGCATGATGTCCCGACCGCGCGCTTCCACATCTGCGCCTCGGCCGACGGAGCGTTCGCTGCGCTCGCGCACGGCGATCTCGGCTATCCGGTCGTGATCAAGGCCGACGGCCTCGCCGCCGGCAAGGGCGTGGTCATCGCGGACGACCGCGAGGCGGCAGGTGCGGCCGTTCGCGCCGCGATGGTGGATCGGCGCTTCGGCGCCGCGGGCGAGCGCCTGGTCATCGAAGAGCTGATGATCGGAGAAGAGGCGTCGTACTTCGTTCTCACCGACGGCACCTCGGCCATGCCGCTCGCCTCGGCGCAGGATCACAAGCGCATCTTCGACGGCGATCGCGGGCCGAATACGGGAGGCATGGGAGCGTTCGCGCCGAGCCCGCTCGTCACGCCGGCAATCGAGCGGCGCATCAACGACGAGATCGTCGGGCCCGTGCTCGCGGGCATGGCCACAGAAGGTCGTCCGTTTCGCGGATTCCTGTACGTCGGGCTGATGCTGACGACAGCCGGCCCGCGGGTCGTCGAGTTCAATGTGCGCTTCGGCGATCCCGAAGCGCAGGTGGTTGTCCCGATGCTCGACGAGGATCTGTCGACCCTGTTGTGGGCCGCGGCGTCCGGTGCGCTGCCCGGCCGTTCCGCGCGCTTTCGCGCCGAGCCTCACGTGGGCGTGGTGCTGGCCTCAGCCGGGTACCCGGAATCGTCCGACAGCGGCCGCGTGATCGAAGGGCTCGACGCGGCGGCGCGTGTGCCCGGCGCGCTCGTGTTTCACGCGGGTACCGCGGAGCGCAACGGGCGCACCGTCACGGCCGGCGGACGTGTGCTCACCGTGGTCGGCCGCGGCCGCACGTATCGCGATGCCGTCGGCGTGGCGTATCGCGCGGCTGAAGAGGTCCGCTTCGAGGGCATGCAGTTCCGCCGCGACATCGGGGCGAGGGCGTTGCAGTATTCTTGATTCCCTGGCGATGGGATTGACGGGTTGTCGGTTGCTTCGATCGGCCCAGCCAAAGCGCGATCACAGCGTCATCGAGCTCAGGCGATGCGGTACGCGATTGTGACATTCGGCTGTCGCGTCAACCAGGCCGATTCGCTGGCCGTCGAGGACGAGCTGCGCGCGCGCGGCGCCCGGAGCACGCCAGCGCATGAGGCCGACATCGTCATCGTCAACACCTGTTCGGTCACCGCATCCGCGGATCAGGGCGCGCGGCAGGCCATTCGCCGGATCGCCCGCGACAATCCGGCGGCGCGCGTGATCGTGACCGGGTGCTACGCCACACGCAGGCCGGACGAGGTCACGAGCCTTCCGAACGTGCTGCGCATCGTCACCAACGAAGGGAAGGACGCGCTGGCGCGTGAGCTGGCGGATGCGCACCTCGGGCGGCATGGCGGTGACGAGGGCGTCGCCCCGACGACGGCCGAGCGCTTCGGCGCGGGTGACGGCGCGTGCGGCGAGGCGCTCGAGCCCGGCGTCGCGGGACGAACGGCGCTGACGCTCCGGGTGCAGACCGGATGCGACGAGCGGTGTTCCTACTGCATCATCCCGAAGACGCGCGGTGCGGGCCGCAGCCGGCCGCTTGCCGGCGTCCTCGCGGATCTTCGACGCGCCGTTCGAGCGGGCTACAAGGAGATCGTGATCACGGGGGTGCACCTCGGCTCGTACGGACGCGACCTTCACGATGGCACCACGCTCGAGACGCTCGTCCGTGCCCTCGCGGAGTGGCCCGACGAGGTGCTGTTCCGCGTCAGCTCGCTCGAGCCGATGGACTGCTCCGACGCCATCGTCGATCTCGTCGCGGAATCGCCGCGTCTCGCGCCGCACTTGCACCTGCCGCTCCAGCATGGCTGCGACGGGATCCTGGCCGAGATGGGGCGGCCGTACACGTCGGCGTTCTACCGCCGCCTCGTCGAGCGCATCCGCGCACGCGTGCCGGAGGCGGCCATCGGGTCCGACGTGATCGTCGGCTTCCCAGGCGAGGAGGCCGAGCACGCGCAGGAACTGGTGTCGCTGCTGGAGGCGCTGCCGCTCACGCACCTGCACGTGTTCCCCTACTCCGATCGTCCCGGCACGGAGGCCTCGGCGATGCCCCGCAAGGTCGGAGGCGCCGACATCCGCGCTCGTGCGGCGGCGGTCCGTGCCGCGGGACAGGAGCTGACGCGGCGATTTCACGCGTCGCAGGTCGGAGCCGTCAGGCGCGCGCTCACCGTGGACGACGGCTCGCACGTCGTGACGGACAACTACCTGAAGCTTCGGATCGCGCCGGGGAGAGCGCGCAACGAGTGGGTTCAGGTGCGCATCGGCGGCAGCCCCGGGGCCCTGGAGGCGTCCCTCACGGCGGCGCGCAGCGGATAGCGACTTCCGCGGACACAGGCCTTTGGGAGCCCGTGCTCGAAAAGACGGTTCCGTGCACGGTTCCAGCAGCGCGAACGTGCGACGGGCATGAGGACGTTGCAGTTCATCGCGATCGACGGCACTTGTCGGCGCGAATTGCTAGCAAATCTGAGCACGTTCTTCGACGCCGCATATGGCGCGGCCGTTGTCGCCAAGCGCAAAATCTGTGGCGGCAATCGCACACTGCGCGGCGCACGAACGCAACAGGTCCTTGCCAGCGTCGTTCGTACCGCTCGTCAACGCCACATCGATCCCAATGACCTCTTCACCACGGTGCGGCGTGCGCCACGTCTCCAGGGCGACATGAATCGCACGGCGATGAGGAGCGATAGCAGCCCGCCCTTGACGATCGTCGGGATCGTGGCGGACGTGAAAGAATACGGCCGCCATCTGATGACGCCGCCGACGATCTATTTTTGCCGGTCGCCCAGGATCCGCAGCGCGCGCTGTCGCTCGTGGTCCGCGTCGGAGACGGCCCGCAAACATCCGTTGTCGATCTCCGCGGGCTGCTGCAGCGGACCGTTCCCGACCTCGCGCCGCTTGGCATCGCTCGCTCCAGGAGATCGTGTCAACTGCACACGCGTGGTCCGCTCGGCGATTAGGCCGTCGGCGGGGAGCCGGCCGATGATGCCGTAGAGCGTGCCGGTGCTGAGGCGAATCGAGCCGTCGGTCTGTTGCTCGACTGCCTTCAGCAATGCCTAGCCGTGGTGAAGCTACGCCGCTTCGCGATATGTCGTTTTGCGACATAATGTCCACAATGGTTCCCGCTGGCAATTCTTCGGGCGTAAGCGGATCACGGCAGCGATATCGTAGCGATGCGCGGGGTCCTGTCATTTTCCCGTCGGTACGACTCCGACGGCATCAACCGGCCAAGGTGGCCAGGCTGAGGAGGCGTGATGCGCGCACGGACACTCCTACTTCTTCTAGGTGCTTCAGCGATTCAGCTCACGGCGGCGCAGCCACAGCCGTCGTATGACGACATGTTTCCGGCATGGTCGCCCGACGGGACACATATCGTGTTCACGTCGACACGTGATGGCGATCCAGAGATCTACGTCATGATGGCGGAC
>JBOGIW010000288.1:0-8790 GCA_050748045.1 Vicinamibacterales bacterium | reverse complement strand
GTGAGCTCAGGATAGAGATAGAGATCGTGGCCAAGGAGGCCGATGCGCGCCCGCAACGCCGCCCCGGCCGTCGCCGCCGCATGCGAGCCGTACCGGATCGTGCCGCCGCTCGGCTGCAGCAGCGTGGCGAGCACGGCGAGGAGCGTCGACTTGCCCGCCCCGTTCGGCCCGAGGAGTCCGAGGATCGAGCCGGCCCTGGTCGTGAAGCAGATCTTCGAGAGCGCCCTCCGGCGGCCGAAGTGGCGCGAGAGATCCTCGACGGCCACCTCCTCGAAATCGACGATCACGCGGCCGCCTCGCCGCCGCCTCCGTGCGCGCGCGTCGGCGCCCCAAGGCCCCGATCGCCATCGGGTGGCCCCGGCGCATCGAGCTCGCCGTAGACGCGCTCGAGCTCGGCCACGAGGTGCTGGCGCTTCGCCTGGTAGCGGGCCTGGTCGACGCGGCCGGCGCGGCGCTCGTCCTCGAGCTTGACGAGCCGCCCGTACAGCGAGTCGCGACGGCCGGCGATCGTCCGCCGCTCGTGCTCGCGCGTGGCGTCGCCGCACGCCAGCCACGCGCCCGCCGCGAGAATGAGCGCCGCAAGAGCGAGGGCCACGTTCCGCGGCCAGGTGGACTGGTGCGGCAGGTTCGTCAGGTTGATAGCAAGCGCGGTCCCCGCGGGCACGGCGGCGCCCGTGGCCAGGATGAAGGGGGTGCCGTCCTGCATGCGCACGTCGCGGTGATCGGTGAACTGCGGTGAGGCGAGGTGGAGCGCGCCCACTTTCTCGGCGACGACGGTTACCTGCTGCAACGCAGCCGGAAACCGTTGCGAGACGGTGAGCGCATCGCCGCCGTACGGAAGCGTCATCCCGATCTGCAGCGGCGAGCGCCCCGGCGGGAACGGCCCCAGGATCGTCACGCGGTCGCCCTGCACGCTGGCGCCGCTGAACGAGCCGTCCAGCAGCCGCGCGCCGCCGACGCCGCGCGGCAGGTCGAGGATGAGCGGCCCCCCCGTCTCCACGCGCGTGCGGGCGGTGTTGACGATCTCGAGGAGGTAGAACGCACGCAGCGCGTCGTTCTGGAACTCGAACACGATCCGCGATTCGCCGCCGAACACGACGACGCCTTTGGCGGGCGGCGCCTTCGCCGCCTCGGCCTCCTCCTGCTCCCGCCGGGCCCGCGCCGCGTCGAGGCCGGCAATGAGGATCACCCGGATGCCCCCGGTGGACGGCATTTCGAACGACAGCGACGTCAGGCGCTCGCCGTCGACGGTCGCCTCGGCGACGGCGCGGGCGCCGGCGGGCAATCCGGCGATCTGCGCGCGGCCGCCGGCGTCGGTCTTCGCGGTCCGCATCGTATCGCCCGCCGTTACCGTGACGTCGTGCCCGGTAATGTTGTTGCCGATCGCCTCGCGCACGAGCCGGACCGACACCGTGCCGTCGGGCAGCTCGGGCCCCGGCAGCGCCCGGCCCGCGATCTGTGAGGGGTCGGGCATGGCCACTTGCGCGGACGCGCCCGGAACGCGGAGCAGAACGGGCACAACAAGAATCAGAGCTAGAACCTGGACCCTCGACACCTGGAACATGGAACCGCTCATGCCGCGGCGAGATTCGAGCCGCAGCTCTTGCAGAAGCGCGCGTCAGGATCGTTGGCCGTGCCGCACGCGCACGCTCGCGCGGCGGTCCCGGACACCGGCGGCCCGGCGACGACGGGCGGAGGCGGCGCACCGAGGCGCCTGGCGATCTCGCGCTCGATCTCGTCGCGGTAGCCGGCGTCGCGATCAAGCTGGCGCAAAAGACCCGTGGCACGCGCGCGAAGACGAGCGCTCATGTCGGCGAAATCCTTCTCCGACACCTTGCCCATGGCGCGGTCGAACTCGAGGTCCTTGATCGCCCGGAGCACCAGCACCTTGTCGCGCTCGAGGGCGGCGCGCGTGCGACCGCCGACCCGCGTGCCTGGCACGTGGTGGACGCCCGCGAGGGGCCCCAGCGTGCGCCAGGCGGCGACGCCGACGAACGCGGCGGCACCGACGGTCAGGCTGAGGAGGATCACCGCGGCAGGGCCGCTGTCTCTCGTGGCAAACACGACGGCTGTCGCGCCCGCGAGCCCGGCGAGCGTGAAGAGCTGCCAGGGCTGAAGCTCGTCAGTCGAGGTCTCGGAGCTCATCGTCCAGCCGGTCATTGAGATCCCGATCGAGGCCGGCGCCACCGGCCGCCGCCGGGACCCCGCCCCGCGACCACCGTCGCGCCATCACGGCAATGACCACGAGTCCTCCGAGGCCGACCGCGTACGGCACGATCCAGGCGAGCCGGTTGAAGCCGCGATCGATGGGAGCGGCGAGGATCGACTGGCTGCCGAATTCCTCGACGAACGCCGCGATGACGGCGTCGTGGTCCTTGCCGGCCGCCAGGTGCGCCTCGAGCTTCGCTTGCTGGCGGTCGACCCCGGGGCACCGCATCATCGGACAGTTGCTGAGGGAGCTGTTGCACCCTCCACAGGTGCAGAGGATCTCGTTCTCGAGTCGCCGCTGCAGCTCGCTGCGCTGCGTCGTCGGCACGTCTTGCGCGGTCTGCGCCCGGGCGACGACCGGCCAGAGGACGAGCGCAAGCAGGAGGAGAGACGTCGTCGCCGCGCCGGCGGGCACCTTCGCCGACGCGAAGGCCAGCGCCTGCTCCGGCAGGAGCGCAATGAAGATCCCCATGGCCATCACGCCGAAGCCCACCCAGATCCAGTTCACGAGCGGGTTGATGTTGATCTCCATCGACGCGCTCTGGTCCTTCAGCTCGAAGGCGGCAAGCGTCAGGTAGACGTCCTCGGCGAACCCGCGGCGGATCGCGACTTCTGTCGTCGGCTGCTCCTCGTGCTTGCGGAAGAACCACTTCGCCGGGTACATCCGCGCAAATTCCCGCCCGTCCTTGAACACGGTCGTGTGCGCCGTCACCATCTGCTTCCGCTCGTCGTCCGAGAGGCGGACCGCATCGAGCCGGATGGTGAACTCCCCCACACGCGTCTGCTGCCCGGGCTTGAGCAGCACCTGCTCCGACTGCTTGAATCCTTCCCCGGCGAAGCCCAGGAAGATCAGCACGATCCCGACGTGGACGATGTAGCCGCCGTAGCGCCGCTTGTTGCGGCCGACGAGGCCGATGAGCGCGGTCAGCACGTCGGTGCCCGTATTCGCCTGGCGGACGCGGGCGCCGCGCCAGAACTCCTGTGCGATCGTGCCCGCGACGAAGCCGCAGAGCGCGAAGCAGATGCCCGACGTCCACACGCGGATGCCGAGCGCCGCCACGGCGCCACCCACGGCGAGCGCACTGGCGACAGGCCAGAAGAACTGGTTGCGCAGGTTCACGAGCGCCGACTTGCGCCACGCCAGCAGCGGTCCCACGCCCGTGAGCGCCAGCAGCAGGAGCCCGATCGGCAGCATGAACTTGTTGAAGAACGGCGGTCCGACGGTGATGCGCTCGCCCGTCACCGCTTCGGAGATCGTCGGGAACATCGTGCCGAAGAGGATGAAGAGCGCCGCGATGAGCAGGATCCAGTTGTTCACGAGGAACGCCGCCTCGCGCGAGACGAACGAATCGAGCTCGTTGCGCGACCTGAGCAGCGGCAGCCGATAGAAGACGAAGGCGAAGCTCACGATGAGGATCGTGCCCATGAACCCGATGAACATCCGCGTCAGCTCGGGGTCCTCGCCGAAGGCGTGCACCGACTGGACGATCCCCGAGCGTGTCATGAAGGTGCCGAAGATCGTCAGGAAGAACGTCAGGATGACGAGCGTGACGTTCCAGATGCGGAGCATGCCGCGCCGCTCCTGGACCATCACGGAGTGGAGGAAGGCCGTGGCCGTGAACCACGGGAGCGAGCCCGCGTTCTCGACCGGATCCCACATCCAGTAGCCGCCCCAGCCGAGCTCCTCGTAGGCCCAGATCATCCCGAGCCCGAGGCCCACCGACAGGAACAGCCACGACACCATCGTCCAGCGGCGGACCGCGCGCAGCCACGAGTCGTCCAGGTAGCCGGTGATGAGCGCGGCCATGCCGAACGCGTACGGGATCGTCAGCCCGACGAAGCCGAGGTACAGCGTCGGCGGGTGGATCACCATGTAGAAATTCTGCAGGAGCGGATTCAGTCCCTCGCCGTCGGCGTGCGTCTCGGTGATGAACGTGGAGAACGGATTGTTGTGGATGATGGCGAGGAACAAAAAGAACATCTGCACCGAGGCGATGACCGCGACCACGTACGGGATGAGCTCCCGGTGGCGTTCCCGGTTCACCCGCACGGCGACGCTGCCGAAGATGGCGAGCAGCGTGATCCAGAACATGATTGAGCCGTCGAGCCCGCCCCAGTACGACGTCAGCTTGTAGAAGAGCGGGAGCGTCGAATCCGAGTAGCGCTGGACGTACTTGATCGCGTAATTGCCGGTGACGAAGGCGTGCACGATCACACCCGATGCAACGAGCATCAGCGCCGTGAGCAGGTGGAACGCGCCGACGCCGCTCTCGGTGAGGCGCGTCGAGCGGCGGCGCGCGCCGGCCACGGAGCTGGCGGCGGCATAGGCCGCCGTGACGAATGCCGCGAGCAGGAGGAAGGAGCCGAGCGCGGCCATGGGACGACCCCGCTACTCGGTGCCCGTCGAGCCGGGGCCCGTGCGAGGGCCGGCGGCGCCGGGCTGGGCTTCGTACTTCGACGGGCACTTCGCCATCACGCCGTCGGGCGCGACGTGAAAGCCCTCGGGTGTCAGCCGGCCCTTCAACACCACCTCCGCCTCGTCCTTGAACGTGTCGGGAACGATGCCGGAGTAGCTGGCCTGCATGACGTGGCCGTTGCTGTGGACCTCGAAGCGCCAGTCGAGCGAGTCGGGCCGGCGGCGAATCGAGTTGGGCACGACGAAACCGTGGAGCTGCAGGTTCTTGCCATGCCACGCCTGCGGGTCGACCATCACTTCGTCCACGTGCTTGTAGTACGCAGCGCCTTCGCTGAGCGTCGAGTACAGCAGACCGCCGAAGGCGGCCGCCAGGACGACGATCGTGAGACCGATTCTGACGGCTTTGTGTTTCATAGATAAGGCTTTGCGGACTCCGCACTGCTCAGGATACCCCCCGCCGAAGGTGGGGTCAACGCCGGGCGATGAGCGGCCGAGCGCTTTGTCACCGAGTGCAACGGGAGACGGTTTCGTACGGCTCGGTTCACAGCTCCGTGTGAGCCGCGCCGGCACGACCGCTCCGCGGGGCGCGCCGATGCCTCGAAGATAGCCGCGCTGTTCGAGGCGCGACACGCCGCCCGGCGCCGGCTCAGCCGCGCGCGACGCCGAGCTCGCCGAGCATGACGTAGACCAGCGCAACCGGCAAGCCGACGACGTTCGAATACGAGCCGCTGATGCGCGCGACGAACCGGGACGCGAGCCCCTGCACCGCGTACGCCCCGGCCTTGTCCCACGGCTCGCCGCTCGCCACGTACCAGGCGATCTCGGCGTCCGAGAGCGGCAGGAATTCCACGCCGGTCACCTCGGCGCGCGTCCGCACGTCCGCGCCATGCGCGAGCGTCACGCCGGTCAGCACCTGATGCCACCGGCCGGAGAGCAGTCGCAGCATGTGCGCGGCGCCGGCCGCATCGGCTGGCTTGCCGAGAATGCGATCATTCACGACAACTGTCGTGTCCGCGGCCAGCACCACGCGATCGCCCGCCGACGCGAGCACCGCGTGCGCTTTCGCCTCGGCCACGCGCCGCACGTACTGCTCCGGCGTCTCGTCCGGATGGAGCGATTCGTCGGCGTTGACTGGTTGCACGTCGAAGTCGAACCCCGCCGCCCGCAGCAGCGCCGCGCGGCGGGGTGACCCCGAGGCGAGGAGGATCCGCACGTCAGCCGACGATGACGTGGAGGCCGCGCACGACGCCAGTTCCCAGCAGCGCCTCGAGTCGCGCGCAGATCAAGGTCGCGGAGCGCTCAACCTCGCGCCGCCAGGCCTCGTCCCTGGCGCGCACGCGCAGCGTGTGCCCCTGCAGCTCGACGGAGGTAACCCGATCGACCGATGGCCCGACGGCCATCCGCCACGCGAAGTCCACCTTCTCCGGCGAGAGCGGCGCTTTGCGCAGCACCGCCGCGAGCGCGTCGGGCATGAACCGGTGAAGCGGAATCACCGGGGCATTATCGATCACCTCCGGCGCACGTGCGGCGGAGCCCCGATGTCCTCCGAATCGCTCGATATCGCCGCCATCGCGCCCCGGTGCCGGCGTACGGGTGGGTCGAAGTAAGATCGTCACCATGATGGAAGCGGTCATTGTCTCGGCTGTGCGCACGCCGACGGGCAAGTTCCTCGGCGGCCTCAAGGCATTCACCGCGCCGCAGCTCGGCGCGCTGGTCGTTCGCGAGGCCGTGTGCCGCGCGGGCATCGACCCGGCGACCGTCGAGGAGTGCATCATGGGCAACGTCGTGTCGGCGGGCCTGGGACAGGCGCCGGCCCGGCAGGCCGCCCTCCGCGGCGGGCTCTCCGACCACGTGGCGGCGCTCACGATCAACAAGGTGTGCGGCTCCGGGCTCAAGGCCGTCATGCTCGCGGCCCAGGGCATCGCGACGGGCGACATCGCGATCGCGGTGGCCGGCGGCATGGAGTCGATGAGCAACTGCCCGTACCTCCTGACGCGCGTGCGCGACGGCCTGCGTATGGGACATGGCGAAATCCTCGACTCGATGATCAACGACGGGCTCTGGTGCTCCTTCGAGCAGTGCCACATGGGGCACGCCGGCGAAGTGATCAGCGCCGACTACAACGTCTGCCGCGAGCAGCAGGACCAGTATGCCTATGAGAGCCACAGGAAGGCCGCCGAGGCGACGGGCGCGGGACGCTTCCGCGACGAGATCCTCCCGGTGACCATCCCGCACAAAAAGGGCGACCCGGTGGTCGTCGATCGCGACGAAGCGATTCGCGCCGACACGACCGTCGAGAGCCTCGGCGCCTTGAAGCCGGCCTTCAAGAAGGACGGCACCGTCACCGCCGGCAATGCGCCGCCGGTGAACGACGGCGCGGCGGCGCTCGTCGTCATGTCGGCGGCGCGGGCCGGCGAGCTCGGCCTCGAGCCCCTGGCGCGCATCGGCGGCCAGGCCACGAGCGGCCTGGCGCCGAAGTACGTGCTGATGACGCCCGTGGACGCCGTCCGCCGCGTGTTGCAGAAGACCGGCTGGAGCCTCGACGAGGTGGACCTCGTCGAGCTGAACGAAGCCTTCTCCGTGCAGGCGCTGGCCGTCGTCCGGGAGCTCGGCCTCGATCCGCAGAAGGTGAACGTGAACGGCGGAGCCGTCGCGCTCGGCCACGCGATCGGTTCGAGCGGCGCGCGCATCCTGACGACCCTCGTCTACGCGCTGAAGCAGCGCAACCTGAAGCGCGGCATCGCGACGCTGTGCCTGGGCGGCGGGAACGGGGTGGCGCTCGCGATAGAGAGAGGGTGATCGCCGCCTTCCGCGATCCGCGATCCGCAGTCCGCGATCCGCTCTCTGCGATCCGCGGTCCACGATCCCGTCACGTTGCTGTTCGCTGTTGCGGATGGCGTTCAGCCTTTGATCAAAGTGGGCTAGATCGGGGCTAGATCGGGGCTAGATCCGAACGAGGCACTTGGTACAGCATGAGGATGGCGTTCACTTTTTAAAGGAAGAGTTCGCCTTCGGACACCAGTGCTCCGCCGGAACTGTTTGGCTGTGAGCTGTTGCAGGGGGGCCTTCAAGAGCGGAGGGTTAAATCATTTGTGGGGCTCGACCCTTTAGCTCCCGGCGGCGTTCTTTCGAACGAGTCGAGCCGGTTGCGCCACGCATCTGAAGTCTAGGAAGCGAAAACAATTCAGTCAAGAGTTGTCCACAGGCGGCATAGAATTCTGCCGTTGGGGGGGGCGAGATGATTGAGTGGGCCACGTTGGCAGATCAGGCGCAGGTTGTAGGCGTTGCACTTGCAGCTGGAATCGCGGCGGCACAAGGCATCAGGTGGCTTGTTCAGCGGCGGCGCGGATCAAAGCGAGCAGCAACGCCCAGATGCCTTCGAGACCTCTCTGCCGAGGGCCGTCGACTCCTCACTCACATTCATTCGCGGTCGCTGACGTACTTCGAGCGAGACCGGCTCTGCCCGAACAACGACCCGAACAACACCAATGAAGCGTCAATCGCCAAGGGTGCTGCTCTCCACGATCTTGATGAGCGCTCGCTACTCGCTGTCTCAGGGACTAAATCAACTCCGACGTTCCGCGCTCTCGTCAAAGACCTTGAGGGCAGCGGACTGATTGAGGTCGTGACCGACGACGTGTTCCGGGCGACGCACCTATTCATCAGCGACCTTGGTTTGGCCGTCTTGAACAAAAAGCTACCGCCGGAGCTCCGGCCGGCGAGCGCGTAGCGCGACAAATCGAGAATCACGGGCGGACACCTAACAGCTCAGGTAGAATCCGCGAATGCGCCGGATTCTGCAGCTCGTTTTCGGCTTTCGTCCAGACCTTGGCCTGTCCGACAAAAGGTGGCACCGCTTAGCCACAGTGGCGTTCATCCTGGCCATGGCCGTCTGGACGCTGTGGTTTGCGCTCGCCACTCCTGCGGACCTGCCGGACGGCCATGGAAACATCCGCATCGTGGAGACACTCGCAGACTACGTGAGGGCGCATCCGGACGACGGCGACCCGGTTGCGAGCTTTTCCAGGAAGTACCGCTACCGGTCAGGGAAACAGGAGCCTGACGGGAGCGTCAGCTTCGTCTTCTTTGAGACAAGCCTGTACTGCGCAGTGAAGCCTTACGAGCACCTGAAGGACCCGTCCCGAATCTTGTGGAAATTGGCAGGG
>JBOGIW010000287.1:0-3233 GCA_050748045.1 Vicinamibacterales bacterium | reverse complement strand
ATGCGTCGGGTACGGGGCGAGTTCGAGGAAATGCCGTGTCTCCGTGTCTCGCTCGCGCAGGCGCGCGCGCTCTTCGGGCTGCCCGATCGGGTGTGCGAGTGGGTGTTGTCGCGCCTCGAGTCCGATGGGTTCCTGGGGCGAACCCCGAACGGAGACTACGTCCGGCACACGGCAGGGCCTTGACGACATGCGGGGCCCACCGCGCGGATCGCGGATCGCGGACTGCGGACGGGGGATCACGGATCGCGGACCGCGGATTACGGACCGCGGACCGCGGATTGCGGATTGCGCACGGCGGATTGCGGCCTGCGGATTGCGGCCTGCGGATCGCGGACGGCGGATTACGGACCGCGGACCGCGGATTGCGGACCGCGGACTACGACTTGCGGAATTTCAGTTGTGCCTTTTGAATTTCGAGGGCCAGTGCGATGACGTCCTCGGCGCCCAGGCCCGCTGCGCGGAGCTCGCGCACGCCGGTGTCGCCGCTCGATTTGCTCAACTTTTCTCCGTCCGGCCGTCGCAGGAGGCGGTGGTGCAGGAACACCGGCGGGCGCTCGCGGCCGAGCATGCGCGCCAGGCGGATCTGCCGGCCGGTCGACGAGAGGAGATCCTCGCCGCGGATGACGAGGTCGACGCCATGGCGGCAGTCGTCGACGGTGACGGCGAACTGATACGTCCAGAACCCGTCACGGTCGCAGACGAGCAGGTCGCCGCACTGCACCGCCGGCGCCTGCTCCTGGGCGCCGAGCCGCGCGTCCTCGAAGCGCTCCACGCCAGGCTCGATCGCGACGCGGATCCCGCGGCCGGGCGCGATCTCGATCCGGCGCGTGCGGCATCGTCCCAGGTACCGCAGTTCCTCGGATCCGCGTTCACCCGCGCCTGACGTGGCGGCGATCTCCCGGCGCGAGCAGTCGCACGCGTACACGTGATGCGAGGCCGCGAGGCGGGCGAGCGCGCCGCTGTACGCCTCGGGCTCGTCGCTCTGGCGCACCGGGCCGGCATCGGGCTCGAAGCCCAGCCAGGCCAGGTCCTCCAAGAGCGCGCGCTCGTACTCCGGTCGGCTGCGCAGGCGGTCGTGGTCCTCGACACGGACGAGCACGCGGCCGCCGAGCGCGCGGGCGACGCGCCAGGTGTAAAGAGCGTTCACGACATGGCCGAGGTGCAGGTACCCTGTCGGAGAGGGTGCGAAGCGGGTGAGCGGACGAGACGGCAGGCGCGCTCGAAGCGCCTTCAGATCCAAGTCGAGGGCCAGCTCCAGGTGCACGGGCAGCCATGTTAATTGAGCCGACGGCGGCAGGCTTGTACTGCGCGGCGGGCGGCTTCCACATCGACCCGTGGCAGCCGGTCGAGCGTGCGATCGTCACACACGCCCACGGCGACCACCTGCGACGCGGATCCCGAGCGTATCTCTGCGCCGATGCCTCGCTGCGGATTGTCCGGCATCGCCTCGATACCTCGGCATCGCTCGAGACGATCGGGTACGGCCGCACCGTGGATCTCAACGGCGTGCGCGTCTCGCTGCATCCGGCCGGACACATCCTCGGGTCGGCGCAGGTGCGCGTCGAGCACCGCGGCGAGGTCTGGGTCGCGTCGGGCGACTACAAGCGCGCACCCGATCCCACGTGCGCGCCGTTCGAGCCGGTACGCTGCCATACCTTCATCACGGAGGCGACGTTCGGGCTTCCGGTCTTCCGGTGGGATCCGCCTGCCACCATCGTGGCGGACATCTGCGCGTGGTGGGACGAGATGCGCACGGCCGGCCGGCCCGCCGTGCTCTTCGGGTACGCGCTCGGCAAGGCGCAGCGCGTGCTCGCAGAGCTTGCGCGCCGCACGGACCGGACCGTGTTCGTGCACGGCGCGCTCGTGGACCTGACCGACGCGTACCGCACCTCGGGCGTCACGTTTCCCCCTCTCGCCCGCGCGACGGACACTTCGCGCGGCACGTCGTTCGCCGGCGAGCTCATCGTCGCGCCGCTCTCGGCGCGCGGCAGCACCTGGATGCGGCGCTTCGGCGACCACTCGTCGGCGTTCGCGTCGGGATGGATGCGCATTCGCGGCGCCAGGCGCCGACGCGCCTACGACCGTGGCTTCCCGCTGTCGGACCATGCCGATTGGGATGCCCTGGTCGAGACGATCGCCGACACGGCCGCCGCGCGCGTGTTCGTCACGCATGGCTACGCGCACCAGCTTGCGCGGTTCCTCCGCGAGCGCGGCCTCGACGCCGAGCCGTGGCAGACGCAGTACGAGGGCGAGCCGGAGCAGGAGGAACGGCGCACGGCGAGCCTGGAATCCCCAGCCGCTGGAGCGCCGGAGGACGGACTCCGGAACGCGGACCCCGGCACGACATGAGACGATTCGCCGACCTCTACGACGCGATCGATCGCACGACGTCGACCAACGCGAAGGTGGCGGCCGTCGTGGGCTACCTGTCGAACGCGCCGGCTGCGGACGCGGCCTGGGGCCTGTTCTTCCTGACCGGCCGCCGGTTGACGCGGCTGCTGCCCTCGCGGCTGCTGCACGAGTGGACGCTCGAGCTGACAGGCCTCCCCGAGTGGGTCGTCCAGGAGTCGTATGCCGCCGTCGGCGACTTCGCGGAGGCCATCGCGTTGATGCTCGATGGACGCGTGACGCCGCTCGCGGCCCAAAACCTCGTGCGTGCGGCCGCCTCCGGGAGCCAGGCGTCACTCTTCGACGAGCGCGCCACACGGGAGGCGGACGAGCGGGTTTCCGATCTGAGCCTTGCCGAGTGGATTGAGCAGCGGATCCTGCCCCTGCGGGACGCGTCCGACGCGGCACGTCGCGTTCGGGTGCTGCAGTGGTGGTCGCGGCTCGGGCGGCGGGAGCTGTTCCTGCTGAACAAGCTGCTCACCGGGGAGCTCCGCGTCGGCGTGTCGCACACGCTCGTCGTGCGTGCGATCGCCGAACGCGCGTCGCTCGCGACGGCCGTCGTCGAGCATCGGCTGATGGGCGCGTGGGAGCCGTCGGCGGAGGCGTTGGCCGCGCTCGTGGGTCCCGAAGGGCCGGCCGACGATCCGTCCCGCCCATATCCCTTCTGTCTCGCGTCGCCGCTGGTCGATACGGTTACCTCGCTCGGACCGCGCGGTGAGTGGCTGGTCGAGTGGAAGTGGGACGGCATCCGCGCGCAGGTGATCCATCGGGCCGGCCAGACCTTCCTCTGGTCGCGCGGCGAGGAGCTCATCACCGCGCGCTTTCCCGAGGTCTCGGCCTTCGCC
>JBOGIW010000286.1:0-4709 GCA_050748045.1 Vicinamibacterales bacterium | reverse complement strand
CACGCCTCGGCGCAGACGTAAGCGGCGTCGGCCTGGCCCGCGTCCGCCAGCTCCGTGCCAAGCTCGACGATGTCGTCGCGCCGGTCGCGGCGGACGGCGAGCAGATGCCTCAGCGCCCGGCGCCCCTCGTCCATGCGTCCGATCCCGAACTCGAGGCGCGCCAGGAGCAGGATGAGCTCGGCGTCCTCGCCGGCGACGTCGATGGTGAGCAGAGAATGGGCGCGATCGCGGTCGCCCGTCCGGACGTAATCGCGAATCAGCCGCGCGCGCAGCTCCGGGTCGTCCGGATCGCGGCGAAGCGCGTCGGCGCGCATCTGCAGCGCCCCGTCCTCGTCGCCGCGGACCTCGAGGGCATCGGCGACGTCGACGATCTCGCTCTTGGTGCGGGCTTCCTGCCGCGCCTGCAGCAGGTCCCCGGCGTCGATGCAGGCGCGCACGAAGTCGGCGTGCAGTGCGGCGTCGTGCGGGTCGCGCTGTGTCGCCTCGTGCATCGCCGCCAGCGCGTCCTCCGGGCGTCCCTGCCTGCGCATCGCCTGCGAGAGGAGCATCCAGTCGCGCGAGGTGCGCGCGGCCCCGCGCGCCCGGTCGATGTCGCCGGCCGCAAGGCACGCCGTGACGAGCTGCTCGCGCAATCCTGCGTTGTGCGGCTCGCGCTCGACCGCCTCGGCCACCAGGTCCAGCGTTTCCGAGCCGCGGTTCGCCCGTGTCAGCGCGTCGGCGACGATCAGCAGATCGGCGGGGGTGCGGGCGAGGCGGCGCGCGCGGTCCATGTCTCCCGCGGCGATGAGCTGGCGCAGCGCGCGATCGCGCAGCAGCGGGTTCTCCGGCTCGCCGAAGGCCGCCTCGGCGATCGTGTCGAGCGCCTCCGCGCGCCGGCCCACGAGATCGAAGGCCTCCGCCACCATCACGAGCTCGGGCACGACGCGCGCCACGTACCGCGCCTGCACGAGCTCGCCCTGCGAGAGGAGCATCCGCAGCATGCGCTCGCGATAACCCGCGTTGGCCGGGTCGATGCTCGACGCTTCGGCCACGGCGGCCAATGCGTCGGCCTGGCGGCCCTGCGCCAGATACAGGTCGGCCGCCTCGATGAGCAGCTTGCACGCCCGGCCGACGTCGGAGGCGTCCTGTGCCTCGCGCGACGCCAGCATCCGGGCGTCCGGATCGTCGGACGGCACCGGCGGCCCGCCCTTCCGAACCGGGCGCGACGCGTGCTGTTTCTCCATCACGAGGGCGAGCCCGCGCGTCCCGATCGGATCGCCCGGGCGGATGCGGACGATCTTCCGGTACACGGCGGCCGCCTTCGCGAGCGCGCCCTCGCGCACGAGATGTTCCCCCACGCGCGCAAACTGCGCCACGGCCCGCTCGATGTGACCGGCACGGACGTACAGGTCGCCGAGGGCGTTGATCGAGCTCCAGTCGCCGGGGCTGGCGCTGGTCAGACGGACGTACGCCGCGATGGCCGCGTCGAGCTTGCCCTGACGAAGCAGCTTCTCAGCGGTTTTCAGCGTGGCATCGCGATCGCTGTACACCTGGAACGGACTCGTCGTTGGCGGGGTGGCCCATTCTAGCGTCTCGTCTGCACTTTCGACAGGCGGTCGATCCGCGCGCCGATGTCCCGGTACGCGCCGGCGTCGGCCGACAGCTCCAGCAGGACGGCCAGCGCCCGGGCGTGCTCGCCCAGGTGCTCGAGGGCATCGGCCAGCTCGTACATCACGGCGTGCCCGTCGTCGGGGGTCGGCGGCGGGGCCTGGGCGGCGCGCTCGAGCCACTCGACGCCCTTGACCAGGTCGCCTCGGGCGACGTGCAGCCGTCCCAGTCGCGTGCCGGCCTGAAAGCGCATCAGCGGCACGCGCGCCGCGGCCTCGAAGGCCGCGATCGCCTGGTCGAGCCGCCCGTTGTTCGCGTGATCGATCGCGACGGCATAGCGCGCCTGCGCGTCCTGGAGCTGTGACTCCCGGACCGCCTTCGTACGCATGTCGTCGAACACGTCCTGCAGGCCGGGCGCATCCGGCTGAGCGTTCAGGGCGCTGAGCGCCTCGCTCAAATCGACCTCGTCGAACGCCTCGAGCGTGATGGTCCTGGCGTCATCCTCCCGCGCCAGGGGCATATCGGCATCGAGGGCCGTGAACGACGGCAGGTCCGGCTGATCGAACGACCGCTCCTCGACCGGGCCGGCACCGGGCGGCGATTCCGGCGTCGCCTCGCCGGCGCGCTCGTCCGGCAAATCGATCGTGCTCAGGAACGGGCTGTCGCCGCTGAGGCGATCGGCGATGATCGCGTCGGGATCGTCGACGCCCAGCATGATCAGCGCGCGGCGGAAGCGCTCGATGTTGCCACGCACCCACGGCTCGCGCGCGACGAGATCCTCCGCGATGACGCGCGCCTCGGCGCCGAGGCGTGCCGCCAGGTACGCATCCGCGAGCTGGGCCTGCGCCATGTACATCGTCGACTCGAGCCCTCCGTCGACGCAGATCTCGACCAGCTTCATCAGCGCGGGAATCTGGTTCGGCACGCGCGTGACGAACTCGTGCAGCGCCGCGGCGGCGCCGCCCCAGTCTTCCTGCGCGAGCGCCGCGTCGGCCACGAGTTCGACACAGGCGAACGCGGCGTCCGCCATCCCCTGGTCGGCCAGCTCGCATCCCACGAGGACCAGCTCGTCGCGCCGATCCGGCCGCGCGGCCAGCAGCCGGCTCAACGCAGCCTTCCCCTCGTCGATGCCGCCCGCCCGGAGCTCCAGGCGCGCGAGCGTCAACAGCAGCTCGGGGTCGTCGCCGGCGGTTTCGGCATTCAGGAACTGGCGTGCCTTGTCGGGCTGCCCGGCATCGACCCACGCCCGCACGACCCGGACGCGGAGCGGCAGGTTCCCGGGATCGAGCTCGGCTGCCCGCGTCAGCACCTCGAGCGCTTCCACGTTCTGCTGTTGCCGATCGAGGAGCTCGACGATCGAAAGCAGCTCCGCCGACGTGCGCGCCACCGCCCGGGCCTCGGCGACCTGTCCCTGGGCGATCAACCCCCCGAGGAGCCGGCCGCGAAGCGTCGCGTCGTCGGGATAGAGCTCCAGCGCCTGGGTCAGCGCCGCGAGCGCTTCCGGAATGCGCTTCTGCTTCTCGTAGGCGTCGGCCGCTCGGGTGAGGAAGTCGCAGGCGCGCCCCCGATCCTCCAGGCGCTCCGCCGCGCGCGCCGCCTCGATCTTCGATGTCGCATCGGAGGGATCGATCTCGCCAAGGCGCATGACGATCTCGTCCGCACCCCGCTCGTCGCCTCGCGTGCGGCGCCGCTCGGCGAGCTGCCGGTAGTACGACTTCGCGTCGACGAACACGCCCTGACGCGTGGCAATCTCCGCCAGGCGCAGCGTCGTGGTCTCGTCGTCCGGCCTGATCTTGAGGCTCTTCTTGTAGAGGGCCGCCGCCTTCGGCATGAAGCCCTCGGCGTAGAGGTGGTCCGCGATCCGCAGGAACTGCGTGGAGGCGTTATCGAGCTGGCCGGCCCGCGCGTACAGATCGCCCAGCGCGTTGATCGAGCTCCAGTCCTTCGGCTGCTCGTCGACGAGCCGCACGTACTCCGCGATGGCTCCGTCGAGCTTCCCTTGACGGAGGAGCTTCTCCGCTTTCTTAAGCGTTGCTTCGCGGTCTATGGGCAAGGACAGGCCGGCCTTTAGTTCTCGGATCAGCTGTCCATTGTATCGAATAGGGAGGGGGGCCGGAACGAGCGCCGGTGCAGCGTGGAGTAGCCGAACTGTGCAACCGCGGCAAGATGGTCCGCCGTGGCGTAGCCTTTATGGCGATCGTACCCGTATCGCGGGTCCGCGGCGTGATGCAGCAGCATCTCGCGGTCGCGGGTGACCTTCGCGATGATCGATGCCGCGGCGATGGCGCTGCAGCGACGATCGCCGTGCAGGACGCCGCGTTGTGCCATGTACAGGTCGGGGATCCGGAAGGCATCCACGAGCACCATGTCCGGGAGCGGCGCTATCGCCATCACGGCGCGGCGCATCGCTTCGAGCGTGGCGCGATGGATGTTGAGCGTGTCGATCTCGGCCGGATTCGCCGCGGCAACCGACCATGCGACCGCCGTGCGGGTGATCAGCGTGTAGAGCCGCTCCCGCTGCAGGAGCGTCGTGGTCTTCGAGTCGCAGATCCCGGAGATGCGCCGTGCGGGATCGAGAATGACAGCCGCGGTGACGACCGGACCGGCCAGGCAGCCACGCCCCACCTCGTCGACCCCGGCGATGCGGTAGAAGCCGTACCGCCGAAGCGCGTTCTCGACGGTACGCATGGCGCGAACCTTCACCATGTCGTCGCACCCGGAACCCGGAACCAGGAACCAGGAACCCGGAACCTAAGAGGTTCGCCTCGTAGCTTCCTTCATGCGCGCCGCCTTCCCCTTCAGGTTGCGGAGGAAGTACAGCTTGGCACGGCGGACGCGGGCGGACCGGACCACGTCCACCTTCGCAATCGTCGGCGAGTGCAGCGGAAAAATGCGCTCCACGCCCTGGCCGAACGAGACTTTCCGGACCGTGAACGTCGCGCGCGCCCCGCCGCGGTGCATCCCGATCACGATCCCTTCGAAGATCTGGATGCGTTCCTTGTCGCCTTCCCGGACCTTCACATGGACCCGCACCGTGTCGCCGGACTTCATGTTCGGCCGATCCGTCATCTGCGACTTCTCGACCAGCTCAATCGCGCGCATTGCCGTCTCCTGTACGGCGC
>JBOGIW010000285.1:0-4134 GCA_050748045.1 Vicinamibacterales bacterium | reverse complement strand
GGTCGACACCATGTTCTTCGCATCGATCGGCACGCAGAAGGCCGTGCTGAAGGTCGTGGTGTTCGAGTTGACCGCCAGCGGGATCTCGAGCGCATCCAGCCGCTCGCCCGTCATCGGGAGGCAGATCTGCCCGCGGCCGTACTTCGCCATGAAGTTGATGACCCCGGGCGTGACCTTCCCGGCCGCAATCGTCAGATCGCCCTCGTTCTCGCGATCCTCGTCGTCAACGACGATGATCATGCGGCCGTCGCGGATGGCCTCGACGGCCTGCTCGATCGGCGCGAACGGGCTGCCCTTCCTCGATCCCTTGGCGATGCGAAGCTTCGACATACTCTCTGCGGGCCGGATCGGCCGGCTCAGTAAACCCTGGTCCGGGATCGGGCCGCGTCGATCCCCGTGAGCTCGAGCGTCCGCGCGACGTACTTGCCGATCATGTCGCATTCGAGGTTCACGCGGTCGCGGACCCTGAGCGACCGGGTCGCCGTGTGATCCCACGTGAACGGCACGATCATGACGTCGAGCTCCGCGTCCCCGAGACCGGCGACGGTGAGGCTGACACCGTCGACGGCAATCGACCCTTTGCGAATGAGGTACGAGGCCAGGCCGGGAGGGAACGAGATCGTCAGCCAGTGCGCGTCGCCTTCGGCGCGAATCTCTTCTACTGTACCCGTGCCGTCAACATGCCCCTGCACGAAATGGCCGCCGACGCGCGCGTCGGCGCGCATCGGCTGCTCGAGGTTGACGAGGCGCCCGCGCTCGAGGCTGCCGAGCGTGGTGATGCGCGCGGTCTCCGGGCCCACGTCGGCGTGGACCGAGCCCGCCTCGACGACGGTCACGGTGAGGCAGACGCCGTTGACGGCAAGGCTGTCGCCGGGGGTCAGCCGCGGCGCGAGGCCGGTCGTGACGCACAGCCGCACGCCGGACGTCGCGCGCTCGGTCTCCTGGATCACGCCGACGGCTTCAATCAGCCCCGTGAACATAGCCTTCGATGATGACGTCGCACCCCCGCACGTCAACGCGCGACTCCACGAGGCCCGCGGGCGAAAACCGCTGCCGCTCCAGCAGCGGCACGCCGCCGGGGCCGATGACGTGCGGCGTCACATAGAGTTGGACGCAATCCACGACGCCGGCGTCCCACGCCGCCGCATGGACCGTCGCCCCGCCCTCGAGCAACACGCTATGAATGTCGAACGGAACGAGCGCCCGCAGCATCGGCGCGAGACCCGGTTCCGCGATCGGCACGATCGTCGCCCCCGCCGCGTCGAGCGCGCGGGCGCGGGCCGCCTGCGCATCGATGGCGTCCCGGGACGTCAGTATTATGACCGGTCCCGCCTGGAGCGTCGAGAACACCCGCGCCCGTGCAGGCGTGCGCAGCCGGCGATCGAACACGACACGCGCCAGCGGCCGCTCGCGGTACACCTCCCGGCTGGTGAGCCGCGGATCGTCGGCCAGGATGGTTCCCACGCCGACGGCCATGGCGTCCACACGGGCCCGCACGAGGTGCGCCCGCCGGTTGGCCGGAGCCGAGGTCAGGTGACTGCGCATCCCCGGTCGCGCCGCGACATAGCCGTCGAGGCTGGTGGCGGCCTTGAGGATGACGAAGGGCCTCCCCCACCGCGTGGCGGTGAAGAACGGCTGGTTCAGACGGAACGCCGCGCGGCGCTCGATGCCGGAGGTCACCTCGACGCCCCGGTCGCGCAGCCGGGCGAACCCGCGGCCGCTCACGCGTGGATCCGGATCCTCGATGGCCGCGACGACCCGGGCGATGCCGGCCTCGAGGATCCGCTCGGTGCAGGGCCCGGTGCGCCCCGTGTGCACGCACGGTTCGAGCGTGACGTACAACGTGGCGCCGCGCGCCCGCGCGCCCGCCGCGTCGAGCGCATGCACCTCGGCATGCGGCGCGCCGGCGCGCTCGTGCGCACCCTGGCCGACGACCACGCCCTCACGGCTGACGATACACGCGCCGACGACCGGGTTCGGCGTGGTGCGGCCGAGGCCGCGCTCGGCGAGAAAGAGTGCCCGCCGCATCCATGAGGCGTCGTCTACCACGTCGGGCTGTCTACCATTTCTCCTGGAACAGCGCGTCGACGTAGTCCTGCGCCGAAAACGGGATCAGGTCGTCGATGCCCTCGCCGACGCCGACGTAGCGGATCGGCAGCTTGAGGTCGTTGGCGATCGCGACGGCGACGCCCCCCTTCGCCGTGCCATCCAGCTTCGTGAGCACGATCCCGTTCACGCCGGCGGCGCTCATGAACTCGCGCGCCTGCGCGAGGCCGTTCTGACCCACGGTCGCGTCCAGCACCAGCAGGACGTCGTGAGGCGCTCCCTCGGCGGCGCGCGCGGCGACGCGCCTGATCTTGTCGAGCTCGTTCATCAGGTTCACGCGCGTGTGCAGGCGCCCCGCCGTGTCGACGAGAATCGGATCGCGTCCCTTCGCCTTGCCGCGCTGGATGGCGTCGAAGACCACCGCCGCCGGATCCGAGCCTTCCTTGGCGCGGACGAGGTCGACCCCCGCGCGCGTCGCCCAGATCTCGAGCTGCTCCACCGCCGCCGCGCGGAAGGTGTCGGCGGCGCAGATGAGCGGCGTCTTGCCGCTCGCCTTCAGGAGGTTCGCGAGCTTGCCGATGGTGGTCGTTTTCCCCGTGCCATTCACGCCGACGATGAGCGTCACGTGCGTCTGGCGGCCGTTGGCCGACACGGTGGCGTCGACGTCGTCGAAGATGCGGCGGATCTCCTGCTTCACCAGGTCGCGGAGGCTTTCGCCCCGGCGGGCGCGATCGCGCACCGCGGTGATGATGCGCTCGCTCGCGGCAAGGCCGACGTCAGCCGAGATGAGCAGCTCCTCGAGCGCCTCGATCGTGTCGACATCCACCGGACGGGTACGCTGCCCGGGCGCGTCGGCCGTCTGGACGATCTCCTCGAAGCGGCTGACGATCTGCTGCGTCGTGCGGCTCAGGCCGTCGCGAAGCTTGTCGAAGAATCCCATGGACTCATTATCCAGCCTCCGCGCGCTGCGGCCTCAGCATCAGGTCGTACACGGCCGTGCGCGCGTCCTTGCGGCCGGCGAGGAGCTCCGCCACTTGCGCGGCGATCGGCAGCTCCACCCCGTGGCGCGCGCCGAGCGCCAGCGCCGCCTCGGTCGTGCGGACGCCCTCGGCCACCATCTTCATGCCCGCCAGCACGTCGTGCAGGCTGCGCCCGCGCGCCAGCTCCACGCCGACGTGCCGGTTGCGGCTGAGCGACCCGGTGCAGGTGAGGACCAGATCGCCGAGGCCGGTGAGGCCGGCCAGCGTCTCGCGACGGGCGCCAGCCGCGCATGCCAGCCTCGTGATCTCGGCCAGCCCCCGCGTGATCAGCCCCGCCAGCGCGTTGTGGCCGAGACCCAGCCCCTCGACGGCGCCCGCGGCAATCGCAATGACGTTCTTCAATGCGCCGCCGATTTCCACCCCCACGACGTCGTCGCTGGCATACAGCCGGAAGTACGGCGCGCGGAAGTCGGCCTGCACCCGCTCGACGGCGCCCGCGTCAGCGGACGCGACGGAGACGGCCGTCGGCAGCTCGCGGGCCAGCTCGCCGGCGAAGCTCGGCCCCGACAGCACGACGATCCCGTGCGAGCCCGCGAGCTCCTGGCCGATGATCTCCGACACGCGGACGAGCGTGTCCTGTTCCAGGCCCTTCGCCGCGCTGACGACAATGGCGCCGGGCACGAGATTCGCCGCGGCGCGGCGGATCACGGCGCGCGTGCCGTGGGACGGCACCGCCGAGACGACGAGCGCGGCATGCTCCAGCACCTCGGCGAGATCCGCGCTGGCCCGCAGGCAGGCCGGAAACAGCACGTCGGGCAGGTACACGGCATTGGCCCGCCGCGCGTTCATGTCGGCGACGAGCGACGCGTCGCGCGCCCAGAGGCGAACGTCGTGCCCGACCCGCGCGAGGTGAATGGCCAGCGCCGTGCCCCAGCCGCCCGACCCGAGAACCGCGACGCGATGAATGAGTCTGCCTCCTGATCGGAAAACGGCGTCAGAAGAGACGCTGGCCAACGCGACGTTCCGTGCCCGCGATGAGGCGCGCGACGTTGCCGCGGTGCCGATGCACGATGACGAGCGCCGTCGCGGCGGCGCCGCCGGCGACGAC